>CAZEXA010000032.1:18654-22463 GCA_964516565.1 uncultured Eubacteriales bacterium | reverse complement strand
AAAAAAGCCTTGACAAACGCCAAGACGCTCTGTATAATAAAAAAGATTATACGGGTTTGCACCTATAACTCAACCCATATTATCACAATCTTATATTATCACATTTTCGGAGATTTGTCAACCTGTTTTTAAAAAATAATTCAATGAATCGGGGGAATTTTTTTGAGCTTTGAAATGACGCTGATCGGCAACCGCGCTCTACAGGAAAAAGCGCGGGTGAAAAGTCTTTTGGAGTGCAATTATTTTTCGGAAAGCTATGGACTGGCCCTAAGCGAACAGGAGGCCTATGAGCTTATTGCCGCCCGGAATCTGTCGCTTAAGACCACCGCCAGATTTGAATTCGGCGGCGCGGTCTTACAAAAGCTCATTGCCGCCTTTTGTTCGTCGTCCTATGTCGATACGAAAACCTACGCGCAAACGCTCTCTGACCTTGTGGAGGTTTTCTATACATACAAGGGCGAGTTTTCGGATCTTTTGAGCGATGACGAATTGATCGACCTGATGGCACAAGCATTTGAAAAATATTCCGGAGGCTCTGTCGAAAAGCTTTCGGGCGATCTGCTTTTCGACATGGCAAGAAACGTGCGTGCCGGGCATGACCCCTTTTATGAGGAAGAGATAACGCTTGACGAGGACGAGCTGTATGAACAGGAAAAGAGGGCGGAGCAAAATGGCTGATACCTCACTCAAAAAACACTCCTTGATACAAAGAAACCGCCTTAACGAAAAGCATTATGTCGAATCGCTTATAAACGCGGGGCTTTCCGAAGGGCTGCTGACCGCGGAGGAAGCCGACGAAATCTATATCGGCTGCCTTGTCCTTTTGGGTAAAAGAGCCGAAAAATTTGTTAATAAAAAAAGCAGCTCCGTAGCGGAGGAAACCGCCGAAAAGCTTTTAAGGGGGGCGCTGTTTCTAATGGGGATGCGGCTTAAAAACGCCGATACGCCCGAAAAAGCGCTTAACGAACTGAAAACCGGCAACTACGAAGCGTTTATCGAAAACAGTCTTGACCATATCCATCTGAGGCTGCAAAGCCTGAAAAGTGCGTACAAACAACTATGCGGCGTCATACCGGACATCCCCTGTACGGTTTACAACGATACATTAAAGGAAGGACTCCGCGCGTTCTTTTTGAATTATAATCCCGAATATTTCGCGGACGATCCCATCATCAGCGGCGACTACCCCACCTGTCAAAGCCTTGAACGCTTTACCGGCTTTGAATTCATCGAGCGTTACATTATCTATAACTACTATGAAACCAGCTTCCTGTCGCGCTTTGACAGCGGACGGATAGACGCGCTGCTCTCATATGCCGAACCGGGCTATACCGAGCTGATACTGAATCTGTTTGAGCCGGTACTATGTGCCGCCGTCGCCTGCGTGCTCACCGGCAATAATCCTCTCGACCTGTGCTTGTTTGAGCACGGACGCCTTAGAATCGTTTCTCTCTGTCAAACCAAAACGGAAAGCGAGCTGCACCACGCGCTTTATACGGCTGCCCGAAAGCTGTTTGAACTACTTGAAATTACCGGCGATAATATACAAATTTATATTTTAGAGTGCCTGCCCCATGTCAGAAGACGGTTTTTTAGCGCGGTACGGCAGGACGGCGCAGCGCACCTCGCGCTATTGACAACAGACGACGTAAAGCCCGCCGCGGCATCCTTTGATTACGGGGTGCGTACAAACGGAAAAAGGTACCGCGCGATTCTCGCGCAGCTTCATAGCGCCGAAAGTCCCGAGAAGAAAGCCGCCGTCATTAAAAGCCGCGTACACTCTCTTTCGGATTTTGAGGACCTTCTTATCGACGGCGATTTTGACAACGCCGATTACCCCGCACTGTTCGGGCTGCTTCTGGTACCCGAACTGTCTGCCCTGCTTGTTCATCACCCGGCGGAGAATGCCTTCTTAGACGAAATAAGCGAAGCCGAAAAACGGCTCCGCTCAAATCTCTTTGAATATATTTCCTCTTTGCCTGCTGAAATAAAAACGTCGATCATCGCCGGGGCAAAGGCGTTAGATGATTATTCGCAGTCCACATATACGGGATAATGATCCGATACCATTTTCCCGTCAATACCTTCGGTCAAAACGCGGTAGACTTGCGGCTTAAGTAAGGAATTGACCAGCACATAATCAATGATAAGCTTTTTGGATGGATTCTTACTGCCGCCGTGAAACGTAAGGCAGCTCGTGGTGTCAGGCGCAAGAAATTTCGCATCTTTCAGCTGTGAGGACACCATGTCCTCGTAGATCTCTCCGCCCTCAAAAATGTTGAGATCAGCGGTGAATACCACGGGCAGATCGGAAAACTCAGCAGCTTTTTTGTGAATCATAGAAACGCTGTTTTGCTGCGCTTTGCGCCCGACATGATCGAAATGCGTATTGATGTGAACGTATTCCCATCCGCTGATTTTTTCGCGCAGACGCGCCCAGGTGCAAATGCGCGTACAAGCGGCGTCCCAGCCCTTGGAGGGCTTATCCGGCGTTTCGGACAACCAGAAGTTGCCGCTATCTATCAGCGCATACTTCTCCTTAAGGTAAAAAATCGCGCTGTACTCGCCCTCGTTCTTGCCGTCCTCACGGCCGACGCCGACAGAGGCGTATTCGTCCTTAAGCGCCTCCCTGAGATAGGTCATCCACCCCTCGTGCGCTTCCTGAACGCCGACGCTGTCCGGATGAACACACCGTATCTGCTCTGACACGAGCGGACGGCGTTCTTCCCAAGTCACGCCTTTCACGTCAGAACAACGGATATTAAAAGTCATGATTCTGAGCATTACGACACCCCTAAGATTAATATTTGATTTCACCGCGGAAGACGCGCACCGCGTTTCCGGTCAGCGTAATACGCTCGTCGGTGTAGTTGACAATCAGGTCACCGCCCCGAAGCTTAACCGTAATATCAACACCCTTTTTGCAACGACCATTTTTGACAGCCGCCACGACCGCCGCGCACGCGCCGGTGCCGCAGGCAAGGGTTTCTCCGTTGCCGCGTTCCCAAACGCGCATTTTCAGCGTGGTTTCGTTGACGACGCGGACAAACTCGGTGTTAATCCGCTCCGGGAATATCTCGGCACGCTCGAACTGGGGCCCCACTTTTCTCAAGTCAACGTCGTCGACACGGTCACGAAATACCACACAGTGCGGATTGCCGACCGAAACCAGAGTGATGTTATACTTTTCGCCTCCGATACTGACCGGATAGTTTGCCACCTCATCCCCTTCTATCGTCGTCGGGATGTCCGCCGTCCTTAAGGAGGCTTTGCCCATATCGACACAGACCGAAGACACGCGCCCGTTTCTCGTGTAGAGCTTCAGATGTTTAACACCACTGGCCGTTTCGATATCAAGCGCGTCCTTGCGGATGATGCCGTCGTCATAGAGATATTTCCCCACACAGCGGATGCTGTTTCCTGCCATCTGTCCCTCGCTGCCATCGGTGTTAAAGATGCGCATTTTCGCGTCGGCAATCTTTGAGTCCTCGATGAGTATGATGCCGGACGCGCCGATGCCGTAGTTGCGGCTGCAAAGACTGATACAGAGCGCCTGCGGAAAAACGATACTGCCGTCGTAGTTTTCAATGAAAATATAGTCGTTGCCCGTTCCCTGCATTTTAGAGAAGCGGATCACCATGCGTTCGGAACGCATATGGTTGATGTCAACAAGCTCGGTATTGCTCTCGTTATACCGGGCGGCGACGATATCCGCCAGTGCATTCGCCGTATCGAGTGAGGTCATGCATGGGATGGAGAGCTGGACGGCGCGCCGGTGCAGCGCAATATAGTCCTCGACGGTCGAATCC
>CAZEXA010000032.1:3091-18644 GCA_964516565.1 uncultured Eubacteriales bacterium | reverse complement strand
AGATGTTGCTCGTTTCGAGATACGACAGGATACTGTCCTTGTCCCTGACGCCGCCGACAGTGGTGACGTCGATGCCGAGCGTACCGATGGACAGGGCGGTTTCGGGTGTGGCGTAGAGCTTGAAACCGAGGTCGTCAAGCTTTTTGGCAAGGCCGACCACCTCAAACAAATCGTGACCGTCAACACTTAAGAACACGCCGACCGGATGTCCGGGAGTCGGGGCATGAATCTTGATATGCGCAGAGGTCAGCCCCTTAAAGAGCGCCTCGTTAATGGTCTTACCGATACCCAGCACCTCGCCGGTCGATTTCATCTCCGGCCCTAAGTAGGCGTTGACATCGTTGAGCTTTTCAAATGAGAAAACCGGCACCTTGACCGCATAATAGGGCGGCGTCCTGTACAGTCCCGTACCGTAGCCGAGATCGCGGAGCTTCTGCCCGACCATGACCTTGGACGCCAGCTCCACCATCGGCACACCCGACACCTTGCTGATGTAGGGAATGGTGCGCGAGGCCCTGGGATTGACCTCGATGACATACAGCTCGTTGCGATAGATCAGATACTGTATATTGACAAGTCCCTTGGTGCCCAGCGCCAAAGCAAGCCGTTCGGAGGAAGCTATCAGCGTTTCGAGCATTCTGTCGTTGAGGTTGTACGGCGGATAGACCGCAATCGAGTCGCCGCTGTGAACCCCGGCGCGCTCAATGTGTTGCATGATACCGGGAATCAGCACGTCTTCGCCGTCCGAAATGACGTCAACCTCAAGCTCGGGTCCGCTCATATACTTGTCTACAAGCACCGGGTTTTCGATGCCGCCGGACAAGATGATGTCCATATACTTAATGATGTCCTCCGGCGCGCGCGCGATAATCATGTTCTGACCGCCGATAACATACGACGGGCGTACAAGGACGGGATAGCCGAGCTTGTCCGCCGCAGCGAGCGCCTCGGCTTTGGTCATAACGCCCTCGCCCTGCGGACGGCGGATGCCGAGCGTTTCAAGCAGCCTGTCAAAGCGCTCTCTGTCCTCCGCGGTGTCGATGCCCTCGGCGGAAGTGCCGAGAATCGGGATTTTATTTTCATCTAAAAATTTTGTCAGCTTTATGGCGGTTTGACCGCCGAACGCAACGACGACCCCGACCGGCTTTTCCACCTTGATGATGTTCATGACATCCTCGGGAGTCAGCGGCTCGAAATACAGCCTGTCCGCAGTGTCATAATCTGTCGAAACGGTTTCGGGGTTGTTGTTGACAATGACGACCTCATAGCCCAGCTCCTTGAGCGTCCAGACGCAGTGTACCGAGGAATAGTCAAACTCGATGCCCTGCCCGATACGGATGGGTCCGGAGCCGAGCACCATGATGATCGGTCTGCCACTGCGCTTAAACTCAGCGGACTCGCACTCCTCGTCATACGTCGAATAGAAATACGGGGTGACCGCGTCAAACTCTCCGGCGCAGGTATCGACCATCTTATAGACGGCGTTGCGGTGCTCCGGCAGCTCATTTTTCGTAATTCTTTTCAGCGAATTGTCCGTATAACCGAGCTTTTTGGCTCTGTCATATGTATGGTCATCCAGTGGTTTGCCGTCTATCTGCGCCTCGAAATCGGCAAGCTTTTTAAGCTTGTTGATGAACCAGCGGTCAATCTTCGTAATTTCGAAAATTTCATCGGGGGTCACGCCCGCTTTCAGCGCCTCAAAGACGGTGAACAGACGCTTGTCGTCCATATTCTTAAGGCGCTCGCGCACGGGAACAGATGACTTTTCATTGGCGTTGAGCGTATCAAGAGATATTTCCGCGCCGCGCACGGCTTTCATCAGCGCCATTTCAAACGATGGCGCGATAGACATGACCTCGCCGGTCGCTTTCATCTGCGTACCTAAGCGGCGGCTTGCCCCTAAAAATTTGTCAAACGGCCATTTCGGGAATTTCAGAACAACATAATCGAGCACGGGCTCAAAGCAGGCGCAGGTTTTGCCCGTGATGTCGTTTTGGATTTCGTCGAGCGTATACCCCAGCGCCAAACGTGTGGTGACCTTGGCTATCGGATAACCGGTGGCCTTACTGGCCAGCGCCGACGAGCGCGACACGCGGGGGTTGACCTCGATGACCGCGTAGTCGAAGCTGTTCGGATCCAGGGCGAACTGGCAGTTGCAGCCGCCGACGATGCCCAACGCCGACACGATGTTGAGCGAAGCGGTGCGGAGCATCTGGTATTCCTTGTCGGCGAGGGTTAAAGCCGGAGCGACAACGACGCTGTCACCGGTGTGGACACCGACCGGGTCGACGTTTTCCATCGAACAGATGGCAATCGTGTTGCCTATACAGTCGCGCATGACCTCAAACTCGATTTCTTTCCAGCCGTAAATATACTTTTCGACAAGTATCTGTGTAATCGGCGAGGCATCGAGTCCCGTCTTCGCCGCCTGCACCATTTCGGTTTTGTTATAGGCGACGCCGCCGCCCGAACCGCCTAAGGTGAACGCCGGACGGATGATGACCGGATAGCCGATGCGCTTTGCCGCTGCGACGGCGGTATCGACGTCTTCTGCGATATCCGACGGGATTACCGGCTCGCCGATGCTTTCCATCGTATCTTTAAACAGCAGCCTGTCCTCCGCCTTGTCGATGGCCTCGGCATTGGTGCCCAAAAGGCGGACACCCTGTTTTTCGAGGAAGCCCTCTTTAGAAAGCTGCATCGCCAGCGTCAGCCCCGTCTGCCCGCCGAGACCCGCCAAAAGACTGTCGGGCTTTTCCTTTTCAATAATGCGCCGGACTGTTTCAAGCGTCAGCGGCTCCAGATAGATTTCGTCAGCCAGCGCCTTATCCGTCATAATCGTCGCGGGATTGGAATTGACCAGGACAACGTTCTTGCCTTCCTGCCTGAGTACGCGGCACGCCTGCGCGCCCGCGTAGTCAAATTCCGCTGCCTGACCGATGACGATCGGTCCGGAACCGATCACCATTACTTTTTTAATGTTGTTACGGCGCTCGATACGCGTCTTGGCGCTCTCGGCGTCATACTTGAGCAAGCTGCCGACTTCGGCGCCGGGCTGCGCCACCTTCGGGTCCAAACGTTTAAAGTAGTCTGAGTCCATATTCACACCCCTGTATAAATGGCGGGTCGGTTTGACCGACCCGATTGTTATCCCATCAAAGAAACCAATACCGCCTTTTGGGCGTGTAGCCTGTTTTCCGCCTGATCGAAGATTTCCCCGGCGTGCATCTCAAAAACCTTGGCGGTAATTTCCTCCCCGCGGTGCGCCGGCAGACAGTGCAGAACCATGGCGTCCTTCTTGGCGGCGGTCATAACCGCGTCATTGATTTGATATTCGCGGAATTCGTTGACTCGCTGCGCGGCTTCGCCCTCCTGACCCATTGATGCCCAGACGTCCGTGTAGAGCACATCGGCGTTTTTTGCCGCGGCGGGAATGTCCTCGGTGCAGAGGAATTCGCCGTTTTCAGACGCCCATTTCATCGTGGCGGCGTCGGGCTGATGATTGTTTGGGCAGGCGATACTGACAGACATACCGGATTTGATACCGCCGACGATGAGAGAATTGGCCATATTGTTGCCGTCGCCGATATAGCAGAGCTTTTTCCCCTTGGTCGTTTCCTTATACTCGCGGATGGTCATCAAATCGGCAAGCACCTGACAGGGGTGACAGTAATCGGTCAGCCCGTTGATGACGGGAATCGAACCGAATTTCGCGAGCGCCTCGACCTCTTGTTGAGCAAAGGTGCGGATCATGATGCCGTCGAGATAGCGCGAAAGCACGCGCGCGGTGTCCTCAACCGGCTCGCCGCGCCCCATCTGTGTGTTGACGGAGCTTAAAAACAAAGCGGAGCCGCCCAGTTCGTACATGCCGACCTCAAACGATACACGCGTGCGCGTCGAGGATTTGGCAAAGATCATACCAAGGGTCTTCCCCTCAAGATAGTGCCGCTTTAAGCCCTCTTTCTTCTCCGCCTTGAGCTTGTCGGCAAGGCAGAGAATGTCAAAAAGTTCGTCTCTTTCGAGATCGGACAATTTCAGCAAATGGCGCACGGTAATACCACCTTTCAGATGTCAGATGTCAGATGTCAGATTTAAAGGAACTGCGTTGCAACTTATTTACTAAGATATTCATAATAATACGGATTTGAGTGCGGACGGAGTCCGGTGAGGTTCCGCCTTCCGAAACACGCCTTTGAACACAGGTTTCGAGGCGGATGGCGTCGTAGATGTCCTCATCGAAACGGTCTGACACCGCTTTGTACGCAGCTATGGGCAGCGTTTCGAGCGTACAGCCCTGCGCGATACAGCGGCGCACCAGCTCCCCGGTAATCTTATAAGCTTCCCTGAAGGGCAGCCCCTTATTGACCAAATAATCGGCGCAGTCCGTGGCGTTGATAAAGCCGCCCGCTGCCGCCGCGCGCATATTCTCTTTTTTGACAGTCAGCGTATCGATCATCGGCGCCATCACAGAAAGGCACATTTTGACGGTGTCAACGCCGTCGAAAACCGCTTCCTTGTCCTCCTGCATGTCTTTATTATAGGCAAGCGGAAGTCCCTTGAGAACGGTCAGCATCGCCATGAGGTCCCCGAACGCCCGACCGGTCTTACCGCGGATAAGCTCTGCCATGTCGGGATTTTTCTTTTGTGGCATAATGCTCGAACCCGTCGAGTAGGCGTCGGACAGCTCGATAAATTTGAACTCCCAGGACGCCCAGAGGATCAATTCTTCCGACAGTCGGGAGAGATGCGTCATTATCAGCGCGATATCGCTTAAAAGCTCTACGCAGAAATCACGGTCAGCCACACCATCAAGGCTGTTCTGGACAACCCCCGCAAAACCGAGTACCTCGGCGGTCATTTGCCTGTCAATCGCATAGGTCGTCCCCGCCAGAGCCGCCGAACCGAGCGGCGAAAGATTCATGCGTTTGCGGGTATCCGACAGCCTGTCGGCATCGCGCAGCAGCATGAATGCGTAGGCGCAAAGATGATGGCCGAAGGTAATCGGCTGTGCGCGCTGGAGGTGCGTGTAGCCCGGCATAATCGTTTTTGCGTGCTCTTCGGCTTTCTTTGCGAGGACGCGTACGAGCGCGAGCACGAGCGCGCGGATGTCGTCTGTCTGCGAACGCAGGTACAGACGGATATCTAAAGCAACCTGATCGTTGCGGCTGCGTGCGGTATGAAGCTTCTTTCCGGGGTCGCCGACACGTTTTGTCAGCTCCTCCTCAACGAACATATGAATGTCCTCGGCGGTAGGGTCAATGAGCAGCGCGCCCGATTCCAAATCGCGCAGTATCCCCTCGAGACCGGCGGTAATCGCACCGGCTTCACTCTCTGTGATGACACCGCAGGCGCAGAGCATCGCGGCGTGCGCCGCAGAACCTGCGATATCTTCCTTGACCATCCGACTGTCAAAGGCGACGGAGGAATTGAAATCATCCGCTATGCTGTCGACGATTCCGTCGGTTCTGCCCTGCCAAAGCTTTGCCATATGCTCACCTCACCCGTCAATAAACAGTGAATACTTTATTTTCTTTCTTTGTCCAATATCGCTTTGACCTTGAGCGGCAGGCCGAACAGGTTGATAAATCCGGCGGCGTCCGCCTGATTATAAACCTCGTCCTCATCAAAGGTGGCAAACGCCTGGCTGTACAGCGAATACGGCGAGGTGACGCCGGCGTTATAGATGCCGCCCTTGTAGAGCTTGAGTTTCACGTCGCCGGTGACGGTCTCCTGCGTCTTATCAACAAACGCGGCAAGCGCCTCGCGCAGCGGGGTGAACCACTGACCGAAGTAGACAAGTTCTGCGTATTTCTGGGCGACGAGCATCTTATAGTGCTGAGTTTCCCTGTCAAGGGCGAGCGTTTCAAGCACCTCGTGCGCCTTATAGAGAATCACACCGCCGGGGGTTTCGTATACGCCGCGGGATTTCATGCCGACAAGGCGGTTCTCCACGAGGTCCGCAAGACCGACGCCGTTTTTCCCGCCGAGAGCGTTGAGCTTTTCAATCATTGCCACGCCGTCGAGCCGTTCGCCGTCAACGGCAACCGGGACGCCTTTTTCAAAAGAAATGGTCACATAGGTCGGCTCGTCAGGCGCTTCCTCGGGGGAAACACACATCTCTAAAAAGTCCTTTTTACAGTACTGCGGCTCGTTTTTCGGGTCTTCAAGGTCAAGTCCCTCGTGCGAGAGATGCCAGAGGTTCTTATCCTTAGAATAGTTGGTTTCACGGTTGATTTTCAACGGGACATCGTGTGCCTCGGCGTAATCGATTTCTTCTTCCCTCGACTTGATATTCCACTCACGCCACGGGGCGATAATCGTCATTTCGGGGGCAAACGCCTTGATGGTCAGCTCAAAACGCACCTGATCGTTTCCCTTGCCGGTACAACCGTGACAGATGGCGTCGGCGCCCTCTTTTTTGGCGATCTCAACAATTCTTTTGGCAATGACCGGGCGCGCGAACGACGTACCCAGCAGATACGCGCCCTCATAGACCGCGCCCGCCTTGAGCGTTGGGAAAATAAAATCCTCAACGAATTCTTTTTTCAAATCCTCGATATAGAGCTTTGACGCGCCGGTCTTTTTGGCCTTTTCCTCAAGACCGTCAAGCTCAGTGCCCTGTCCGACATCGCCCGAAACCGCGATAATTTCGCAGTTGTTATAGTTCTCCTTAAGCCAAGGAATGATGATTGACGTGTCCAGTCCTCCCGAATACGCGAGTACAACCTTTTTGATATCTTTTTTGTCCATGTTAACGCCTCCCGGCAGTGTTGTATATTTATCAAATGATATATGCATAATTATACGACGATTATCGGCTTTGTCAAGAGGTAAGCCGATAATCGGCATATTCACCAATTCCGTTTATTGGAAACCCGCCAAAAGTGTAGATTATTCTGTATTACCGTTGTCGTCATCGTCATCATTGGTAAAAACGGCTCCCTCGTTATTTTGAGGCGGCTTGTCTTTATACTCAGACAGCGCGATGGTGGGGTCGTTCCATTCAGCAGCGCTTTCTCCGATAGGCTTTTCACGCATACTCAGCGCGATGACGGCAAGCGTCACACAGACGAGCACCAAACCAAAAATCAAAATAAGCAGCCCTCTGCCGATTGAACTTTCCTCCTCGGCTTCGATAGGTGCATCCTCAAAATCCGCGGTGATGACGACATTTTTTTGCGGCATCGTAAAATAGTGCTTTTCGGTGGATACGCCGTTGATTTTCAGTGATCCGTCCTTTAGGCGCTTACCCTCTTCGGGAACGACAGCGAGTATAATCCGCTCCCCGGGAAGAGCCTCGGCAGGACTGAATGTGATTGTCCCGCCTCCCGCGGCACTCTTAAAAGTAATTGTATACGTCACGGTGCTGGCTATACTGGTCCATTTGGCATAGGCGGCGGCGTTGCCGCTAATCCGGTCCGTCGCAAAATCGATGTCGTCTGTTAATGCCGCATCTTTATACCAACCGGAAAATTTAAACCCCTTGCGTGTCGGATCTGCCGGTTTTTTTACCTTCCCTTCGCTGCGCACGGTCTGGCTTGGAACCGCAGTGCCTCCGTTAGAATAGAACGTGACGGTAAACCTCGCCGCCGTCGTGGCCGCAGCGTTGGCGACGCGGGTGGTCGTCCTCCCCGTCTTTTTCCCCGTGGTGGGAACGGTCGTCTTGCGCGTGGTGGGTACTGATGTCTTGGGCGCAGTTTCTGTCGTTTTATTACGTCTTGTCGTTTCCGCTGTTGACGACTGGATGACAGAATGCTCCAAGCCGGCTGATTCTTCCGGGCTGTTTTCCGTCGGCCGGGTCGTCGCTGCCGCATTCAGGACACGACAGCCGGTATCGGCGTAAACGGAGACGGACGATGACCTCAAGTCACGGCCGCTCACGGTAAACGCGACGGCGAATGCGGTAAATAAACAACTTAGCAACATCACCGGCAATTTTTTGTTTCCGATCATTTTTCTCTCCCAATAAATAACGCAGTAGCGACTGCTTAATAGGTGGACGACATATCACCCTGAACGGCTTTGCTTACATTCTTTTTAACGGCGGATTGGGTGATTTTCTTCTGTAGCTCTCCGTAGAACACATCTTCATCCACGGGCAGTTCAACAGTCTTTCCAAGCCATGAGGACAAAAAAGCAGCGTTGCTGATCATCAGCTCATTGATGCCCTCCTCGCCTTTTGCCACAAGGGGATCTCCCCGCAGGATGGCACCGGCAAAAGCGTTCAGTACACCGACATGCTGCGGATTCTCCCCATCCAGCTCTGCCGTGTAGGTGTTGCTCTTGATTTTTCCAAAACCGGCAGAGGAGTTTTTACAGAAATCCGCCGTGCCTTTTTCAAGCTCGGTAACGGTCAGCGTACCTTTTTCGCAGATGAGCTTAGCGCGGTCAAGGGTAATCTCGAGACGGTTGGTGCCGGGGCAATCCCCTGTCGTCGTGATGAAGGTGCCGGTGGCGCCATTGGGGTATTCGGCGTAAATCATAACATCATCCTCAACCTCGATGTCGTGCCATTTGCCCTCGTGACAGACGGCGGTAATCTTACTGGGCATTCCGCAAATCCACTGCCAGAGGTCGAGGTTGTGCGGGCACTGATTGAGCAGCACGCCGCCGCCCTCACCGCTCCATGTGGCGCGCCAGTCGCTGGAATTGTAGTACGCTTGTGTACGGAACCAATCCGTAATGATCCAGTTGATACGGCGCAACTCGCCGAACCGGCCGCCGGTGACATACTCATGCGCCTTGCGGTACAAGCAGTTTGTACGCTGATTGAACATGATACCGAACACGACGCCGCACTGCGCGGCGACCTCGTTCATCTCGCGTACTTGCTTAGTGTAGACGCCCGCCGGCTTCTCACACATAACGTGTATTCCGGCCTTCATGGCTTTAATGGCGATCGGCGGATGGAAATAGTGAGGAACAGCGATGATGACGGCATCGACACTGCCGGACGCGATGAGTGCGTCGGCTGAGTCAAAAACTTCCACGTCGGGAAGCTCCTCCTCTGCCCACTCGCGGCGATCCTCGTCAATGTCCGCGACAGCCGTAAGCCTGAATTCCGGCAACTCATCCTCCATGTAGGATCTGGCGTGACCGGTGCCCATGTTTCCGATACCGATAATCCCGAGACGAATCTTGTCTTTTGCCATTTTTTTATCCTCCTTAATATGCCTTTAGTCCCGCCGCTGCGCGCAGAATGGCGCGAGCGTCGGCAACGCTTATCTGTCCGTCCTGATTATAGTCCGCATAGGAAAGCTGCTTTTTTGTGAAAGAGCACATGTCCGCCGTATAGCGGAGCAGCGCCACGGCGTCCGAAACGGCGACGCTGCCGTTTAGTTCAACATCACCGAGGGCATAGGTGACGTTATTCTGAACAATCGCGAAGGAATCAATACGGCTGAGGCTGCCGCCGTTCTCGGTGTAGGCGTCAAAATACAGCGTATCCCCGTCAACCCGAACAGCGGAAAAGGTTGGGGCGCTGACAGTAACCACCGACGCGGCTTGCGGGAAGAGCTTATCGGTTACGGTAAGGTCCTTCGCTCCATAAAATTTAACGCCGGCGGTGCCCGAAATCGTATAAATGCTACCTTCGGTATTCTGGTAAGCGGTATAGTCAAGCCCTTTGTAGCTGAGCGAGGTCGTATTCGTGTCCACGACCGCATTATCCTTCATCGGTGCGGTACGCAGGTATACATGATCGTGCCCCTGAAAGACGATATCGATACAAAGCTCCGGCATGAGCCCGGACAGCTGTTCGCGCAGCCCGGTAACATCGCTGTCATCACAGTGCGGACCGTTCGAGTAGACCGCCTTGTGCAGGACGACGATCTTCCAGCGGGCGTCCGAGCCTTTGGCATCGCTCAGCAGCCAATCGAGTTGCGCGCCGTGAATTTCACCCGTATCCTCGTCAAGCAGGTTGGTGTTGAGCATGATGAAGTGTATGTTGTTGTAATCGTAGGAATAATAATACCCCGTTTGGGTATCCTGCGGTACGCTCGTCGGCAGGGCGTAGTTCCTATCGAGAGCGTAACTACCCTTTGCCTCATGGTTACCGGAAACGGGCATAATAGCCGTTGACATCAGCGTATCCGCCGCACCGTTCAGGAAATATCTCCACTGATTCAGGTTGTCGCCTGCATCGACCGCGTCGCCGCTGTGGATGATGAAATCGGTATCCGGATACAAGCTGAACGCGTCATGCAGAAGGTACTTCGTATTCTCATACTGTTTTGCGTTCTGCGATTGGCTGTCCGTGATATGAATAAAGGTCGTTTCGTCGCCGCCGTCGGTAATCGTAAACGTCCCGACCTCGCTCCACCAGCCCTTTTCGGCGTCGCCGATACGGTACAGGTATGTTTGACCCTTCGTAAGCCCCGTTATGTTAACGATATGGCGGTTCAGATTCACCTCATACGGCAGAAAACCGTAGAAGCCGAGATCAACGCCCGGGAAAGAGCGTGTCTGCGCAGAGGAACTGACATTGATATTCACGCCCGCAGGCACGGCCGTTCGGCCGGTAAAGACCGGACTGTCGGAATACGGGATGATTTCAATATCCGCGTTCTTGACCGAATATTTCGTGTACCAGCTTATGTTGCGTGTGGTCTCGCTGTCATCCCCGAGCGAAACGGCGACCAGCGAGGGCAGACGGTAATTGTCGGCGTTGGCGTCAACCGGCAGCTTACCGGTATATTTCAGCGTGACGTTGCTGTCGCCGAATTCCATGGGATCAGAATCGCTTGACAAATCGCTGAAGACGTCCGCGAAGGTTTCTCCAAACGCGTCGAACTGGCTCGGCGTCAACGTTTCCGAAAGCAAAGCGTCAATGACACCGTCGATAGAGCCGCCCTTAAGCGTACCCGTGGCGTCAAGCGCTTTCAGCACGGTGGTGATAAGCGTCAGGTACGAGGTCTTTTCGAGTGGCAAATTCTTTCTAAGCGGCTGCTGAATGCCGTTTTCAGCGACATTGTTAAAAAGCCCCTCGACGAATTTCTGTGCCGCGTCTTTATCCGAGCCGAACAGCGTCGTCGTCAGATCGAGGACGAACTGGAGATAGGTGCCGCCGTTCTTATACGGCGTATCCTTGAAAAAGGGGCCGACGTTGACGTAAAGGTTGGCAAGAATCTCCTTTTGGGCAAGGTCATCGACAATTATCTTGTACAGCTTGTTGTATACCTGTTCGGCAAGATCCCCATTTCTGAAGCTGTTAAGTACGTCGGCCGTAAAGTCGTCGGTCGCGTACTCGTCACCGCTTATCATACTCGTCATGGCACACATGACGATGTCGCCTAAGCTGCCGTAATCGTTTTTGCTCTCATAACCGAATTTCTCAAGCTTTGTGCATTGAATATCGGAAACCTTCATATTCACAAACTCGTCAATCGACTTCTTCACCAGCGAAAGGGTGTATTCCGGATCGTTGATATACCGCTCATCAATCTGCGCACCGAGGTCGTTGACAAATGCCATCAGGTTTCTCGTGCCGAAAATGCTGTACTCGCCGACGGTCAGTCCTTCGCCGATATACCCCTTGAGAATTCCCTCAATGTCGATATCCTTAAGCTTTAAATACTGTACAATCCCTCCCGCGTCCTGAATCTCACCGAACAGCGTGATAATCATCGGACGCAGGAAATTCATAACATAGTCGGCGATGTCATTCTTATAGGTATAGGTAAATGATGCCGTCTCCCTGAACGGCTTGGCGTAAGTCGTCCCGCGTGCATCGGTGACCGGCAGTACGCAATCAACATCGTTTATAACGTAATCCGCTTTGATTTCGCCGTTGATTTCAGTAAAGAACACCTCGCGGAAGTAATTCGGAAATTCAGCCAGACTGCTGGTTTGCGCGTCATAAATTATCTCGCCGTTGTCGGAAATATGCGACGAAATGTCATTGGAATGGGAGTGTCCCGTGAAAACATAGTGCATACCGGCGTCAGCCAGCGTTTCCGAAACCTCCAGAGCGTTATCTATTACAAAACCCTGCAGCATGGTTCCCTGGAAATTACTATGCGGGACGATGCTCCAGTGGGTCGCGCCGATAGGCGTTTCCCCGGCGGCTTTCGCCGCGTCAATCTGGCTGAGAATCCACTGCATCACGCCCTCGGTATAGTGACCGGCCGTCTCCGCGATATCCTCGCCGCTCGCGGTATTGTCCGCGCTGTACTTACCGCCGTCCATGATAATCAGACGATATCCTTCGGGCAGCGAAACACTGTAGGAAAGCATCCCCGCCTTTTCACCCGCGGGCGGTGTATAACAGCTGTCCGCCAAATCGTAGCCGAGATTCTGATAAATCGTAAGGAACTCCTCGGGAGTCGTGCTGCGGGCAGGCTCGGCTTTGTTGTTCTTAAATGTCTCAGCTTTGTCCCTGTTGATGTCGTGGTTGCCGGAAGCTACGATGACCTGAACGCCCGTCTCCTCTTCAAACCGCTCAAGGCGCTCTGCGAGAGCGACGTGATTGTCATACTCGCCGTTCATCGTCAGGTCGCCCGGTATCAGGAGGTATTTGATTCCGTCCGTCTGCGCGTGCGCGGCAACGCCGGCCAGCGCCGATTCGAGCAGCCCCTGCAACATCAGATATTGTTTGTTGTTTTTCAGCGCGTATTCCTCAAATTCCTTTGTATAATCCCCGCAGTTTTCGTCGGAGACATAGTGTATATCGGAAATACACGCCAAGCCGAGGTCGGCGGAATCTTTGAATGAGAGCGCCGATACCGACACGCCCGAAAGCAGAAGCGAAACTGCTAAAAATACAGATATCAGAACGCGTAAAAACTTTCTTTTCATGAGCTTCCTCCTTTGTAATATTCCTCTTATATCATTTTTTTGAGATCCGGCAGTTTCTTCAACGCGCCGGGCGTGCATTTCAGAAGCTTGCCGATACATTTTAACATACTCTTACCGTTGAGCATATCGACAAGCGCCTGCCCCATCTCCTCGGAAAATACGCCCGCGCTCATGGTGATAAAACAGCGCATCGGCAACTGTACGGCGGAGGCGCGCATCATTTCGGAATTGACGCCTCCCCCTCCGATTTTCTCAATAATACTCGAAATCAGCTTGTTGATTCTTTTACCGCGCTTAGTATCGCCGGCCATTTCAAGTGTACAGGAAATGTCGATGGGCAGAGACGGATCGCGCTGCGCCGGAGGCAGCTCCCTGCCGAGCACCGCGACAAACTGCCTGTCGGGGATTGCCGTGATAACGCCGCTGTAATATGCGGGAGCGCTCAGACGGTAATCCGGAACCGGAGCGTCTACGGTGCTTCGCAGCGTTACCACCGCGGTCAGCTGAATGTCACGCGAAGACGCGCCGACAGAAATCGTATACGTCCCGCTCTCGACATGCCAATCATGAATATTGACATTATAGTAAGCAAATGCCCTCTTGCAAAGCGTCAAAGAAACCTCCTGCTCCTCACCGGCTTTCAGGAATATTTTCTTAAAGGCTCTCAATTCTTTTTCAGGCTTATATACCGCGCTTTCCGGCGCGCTGACATAGAGCTGCGCCACCTCCGCGCCGTCTACAGTGCCGGTGTTTTTCACCTTAAAGCTGACCGTTACCGTATCGGTGTCGTCAAGACTTGTCTTATCCGCGGAAATATCGCTGTAGGCAAACGTCGTATACGACAATCCGAAACCGAATGGGAAGAGGACGGGTCTAAACACCTTATCGTAATAACGATAACCGACATAGATGCTCTCGCGGTACTCGACCGTCAGCTGATTGCCGGGGAAGTTTTCATAGGATGGCGTGTCCTCGAGCTTCAGCGGGTAGGTTTCCGATAGCTTTCCGGATGGATTGACCTGCCCCGACAGCACGTCGGCAACGGCTCCGCCGCCCGCCTGACCGCCTAAAAATCCGTGCAGGACGCCCTTGACATCCGCAAGCCACGGCATCGTGACCGCCGAGCCGCCCGACAGAACGACGACCGTGTTTCTGTTTGCCTGTGTAACAGCCGTCACCAGCGCGTTGTGCGCCGGCGGCAGGTCTATATGCTTTCTGTCAAAGCCCTCGGATTCGTACACCTCGGTCAGCCCGATAAAAACAACCGCAATATCGGCTGCTGTGGCACAGCGGACAGCGTCGTCAATCATGCTCTGCTGCACATCGTCGGTCTTCTTGTCGTAACCGGGGGTGTAGGAGCAGGTATAACCGAGCTTTGACAACTCATCAAAGGCGTTGTCAAGCTTTGTCGGATTAATCAGCGAACTGCCCGCGCCCTGATAACGTGGTTCCTTGGCCATCTGTCCGATAACGGCAACGGTCTTTGCCTTCGATAAGGGCAATATTTCATCTTTATTTTTAAGAAGCACCAGCGAATTGGCGGCAATTTTGCGCGCAAGCGCGTGATGGGCATCCGTATCATAGGAATATTCCTTCACGTTTTCCTTCGCTCTGAGTATCAAATCCACAACGATGTCAACGCGCTCGTTCAGCACGTCCTCAGACAGCGTTCCATCCTTGACGGCGGCGAGAATCCGCTTGGTTCCGATGCCTGCGGACGACGGCATTTCCAGATCGTTTCCTGCCTTTAAGCCCAGAATGCGGTCGTTTTCCGCGCCCCAGTCGGTCACAATCAGTCCCTCGAATCCCCACTCCTTACGGAGCACATCGGTGAGCAGCCACGGATTCTCCGAGCAATAGGTGCCGTTCAGCTTGTTATAGGCGTTCATGACCGTCCACGGCTGCGCCTCTTTAACGCATTTCTCAAAGGCGGTCAAGTATATTTCACGCAGCGCGCGCTCGTCGGCGACGGTGTCAACGGTCATGCGGCGGCACTCCTGATTGTTGGCGGCGAAGTGCTTCAAAGAGGTACCCACGCCTTTTGACTGCACACCCTTGATCATAGCGGCGCCCAGCTCTCCGGCAAGATACGGATCCTCCGAAAAATATTCAAAGTTACGCCCGCACAGAGGCGAACGCTTGATATTGACGCCCGGCCCCAAAAGGACAGATACTTTTTCCTTTAAGCACTCTTCACCCAGAGCCACGCCCATCTCATGAAGAAGATCGGGATCCCATGAACAGGAGGTGGTAGCTGCCGACGGGAAACAAGTGGCGGGGACGCTGCCATTGAGAACGCCCGAAACGCCTTTCTCCTTTTTCGTTTTCTGTTTTCTCAGACCGTGGGGTCCGTCGGTCACCATGATTTCGGGAAGCCCCTTGTCAGGCGTCGAAAAGAGATGCCAGAAATCCTTTCCGGAACAAAAAGCCGCCTTCTCTTCCAAGGTTAAACCGTTTACAATTTCAGGGTGCTTCATAGAATCCTGCCTCCAAATATATTAAGTTAACCGATTGTGAAATTATAAAAATGACGTGTTTTATACAAATTTCAGTTCAATAAAACAGATTTTAGATGTTAGATATTAGATTTTAGACTATAGAACTCAGCGTAAAAAACCGCAGGCGGTTCTTGGCGATTTTATTGCCATTTAGGAATATTCGAGTGCTGATTTTTGAATTTCGCAATTACCTATAAATTCATATTAATCTAATGTCTGACGTCTGATTATTTATGATATTTACTTCCCTTACCGATTTG
>CAZEXA010000032.1:0-3081 GCA_964516565.1 uncultured Eubacteriales bacterium | reverse complement strand
CAGGGTGCTTCATAGAATCCTGCCTCCAAATATTTATTTTACGGTTCGTGTTCTCGATTTTATTTTTTATTCTTCAATTTAAGTAAGAGGATGGTGACGCCCGCCCAAAAAACCTGATAAAATACGATTCTCAGCGCGCCGATCTGCACAAGGTTTGAAGAAAACGCAAGCACGGCGGTAAACGCCGCCCCGATGACACCGCCGACAATCTGTACAATGGTCGTTAAGTTCCTGAAGCTTCCGAGTGAAAACACCGCGCAGAGGGCGCTGAGCATCGAGCGCACCGAGCCGTCGTGCAGGATGTGCGCGTCGGCGCTTGTGCGTACCTCGTTTCTGCACTCCTCAAAGATTCCTCCGGCGACGGCGCTGAGCACCTTGGTGCTTCCCGCGGGCAGCCTCAGAGCACCGCTGATAAGCTCCTCGGTGATGTTCTGGTCTGCTGTTTTGACGAGTAGCGTCACGCCGCTCTTTTCCACCTCGCGGACGAGCGGGGACAGCGCCGTATTGGCCTCATAGCTGACGACGAACATCGCCGCGAGCTTACCGTCAACGGCCAGATAAAGCAAGCATCGCCCGTCATGGAGATACCGCTTTTCAAAATCCCTGTCCGGCACGTCAGCGTTGTGGTTTATCAGCATATCCCGACTGCCGACAAGGACACGCCGGTTATGTATCCATGCAGAAAGTCCGAGCTTATCCTCATAAGCGAGCGAGTCAACAGGCGGCAGTATGTCCCGTTTGCCGAGAATGACGCTGTTGAACACGCCTGAGAGCGGCGCTTTCGCCTCGATAATCATGGCTGCCGTATAGAGGATGGCCTCGTCCATGCGCATGGAGTGAAAGACCTTTATTCCATAAATATTGCATTTGGAAATATCGAATATTTCCGTCGCGTCGAGCACGACGGCATTGGTATTGACACAACTGTCCAGTGCTTCAAAGCCGGAGATGACCGCGCCGTCACGCACCAGACGCTTCGAAATAGCATTCAGAAGCAGGTTGTCAGCAAGATACGCCGATGCCGGCAGCCCGATACAGGTAACCGCCGCAAACGTGCTGATACCCATATACACGTTCTTTTGCAGCAAACCTACCACGATTCCCGCCAGAGTGGCCGCGCCGAAGACAATCGGTACCATTTTTTTCGACAGTTCATCCGCCGTAAAACGCTTTTGGGACAGCTCCATAAAACGCGCCGGGAACAGCGTGCGAAAGGACATCTTTATATCCGGCTCTCCGAGCAGGAGACCGCGTCCGATCTCGAAGGCCTCATCCTCGCCGGGAATGCTCTCAACGGTTGACAGACGCTCTGCGCGCGTGATAAAACCAAAATTGAGCAGAATCCGTCGTAGTTTACACAGCTCACCGAAATCGGTAAACGCCAGGGCGGCGACCGCGGCGGGCAGAAAGAGCGGCGTTGAAACCAAAACGATCCCTTTGGTGAAGAAAAGAGAAATCAGCTGAATCAGAGAAGCCGTCACCGCTAAAACCGTACAGGAGGCGGCATCCGGATTGCCCCGTAAGACCGCTTTCAGCCCCTTGAGCATCGTTTTGTATCCGGCGGCCGCGCCGACAGCCCAAAGCAACAGACAGGAGATGAGAAACAGCTTCTCACTGCCGGAGAAAAAGTCAAAGGAAACGCCGTCGCCCATCAGCGGAATCGCGGTAAAAACAGCCAGCAAGAGAAATACCGCGCATTCGGCAAAAAACGAAAAGAGCCGCGCTTTATACCTTTTTTTAATCGCAAAGTTAAATCGCACCCTATCGTCGGCAAAACGGTATTCCTCCGTTTCAAACGATGCCGCGTCCTCGCGCGGGGCCTTGCCGACAGGATGGTAGGTAATGTTCTCCCGGGGTGCCTCGCCTTTAGCCGCCGGCGCTCCGTCGGCAGACAGCCCGTCACGCAGCAACTCAAAATCTTTTGCCTTTTCACGGCGACGCTCCCAAAGGGCGCGTTCGACCTCCTGCTCATCGACCTTTTCTGCAGGCTCCTCGGACTCGTCAAATCCCTCAAGCCTTAACTGGTTCAGCGCGTCGGCATTAACGTCGCTCTCGGTTTTTTCCGACTGCTGTGCGCCGGTAATCTCGTTTACCCTCGTCTTCTGAGACAGCGCGTCCTCGGCAAGAACCTCCTCGGGCGACACAAGCGTAGGCAGCGGTGCAAGGTCCTGTGTGTGATTGAAATACGGCTCCCTCTTGATAACGCCCTCGCGCTCGATAGGCTTACCGGGCACCGCCCCGTATACGGCGGTATGCTCGGCCGTCTTCTCAAGTGTTTGGACAGGACGGTTGATAAAGCGTTCTCTGTATTTATCGGACTCCATGACGCCGACCGGTGCGCGTGTCCCCTCGGCCGGAGAAGAGCGCTCAACCTTTTGACGGTTGATGCGATGCTCAATATCGGCGTTGTAGGTCGGGCGCGGGTCAATAAAATCGTCCCTGGTGCGCGACAGACGCCGTTGCTCCTCGCGCTTCAGTTCCTTGTCCGCAGCCTCGTTTTTTTGGCCGGCGGGACGGACGCTGTCGCTGAGCAACCGATCAATTTCCTCAAGGGACCATATTTTTGAATTACCGGCTTTGTTCTCTTCTTCTGACAAGGGAATCCTTCTCTCAAAGTTAGATATTAGATGTTAGACATTAGATATTAGATTTAAAGGAACCTGCGGTAGCAATTTTATTGCCGGAATAGGAAATTTATGTTCTCTGGCGGAGGGCTTCATAGAGAAGAAGCGCTGCGGCGACCGATGCGTTCAGGGAATTAATCTTGCCCTTCATGGGAACCGACAGGACAAAATCGCAGTTTTCCTTGACAAGCCTCTGGACGCCCGCGCCCTCCGAGCCGACGACAAACGCCGCCGGACCCTTCAGGTCTGCCTTGGTGTACGGCGTACCGTCCATGTCGGCACAGTAAATCCACAGACCTTTTTCTTTGAGCTCCCGGATTGTCGCGGTGATGTTTTTCACCCGCGCCACACGCATATACTCGACCGCTCCCGCCGACGCCTTGCCCACGGCAAAACTCAAGGGTGCCGAGTGCCGCTCCGGCACGATGACGCCATGAACGCCCGCCGCTTCGGCGGT
>CAZEXA010000031.1:0-22680 GCA_964516565.1 uncultured Eubacteriales bacterium | reverse complement strand
CCGGCGTGACCCTCGATAGAAAAGCCTGTCACGGCGTTTGGGGTGCCGGTGAGCGTGACCGTAATCACTTTGCTTTTTTAGCCTTGATGGCGGTAATCTCAACCTTGGTATACGGCTGGCGATGACCCATCTTGCGCTTTTCGTTCTTCTTGGATTTGTAGGTTGCTACGACAACTTTCTTGCCTTTGCCGTTCTTGATGACCTTGGCTTTGACGACGGCACCGTCGATATACGGCGCGCCGACGGCGATATCCCCGTCGAGTCCGACCGCGACAACCTTGTCAAAGGTGATCTCTGCCTCCGGCTCGACTTCCAGCTTTTCGATGAAAACGACGTCGCCGTTTTCGACCTTGTACTGCTTTCCGCCGGTTTCGATGATTGCGTACATAGTGTATCTGTCCTTTTTTCAGTCTCGCTGCTTAGGGGCACGGCATTGGCCGTTTGTGAGTTTATAAAAACTCGCCCGCAACATGCGGCAAAGCGTATTTTAACAAGTAATTTTTGTATTGTCAAGGGTTTTCGCGTATTTTGTTGACTTTCTTAACAGAGTATTGTACAATACCCTTTGTCGCCGGAATGGGCAGTCGCATTGTTACACAATGAGGAAAGTCCGAGCTTCACACGGCAGGATAGCGGCTAACGGCCGCCGAGGGCAACCTTAGGGAAAGTGCAACAGAGATATACCGCCTTAATTTTGAGGTAAGGGTGGAAAGGCGAGGTAAGAGCTCACCGGCTGTTCGGGGGACCGCGCAGCCCTGCAAACCCTATCCGAAGCAACACCGACAGGAGTTATCAGCCGGATTTATTCTCCGACAGGTGGCTTGAGCGGCGCGGCAACGCGTTCGCCAGACAGATGATTGCCTTTAATGACAGAACTCGGCTTACAGTTCCGGCGATGTATCAGCTTCACCTTGTGAGGCTGATTTTTGTTTTTCACCTTGTATTCTTACGCGCATATACTGTATATCGGAGGTGTATTTTCATGTCCGAACTGCTATGCTTTGTCCTATCCTTAATCGGGATTGTCGCTCTTCTATATTTTTTACTGTTCAGGCTTCTCATGTGGGGGGAGAAGGGCGGCGTGCTTGTCGTGCCGCTGTATCCGTCCGAACGGGAACCGGGAACGCGCATCAGAAATCTCTGTAAGCTCTTAGAGCTGACGGGCTTTGACAGGATCGTAACTCTTGTCGTCGCCGGCCACGGCGTGCCCCCGAGCGTACTCGGCAATCTGAAGGAAGCGTTCAAAAACGACGAACGCGTGTTTATCTGCGATTCTGAGGAACAGTACGGCTTCCTTGAAGCGCTGGCAAGACGGCATGAATAAAGAAAAAGATTAAATATTTACGCCGAACAGCTGCGCGGCGTTTTTTGAGGTGATATCCAATAGGTCGTCGGCTGTTATCCCGCGGATTTCCGCCAGCCTCTCGGCGGTATAGGAGATAAGCGACGAGTCGCATCGTTTTCCGCGCAACGGGACGGGAGACATATACGGACAGTCGGTTTCGATGAGCAGGCGGTCAGCGGGTACATATTGCGCCACCTCGACGGGCTTCAAGGCGTTTTTGAAGGTCACCGCTCCGCCGAGTCCGATATACATCCCGAGCGCCAGCGTTTCCCGGGCGGTTTCGACGCTGCCCGAAAAGCAGTGTACGACGCCCTTGGGATGATAGTCCTTTAATATTTCGAGCGTGTCGGCGTGCGCCTCGCGGTCATGAACAATGACCGGTAAATCGAGCGAGAGCGCCAATTCTATCTGCTCGCGCATGATGCGCTTCTGGACGTCGCGCGGAGAATAATCATAATGATAATCCAGGCCGATTTCGCCGACGGCGACGGCCTTTTTGTCGTTACAAAGCAAATTCAAAATAGATAAATAATCCTCGGTAACGCCTGCCGCCTCATGCGGATGCACACCGACAGCGGCATAGAGGTATGGATATTCTTTGGTAAGCTTTAAGGCGTTTTCGGAGTCGGCGACATCCGTGCCGCAGGTGACAGCGGCGATAACACCCTGCTCGGGAAGATTCTTGAGCAGGGCGGCGCGGTCGGCGTCAAAGGCGCTGTCGGTATAGTGGGCATGTGTGTCAAAAATGCGGTTCATCAGCGGATGAGCGCCCCTATGGGCAGGTCGTCCAAAAACAGCACGCGCACGTCGTTTTCGGCGCAGTCGGCGGCTAAAATCATGCCGTTGCTTAAGGTACCGCAGAGCGTCGCGGGCTTAAGGTTTGCCACGAGCGCGACTTTTCTGCCGACAAGCTGTTCGGGACTGTACCATTCGGCAATGCCCGACGCCACGGTGCGCGGCGTGCCCGAACCGTCGTCGAGGGTCAGTTCAAGAAGCTTCTTACTGCGTTTTATCGGCTTGCAGTCGAGAATTTTCGCCACCCTCAGCTCTACCTTCATGAAGTCCTCGATGCCGATCTGTGCAATACCTTCAGGGGCTTTACTTTCTGTTTTTTCGGTCAGTGTCTTTTCAATTTCTTCCATGGCCTTTATAGGGTCAAGGCGCGAGAAGAGCGGTACGGCTTCGCCGACGTGCGCACCGGGCTTCACGCCGTCAAAGGACGACAACGATTCGAATGTGACGGCATCGCTGCCGATCTGCGATAAAATTTTCACGCTCGTATCCGGTAAAAACGGGCGTAGGAGCACCGCCAAAAAGCGGATACTCTCCAGCAAATTATAAAGAACGGTTCCCAGGCGGGCTTTTTTATCTTCATCTTTGGCGAGCGCCCACGGCATCGTTTCGTCAATGTATTTGTTGCTGCGCTTTGCCAGCGCGAAAATCTCCGCAAGCGCATCACTGATATGGTAGGTGTCCATCAGGGATGTTACCGTCGGAAGCACGCCGAGAGCAAGCCCCTTGAGCTCGTCGTCAATCGGCTCGGGGCAGACCGGGGAGGGCACAACGCCGTCAAAATATTTGTTGACCATGGCGACGGTGCGGTTGACGAGATTCCCGAGGGTATTGGCAAGCTCCGAATTATAGCGTTCAATCAGCGTTCCATATGTCAGTGAGCCGTCGGCGGCGTGAGGCATTTCGGAGAGCAGGTAATAGCGCACCGCGTCAACGCCGAAGAAGGAAACGAGGTCGTCGGCATAGATGACGTTGCCCTTGGACTTCGACATTTTGTCGTTGCCCATCAGCAGCCACGGATGGCCGAAAACCTGCTTCGGGAGCGGCTCGCCGAGCGCCATTAGGATAATCGGCCAATAAATCGTGTGGAAGCGCAAAATATCCTTGCCGATGATATGGACGTCAGCCGGCCAGTATTTACGATACAAATCGCTGTTTTCTTCGGTATTGAAGCCTAAGGCGGTGATATAGTTCGACAGCGCGTCCACCCACACATAAATGACATGGCCGGGGTCAAACGTGACCGGAATTCCCCATTTGAATGAGGTGCGCGATACACACAGGTCCTGCAGTCCGGGTTTTATAAAGTTGTTGAGCATTTCCTTCTTGCGGCTTTCGGGGAAAATGAAGTCAGGGTTGTTCTCGATATGCTCCTCAAGGCGCTTTTGGTATTTGCTCAGCTTTAGGAAATACGCTTCCTCCTTGGCCGGACGCACTTCGCTGCCGCACTCGGGACATTTGCCGTCGACAAGCTGCGACGGGGTATAAAAGCTTTCACAGGGCAGGCAGTACATGCCCTCGTACTCGCTCTTATAGATGTCCCCCTGATCGTACAGTTTCTTGAAAATGTTTTGTACGGCTTTTTCATGATAATCGTCGGTAGTGCGGATGAATTTATCGTAGGACGCGCCCAGTAAATCACAGATACCGCGGATTTCCCCGGCGACCTTATCCACATAGGCCTTCGGAGAACAGTTTGCTCCCTTGGCGTACTCCTCGATTTTTTGACCGTGCTCGTCGGTGCCGGTCAGAAAATAAACGTCAAAGCCCTGCATTCGCTTAAACCGCGCGATGGCGTCCGTGAGGACGATCTCGTAGGAATTGCCGATATGCGGTTTTTTCGAGGTATAGACGATGGCGGTTGTGATATAATAGGGCTTTTTGGTCATGGGAAATTCTCCTTCAAGATATACGATTTAACTGATGTGAAATCAGATATCAGATATCAGATGTCAGATGTCAGATATCAGATTTAAAGGAACTGCGTTGCGATTGTAATTACTCGGCGGTAAGGGTGAGCTTTTGGTTGCCGTAACGCTCACTATCAACGGTAACGGTGATTTTGCCTTTGCCACCGGTTGTGCGTACCCAAAACGCGCGCGCGCCGCCGACAAGGGGGAATTCCTTGGGGCCGATGACGGCGGCAGGTCCCTTGACGCTGATTTTAAGCGCCGTGTCGGCGAACGGACAGCGATTGCCGTTCTGGTCGCGCTCAACAATCTCTATGCGCGTGACGTCATAGGTGTCGCCCTCCTTGAGGACGGAGTTGTCGGCGTTTATGTCAAGATGCGTGTCGGTAACGGCGGTTTTAGTCACAGTTTTTACCAACTGACCGTCTTTATACCCCTCAAATGTATAAGTGACCTGCGTACCGCCCCAGTTGGCGATGTATTTCGTCACGAGGTTGTACATCTGTGAAAAGCTCATATGGCCGACAACAAACCCCGCGGCGATTTTCAGGAAGTTGATAGGCGGCATGGCAAAACCGTAGGTAAACGCGGCGATAAGTGCGTCGGTCAGAAGGGCGGCAGCCTTTTCGTCGAGCTTTTCAACGCTGACGAGAGCGTCGCCGATGAAATTCGAGGCGAGCACCGGCGGATGGGGCAGATAGGAGAATTTCTTCGTATCGGGGTACGCGGTGCTTGTATACTTGCCGTTCTTATAGAGCTTTATATAGTCGCAGTTTGTGAAAACCCAGATATTGCCCAGCTGCGCGCCGGGGTGTTCGCCGATGTCCATAGAGGATAAAACCTCAAGGACGGGTGTTCTGTCCTGCTGTGAGGCGTAGACGGCGGCGGCACCCTTTTCTATGCGGAACATATCGGCAACGCCGTGATAGCAGATGCGGTCACCGCTGCCGAAGTCCTTATGCGTGTTGTAGTCGGACATACACCAGCCGGTCACACCGGAGATGCGGCTGTTTTTAAACGCGGCGTTGAGCACGCGTGCGTGGCGCAGGGCGTGTTCGGTGCGGAGTGCCTCGCGGTCAAAGGATTTGGTCGGGTACATATGGCCGTTGTGCTCGGTCACCATATACGGAGCTGTAAAGCCCGTGACAATTACAGGCGGCAACAGGGCGATTTTTCCCCCGGAATGCGAGAAATCATTATAGGTATAGACATCCTCAAGCAGATGCGTGCGCGGCATATTGCGTACACCGCCGGTCTGACGGGTATCGTCAAGCGTCCGGGCAAGGTTGTTGGTCACTTCATACAGCTCATCGCAGTCGGCGCCCTCGTTGACGCGCACGCCCCAGAGAATTACCGAGGGGTGGTTCCTGTCGCGCAGTACCATGCGCCGAACGTTATCAATGCAGTTTTCACGCCATTCGCCCTCGCCGATGAACTGCCAGCTGGGCATTTCGGTGAAAACGAGCAAACCGATCTCGTCACAGCGGTCTAAAAAATGGACGGAATCGGGATAGTGCGACGTCCGGACAAGATTGACCCCAAGATTGTATTTCAGAAAATCGGCGTCAGCCGCCTGCGCGGATTTCGGCATCGCGTTGCCGACATAAGGGTAGCTCTGATGGCGGTTTAAGCCGAACAGCTTGATTTTATTTTCGTTGAGATAAAAGCCGTCGCGTTTAAATTGGCACGAGCGGAAGCCGAATCGTACCGCCTTTTCGTCCTCGCCGAAGAATATTTTCAGTGTGTACAGCTTCGGATTGTCTAAATCCCAGACTTCTGCCTTGACCCGCCATTTCAGCTTCAGCGTTTTGGCTGTAAAGGCCGTTTCCTTTTCAAAGAGCACGGTGTCGCCGTCAAAGAGGACAAGCCGGAGCATACCCGAAGCGGCCGCGCTGAAATCGACATCAACGTCAAGCTGCTTCTTTTCGGCGAGAATATCCTTTGTCCGTACAAATATGCTTTCAATATAAGTATCGGGAACCTCCTCGAGCCAGACCTCACGGTATAGACCGCCGTAGACGAGATAGTCAACCACGTTGCCGAACGGCGGAATTTCCTCCCTTTCGGAGGAGTCGAGCATGACGGTAATCAGATTGTCCTTTTCGCAGAGCAGTCCCGTTATATCGAGAACAAACGGCGTGTAGCCGCCCTTATGCTCCCCGGCAAGCGACTCATTGACGTACACCTGCGCGTAATTTGCCGCGCCCTCAAAATGCAGCAGCCACCGTTTTCCGCTCTGTAAGCCGCCCTCAACGTCAAAATGCTTCCGGTAGCAGCTGACGAACTGATAGACGGATTCGTCAAAATAGTTGTAGGGAAGCTCCCTGTTCGTATGCGGAAGATCGACAGATACAAAGTCCGTTTCCGAAAAATTTTTGCCGATCATATCCGCAGTGTACCGCGGGCAGTATTTCCAACCGAAATTCAAAGGGATGGTTTTTCTCATACGCTCACTCCTCGCCGTGTCTATTTATATAATGTAATATACAATATAATAATTGTTTTTTTAGCGGATACGGGGATTGTTTTATCCATCATACTCTCATTTGGCGGTTTCGTCAAGGGAGGCGGCAAGGCTTAACAACGCCTCCCGGTTATTTTCACAGCGCTCCTCAATGACCGCATCGAGAAGAGCCGAAAGCGTCCTGCCGATCTCTGTCCCCGTAAAGCCCGCACGCTCAAGATCCCTGCCGTTTACCGCCAAACCGCCGAGCGAGCGGCAAAGGTTTTGGTCTAAAACCTCCGACAAGATGTTTTCTGCCAGCGCGCACTCCTTTGAAACGTCGCGGTAAGCGGGGGAGAGCGCGCCGCGGTCGGCGGTTTTGATGAGCAGAAGCTGTCGAAATTCGTCGGGCGACACCTTTTGGAGCAGACGCCGCACGTCCGTTCTGGTGACAGGTATTTCAAAGTCATGCAAGGCAATCAGCTTTACAACCGAAGAAACAGTTTTCTTGTCGGATTTGAGCGAAAGCAGGGTTTTTTCAGCCATCGCGGCACCGACGGCGGCATGGTCGTGAAAGGTGCTGTTCCCGTTTTCGTCGAGGGCGGCGGTCGGAATCTTGCCGAGATCGTGTAAAAGCATGGTCAGACAGAGTACTTTGTCGGCAGGAACGCCGCCCACGGTGCGGCAAATATGCTCCCAGACGTCGTAGGCATATTTTTTTCCATATTGCCGAAAGCCGATTGCCGGCAAAATATCCGGAATAAACACCCCGAGGACATCGCCGTATTCGAGCAGGATACGCTCGGCATCATTGCCGGTGACAAGCCTTGTAAGCTCAATAAACAGCCGCTCGACAGAGACATTTTTCAGTAACTCTCTGTTGCGCCGTATCCCGTCAGCCGTATTTTTTTCAATGTCGAAGCCCAAAACCGCGGCAAAACGCAGTCCGCGTATGACGCGCAGCCCGTCCTCAATAAAACGCGCATCAGGATCTCCGACGGTGCGTATCCTGCGGCAACGCAAATCATCCAGTGAACCGAATCGGTCAACAAGTCCGGTCATCGGGCTGTACGCCATCGCGTTGATTGTAAAATCGCGCCGGGAGAGGTCGGCTTTTAGGTCGTCTGTAAAGACGACGCTGTCCGGGCGGCGGTTGTCAGAATAGACGCCGTCAAGGCGGAAGGTCGTTATTTCAACCGGATTTTTACCGATTACGACGGTGACGGTACCGTGCTTAATACCGGTGTTTATAACCTTGTATCCCGAAAACAGCGCGGCGGTCTGCTCGGGCAGAGCGCTCGTCGTCACATCCCAGTCGCACGGCTTAAGGCCGAGCAGGCTGTCGCGCACGCAGCCGCCGACGACATAGGCTTCATAGCCGTCTTCGGAAAAACGGGATAAAACCCTTTGAACGGACTCGGGAATACGGAGCTCCACGGCACCGCCCCCTTTCACGATTTTTAATTATTAAAAATTATAGTCTTCGGGAGAGGCGTCTGTCAATAAAAAAACATAAATTAGCCAGTCCCGTTCTAATTCGCTCCGGCATAGAATATGGTAAAGCAAAAGATACAAAATGTAATAAATAGCCCCCTAAAAATTACAGTTTGTAACTTTTCGCATATTTCACAAAAAATTCGACGGCATTTGACAGCCTAAATTCCATGTGGGAAATAAGGGAGAGATTTGGGGCGCTTTTAGGGGGGAGCAACGCGAGCGTTTTTGTGCAAATTGCACAGTTTGCATCGGGCAGTACGATTTGACATATAAAAAAACGCTGATATAATACAAAGCGCCACAGGGAAATGGACGCATTTTGCGTTCAAAAAGGCTTTCTCCGTTCCTGTTCTACCCGCCGTGCAGCATGTTTTTAATGGTGGCGGAGGGCGGGCAGAAATCCGGAAAGCCCAACACGGTAAGCGCAAATAATTGCTGTACGAGCTGCGCAATGCCGTCAACTGAGGAGTTAATTATGTCAAAAAAAATCCTCGGCGATTTGTTTGCCGTACCACCGGTGAAGAGGGTTTCTCTGGTTGTTCTCGCGATTCTGTTCCTCTTTTCGGTAACGGCATTCGCCGCCGCCTCTCCCGTATACGACTTTGTGGTTGTTGACGGAGAGAAGACCACTTCCGTGCCGGCAGAGCAGCCGGATGTCGATGAAATCCTACTGCGGGCGGGCGTTGTCCTGTTCGACGGGGATGCGGTCGATACCGACGGTCTGACCCCCACCGGAGGCACGATAATCATCAACCGCGGCGTTAAAGTGACCGTCGTTGCGGTAAACGGAGAAGAAAAGGTCATTAACTTCTACGGTACGGTTGCCGGCGCTCTGTTAAAGGCGGGTGTTACCGTAACCCCCGACAACAAGCTCAATTACAAGCTCGATACGCCCGTCAAGGACGAAATGGTCATCCAGGTGTACAACCGTTACGGCATCACTGTCGTCTGCGACGGTAAGGAAAAGAATATTACGGTTGCCGGAAGAACGGTCGCCGACGTCCTTAACGCCGCGGGCATAAAGCTCGGCGAGGACGATGTTGTAGAGCCGTCGCTGAATACGAAGTTGTCCGACGGCATGAGTATCGAGGTGTACCGCGTCACCAAAAAGATGGTGACGGAAACCGTCTCCATTCCCTATAAAACTATCACCAAAAAGTCCGCTTCGATGTATATTTATCAGACGAAGGTGCAGACGGCGGGCAGAGACGGCGAAAAGAGAGTTACCAGCGAATGCATCTATATCAATGGCGAATTTCTGGTAAAAAGCCCGGTCAAGTCGATTGTCTTAAGCGATCCGGTGAATAAAGTCGTCGTTAAGGGGACGAAAACCGTCACTAGCGTCTCTTCGAATTTCCGCATCACGGCGACGAACACCATCAGCGAAATGGCCGTACCGAGCGACGTCGTCATCGGCGATAACGGTCTTCCCGTAAACTACAGAAAATCCATCAGGGCAAAGGCTACCGCTTACTGTATGCCGGGCTGCACCACTTCAACCGGCAAACGCGCCCAGACCGGCTATATCGCGGTTGACCCGCGCGAAATCCCCTACGGCACCGAGATGTATATCGTTTCGGCTGACGGACGGTATGTCTACGGCTACTGTATCGCCGCAGACACGGGCGGATTCATTTACGATCACGACTGGACGGTGGATCTCTATATGAACTCCGAACGGCAATGCATCAACTGGGGACGACGGGATATCGTCATTTACTTCCTATAAAACGTAACAACTCCCGGCTCGTAAAGGGCCGGGAGCTTTTAAGTGAATAGTGAATAGTGAATAGTGAATAGTGAAGAGAGTCGGGTCTGCGGCGCATTATAATGGGGTGCGGGGCTATGCGAAGAACCGCAAGCGGTTCTTCGCCCGAATCTCTTCTCTTTTCTCTTTTATCTCGCAAGGATTTGCGCCGCTCGCTCCGTAAGCAGCCTTGCGGCATTCTGCATCGCATACGATACCGACGCGCCGTCCGGGCGCGCCTTGTAAACAAGTGCAAAGCCTGCCGCGGTCAACGTTTCTTCGGGACAGGCGATGTCGCCGCTTAAAAGGACGCAGGGGACATGGTGTCGCTTCGCCAGCGCTAAAACGCCTACGGGCAGCTTGCCGAGCAGGGTGGAGGCGTCGGTTCTTCCCTCTCCGGTGACAACGAGGTTACACGCGGTAAGCTTGTCCTCAAGCCTTGTAAGCATTGCAAGGAGCGTAAAACCGGGGCTAAGCTCTGCACCGCAGCAGGCCGTCAGCATCGCGCCGAAGCCCCCTGCCGCGCCGCCGCCGGGGACGGTCAGTACCGGTTTGTGAAATGTGTTTTCAAGTATCGTGCCGTATCGAAACAGCGCTTCCTCGAGGAGCAGAATGTCCTCGGGTGAGGCTCCCTTTTGTTTTGCAAACACCTTTGAAGCGCCGTTTTCTCCGCAAAGCGGGGCAGTGACGTCACAGGCGGCGGTAAAAGACGCAGAGGCGATTCGGCGGTCAAATCCCGACAAATCAATGGTCTCAAGATGCGACAGCGCCGCGCCGCCGGGCGGAAGTTCTTTATGGAAACGGTCGAGCAGGCGCGCCCCGAGCGCCGTAAGGCAGCCTGCGCCGCCGTCGTTTGTCGCGCTGCCGCCCAGAGCGATAATGAATTTTTGGATATTCCTATCAAGGGCGTCTTTAATCATCAGTCCCGTGCCGAAGGTCGTGGTAATTTTCGGGTTGAGTTCGGATTCACACAGCAGCGTTATGCCGCTTGCGGCGGCCATTTCGATGACGGCGGTGCCTTTATAAATACAATAATCAGCATCTATCGGACGTCCCAGGGCGTCAGTCGTTTTGACGCGAATACGCTCTGTACCCGGAAGGGAACAAACCGCTTCGGTCGTGCCCTCCCCGCCGTCGGCGAGGGGGTGTATCATGACCTCGGTGGTTTCGTCAGCATTTTTCAGACCTTGCCGTATCGCCTCGCAGGCATCTTTTGAGGTCAGCGAGCCTTTGAAGGAATCGGCGGCGACGAGAATTTTCATGGCTGCTGTGCTTTCAACAATTTATCGGTCAACTCTCCGAAAACGGAGGTGTCGAACTCCTCGATTCTGCCGCTGTCGCAGAGGGAGGCGATTGACGGATCAATAGGCAGTCTGACGATACAGTCGACGCCGTACTTCGCGGCAAGCCCGGAGATACTGCTCTTACCGAAAATGTTGTGGCGCGCTTTACAGTCCGGACACTCGAAATATGACATATTCTCGACAAACGCCAGGAGCGGGATATGCATGAGCGCGGCCATTTTCGCCGCCTTTTCAACAACCATACCCACGAGCTGCTGCGGAGTGGATACCACGATAATGCCGTCTACCGGCAGCGATTGGAATACGGTGAGCGGCACGTCGCCGGTGCCCGGCGGCATATCGACGAACAGGAAGTCAACGTCGCCCCACAGGACGTCCGTCCAGAATTGCTTGACGGTTCCGGCGATGACCGGACCGCGCCAAACCACCGGGTCGGTGTCGCTTTGCAACAGAAGGTTTATCGACATAACCTTGACGCCGGTTTTCGTTTTTTCAGGGAAAATGCCGATCTCGCCGGATTCGGCTTTTGCCTTAAGCCCGAACAGCCTCGGCACCGAGGGACCGGTGATATCGGCGTCGAGAACGGCGGCCGCTTTGCCGCTTCTTTGAATGGCGGCGGCGAGCGCGCAGGTGACAAAGCTTTTACCGACTCCGCCCTTGCCGCTGACGACGCCGATGACCTTTTTGATGTCCGACTGCAAGTTCTGCGGCACGATAAAATCCTGCGGCTCTTTTCTTTCTTTGCAGTTTTGACCGCAGGTCTTACAGTCGTGGGTACAAGCTTCGCCCATAATCATTCTCCTTGATTCGTTGATAAAAACAGTATACTCCGCATAACGCAAAAAATCAACCTTGGGGGAGGATACCCGTTTAGTTTTAAAAAATCCTTGACAATTTTACACCTATTGATATATAATAACCGGGCAACTGTGATAATGCCGATTTATACGGCGATTTTTTTAACAGTTATTTCAGACCGATTGGAGATATACTCATGAAAAGAACGTACCAGCCCAAAAAGAGGCAGAGGAAGACCGTACACGGCTTCCGCAGCAGAATGTCCGACAGAAACGGCCGCAAGGTTCTCGCGCGCCGCAGGGCAAAGGGCAGAAAAAGGCTCTCTTATTGATTTTGCCTCATCTCCAAGAGTAAGAGGATAGTGACTTGACCAAGGTTATCACGCTGAAGCGAAACGGGGACTTTCGCCGCGTCTATGGGCGCGGCAAGGCCGTATCGTCGCCCGTGCTCGTCGTCTATTATCTGAAAAACCGGGCGGGCATATGTCGTGTCGGCATCACCACGAGCAAAAAAATCGGCAATGCCGTGGAGAGAAACAGGTCAAGGCGCGTGATACGCGAGGGCGTACGCGCGGTATTGCCCAGAATCAGACCGGGGTACGATTTTGTTTTCGTGGCGCGCGGCAGGACAAAACGGACGAAAAGCACGGAAATAACCGCCGTTTTGCTGTCGGTTCTCTCTGCCGAAGGGCTGCTTTTGCCTGCTGAATCATGAAAAAATTCGTTATAAAATTCATCCGATTCTATCAACGGCATATTTCACCTCTTCTTCCCCCGCGCTGCAGATATTACCCTACCTGTTCGGCATATGCCGTCGAGGCAATCGCCGTACACGGTCTTTTCAGGGGCGGTCTGCTCACGGTGAGACGGCTTATGAGGTGTAATATTTTTTTCCCCGGCGGATACGATCCCGTGCCCCCCAAAAAGGGGAGCGGAGACGACAAAGATATTGACGTAAATGAGTAAGGAGTACCCTTCATGAATTGGATGCGGGACATTTTCGCGGTGCCGTTCGGCTATGTTATGGCGCTGTTGTACATGATGACCGGTAACTATGTTTTTTCCATCATCATTTTAACGGTTGTCGTCAGGCTGCTGATTCTGCCGTTTTCCGTAAAACAGCAAAAAAACTCCTCCAAGCAGGTGCGCCTTCAGCCCAAGGTGCGCAAGATTCAGGAAAAATTCAAGGGCGACCAGATGAAAATCAACGAGGAAACACAGGCGCTTTACCGGCGTGAGGGCTTCAGCATGATGCAGGGCGGCTGTCTGCCGCTGGCGGTGCAGTTCCCGGTTATGATCGGCCTTTTCTCCATCATTTATACACCGCTTACCAACGTTCTGCGTATCTCCAAAGCGACAGTTGACGCGCTTACGGCGGCCTATCAGACGTATGCGACCAGTGCGGGTATTGAGCTGTCAAAAACCCAGCTGTCCAGGCTTCAAATCACGATTCTCGAAAATTTTAATACCTTCATCGCCGACAAATCCGAGGCGGTGGTTTCGGCGGTCAAACTGCTCAGCGAGACGGAAATCGCCAATATACAGACGTTTATCGACAAGTACCAGGTTTTTGGTATCCGGCTGTTCGAAATTCCGAATTATAAGGAGCCGAGCATTCTTTGGCTCATCCCGATTTTAGCGGGCATCACGTCGGCGCTGTCGGCGGTATTCATGTATTTCAAGCAGAAACAGCAAAATCCCGCCATGGGCAAGAATCCGGCGATGGGTTGCATGATGTTTTACGGACCGCTCATGTCGCTGGTCTTTGCGTTTGCGTTTCCGGTCGGCGCCGGTTTTTATTGGATTGTTTCGAATATAATTTCCTTTATTCAGCAGGTGGCGCTCAGCTACGCCTACGCGCCGAAAAAGGTTATCGCGCAGAGCATGGTGGAGGAAACCGTTATCCGGCGCGCGCGGGAGAATAATGTCAAAAAGCGCGTCGATATTCAGAAGTAGTCAGACTCATACTGCGCAGTATGGCGGACGCCGCCGCAAAAGTCATAAGGCGACTGCCTTTTTCCTAAGCAGTAAACCGTCAAAAGGACGGTACAAATATAGGTGGTGACAGGTTTGATTCATGAAGCAATAGGAACGGGAGCCACGCTCGACGAGGCGCGGAGCAAGGCGATTGCGGAGCTTAACGCACCGCTTGACGCAGATGTCGTTGTTGAAATCCTTGAACAGGCGACAAAGAAGACGCTTGGTCTTTTCGGCGGTTCTCCCGCGAAGGTCAGGGCGTATTACGAAAAGCCCGGAGATAACCCGGCGGAGCCGAAAACAGCCGCAAGCGCGCCGCAGAAAGACAGCACTCCCCCAAAAAAGCCCGAGCAAAAAAGCACACAGCCCAAAACCGCCCCGGCGAAGACGGAAGCTAAACTAATCCCGGAGCCGAAGTCAGCACCGGTTCCTGTTACACCGGTACCGTCCCCCGTTGCACCGGTCGGCACAGTCGTTTCGAGCGACAATCCGCCCGCGAACTATTTGAAGAAGATTCTTGAGGGCATGGGACTTACCGGCGTAACGATTGTCACGCGTGAGACGGACGAGGAAATTTTTCTTGAGATTGAGTGTCCCGAGGATTACGGCAGCATCATCGGACGGCGGGGCGAAACGCTTGACGCGCTCCAGTATCTGGTGCGCCTGTCGGTCAACCGCTCAGCGGGCGAGGAGCGCCGCGTGACGCTTAACATCGGCGATTATCGGCTGAAAAGAGAAGAAACGTTGACGGGACTTGCCAAACGGCAGGCGGCGCGTGTCATAAAGTATGGCAGAAACGCCGTGCTTGATCCGATGAATCCTTATGAGCGGCGCATTATCCATACGACTGTACAGGGTCTCCAGGGCGTAGAGTCCCACTCCATCGGCGAGGGCGAGGGAAGGCGCGTCGTTATCACACCGGTCGGCGGACAACGGTTTGACAGGTCTTTTGACAAAGGACGCGACAGAGATCGTGACCATTTCCGCGGCGGACAGGGCGGCAGAGGCGGTTTTAAAGATACGCGCCGCGAGCCATACAAGCCGGAACCCGGGGAGCCGCGCGAACCGAAAGCCGATGTGCAGGGGTCATTCCGCTACGGCAAAATCGAGCCGAAAAATAAATAAGAAAAATAATACTTGACAAATCTTTTCGAATAGCATATGATACTAAAAACAAATAAACCGGTGAGCGAGAGAAGTAACCTTGGTTTTACCGTTCAGAGAGCCGCAGGCGGTGCGATTGCGGTCGGTTAAAGCGAATGTGAATGGACTCGCGAGGGCAGAGCGAAAGGCTTTTTTAGCCGAGTAGTAGCTGACGGGAGCTTCGTCCGTTATCAGAGAAGCGCGTATACGATTTGTACGCGAAACGAGTGGATGCTTTGCATCAATTCGGGTGGTACCGCAGGTAATAATTTCCTGTCCCGTTTTTCGGGGCAGGATTTTTTTATTTATTTTTTTGAAAGGAAAGATCGCTATGAAAAAGGTTCCCTACCGCATCAATTTGTCTGAGGAGTACATTCCGCGGCAGTGGTATAATCTGCGTGCCGACATGAAGGATAAGGTACCCCCGCTCCTAAACCCCGGCACCATGCAGCCCATGACCCTTGAGGAGCTCTCTCATGTTTTCTGCGAAGAGCTCTGCCGTCAGGAGCTTGACGACACCACGCCGTACATTGATATTCCCGAACCGATTGTGGAGTATTACAGAATCTGCCGCCCGTCGCCGCTGATTCGCGCCTACGAACTTGAAAAGGCGCTTGACACCCCCGCCAAAATATATTATAAATTTGAGGGGAACAATACTTCTGGCAGTCACAAGCTCAATTCGGCGATTGCGCAGGCGTATTACGCCAAAGCGCAGGGGATAAAGCATCTGACAACCGAAACCGGAGCCGGCCAGTGGGGGACGGCGCTTTCGATGGCGTGTGCGTACTTTAATGTCGATTTGACCGTGTATATGGTACGCGGCAGCTATTTTCAGAAGCCGTACAGAAAAGCGGTCATGCAGGTGTTCGGCGCCAACGTCATTCCCAGTCCGTCCATGGAGACGAATTCCGGCAGGGCGATGCTCGAAAAGCTCGGACAGGATACCTCCGGTTCGTTAGGGTGCGCCATCACCGAGGCCGTCGAGCACGCCGTCACCCATGAGAACACGCGCTATGTTCTCGGCTCGGTGCTCAATCAGGTGCTCTTACATCAGTCGATCATCGGTCTTGAGACCAAGGCGGCTATGGAGATGTACGATGAATATCCGGATATTGTTATCGGCTGCTGCGGCGGCGGCTCGAATTTTGGCGGACTGATTGCCCCGTTCATGAAGGATAAGATACAGGGGACGAAAAATCCGTATTTCATCGCCGTCGAGCCGAAATCCTGTCCGACACTCTCCAGAGGCAAGTATATCTATGACTTTTGCGACGTCGGTCAGGTCACGCCGCTTGCCAAGATGTATACGCTCGGCTCCGGGTTTATCCCGTCGCCTGACCACGCAGGCGGGCTGCGCTACCATGGTATGTCCCAGCTTATCAGCAAGCTGTATGCCGACAACTATATTGACGAGGCACGCGGCGTAGAGCAGACGAACGTCTTTAAAGCTGCCGTCGATTTCGCGCGCTGCGAGGGTATTCTGCCCGCGCCCGAATCTGCCCACGCCATTCAGGTTGCCGTTGACGAAGCCGTCAAGTGCCGCGAGTCCGGCGAGGCAAAAACCATTTTATTCGGCCTGACCGGCACCGGCTACTTTGATTTGAGCGCTTACAGCAGCTATATCGAGCAATCGATGAGCGATTCTATTCCCACAGACGAGGAGTTGCAAAAGGGTTTTGACGGTATCCCCGGCTGAAAAATGAGGTGCCCTATTGAAAAGAACCCCCGGTTTGTATTTCAAGCTTTTTTTCTCCGTGTTTACGCTCAGCGCCCTCACGGTGGGCGGCGGCTATGTCATCGTGCCGTTGATGCAGCGTGAATTTGTCACTAAGCTGAAATGGATAAGCGAAGAGGAAATGCTGGATCTGGCGGCGATTGCCCAGTCGTCGCCGGGGGCGATGGCCGTCAACAGCGCGGTGCTCGTCGGTTATCGGGTCGGGGGCTTTTTAGGCGCGTTTATCGCGGTCGTCGGTTCGGTCATTCCGCCGCTTGTCACCATTATTCTCATTTCCCTCGCGTATACGGCGTTCCGTGAAAACCGGATTGCCGCTGCGCTGCTCGCAGGTTTAAAAATTGGCGCGGCCGCGGTCATCATTGATGTGGTGGTTACCATGGCCGCGGCCGTCATTAAGGAAAAGAGCGTTTTATCCGCATTGGTATTGCTCGTTTCCTTCCTGCTTGTGTATTTCGCTCAAATCAACGTGATTTTCGTGATACTGGGCTGTATCGCCCTCGGCGTATTCGTTGCGCTTATGAAGCGTCGTACCGCCAAAAAAAGGGGGGAGTCCGAATGACGTATCTCTCCTTGTTCTGGATGTTTTTAAAAATCGGCTTATTTACCTTAGGGGGCGGTTACGCCTCCCTGCCGCTGATACAGGCGGCTGTCGTCGATACGGGCTACATCACGATGCAGGAATTTACCGACATCGTCGCCATTTCGGGCACAATACCCGGTGCCGTAGCGCTCGATATGTCGGCGTTTGTAGGCATCAAGCTCCTCGGAATTCCCGGTTCGGTCATCGCGACGCTCGGCTTTGTCGTGCCGTCGTTTGTTATCGTTCTGTTTTTCGCGTTTCTGTATTATCGCTACAAAAAGCTAAAAGTCGTCAATACGGTCCTCGGCGTGCTGCGCCCGGCGGTTGCCGCGTTTATCGCTGCCGCGGGACTGAAAATCGCCATGATGATCGTTGCCGGGGAAAGCGTATACCGCCTGACCTTCTTTGGGCTGGATACCTTTGCGCTAGGCGGCATCGCGCTTTGCGTCATACTCCTGCGCGTTAAAAAGTGGCATATTCACCCGATGCTCTTAATGCTCGCCGCGGGCGTCCTCGGCGGACTGTATTACTATTTCGCCGCCGTTTAACAAAGAAAAAGAGACCTTCCGTATTCTTTTTATCATTTAAAAAGTCCCGCTTTGCGGGGCTTTTTTTGTGGGGAAAATGTACCTGTTGACTTTCTTCTCCCAGGTGTATTATGATGACAGTGTAGATTGATAATTAATTAACAATAGCTTCGCTAATACTCATAGAAGGAGAATCATTATAATGAAGAAAAGAATTCTTTCCGCCGTTCTTGTTCTGGCGGTTACCATATTGTCTGTACCCGCCATCGGAATTCCGATGACCTTTGCGGCAGGACAGCTGGGCTATTTGACCTATCAGAGGTTCGGCGGCAACAAGCAAATCAGAATAACTGCCTGCAGAACAGAGGCCGACGGTACTTTAAAAATACCCGAAACAATCGAGGGGTTCTTCGTTACGGAGATAGCGGACAAGGCATTTATGAACTGTGCGTACCTTAAGGAAGTCGTGATTCCGGACACGGTTGAAAGCATCGGCGTAAAGGCGTTTTACGGCTGCAAGTCACTGACGGATATACAGATTCCGGGCTCGGTTACCAGCATCGGGAGTTATGCGTTTTACGACTGCGTTTCGCAAAAGCGCGTACTCGTTCAAGGCGGTGATACGCGTATCGGAGCGTATGCCCTCGGATTCCAAAATGACAAAAACGGAAAGCCCGCGGTCATACAGGACGCTCTGCTGTACTGTTATGCGAACAGCGTCGCAGAGCGGTACGCGGTTAAACAAAATATCCCCTATCGGCTTGTTCCGCTTTTGGAGCCGACCGCGCAGTCTATGCTCTTAAAGAAAGCAGGTGCATCCATTGTGGTTACCGAAAAGACGAAGCTGACCGCGGACAAGGTGCTTGCTCAATTTACGAATCCCGGCATCGGCACCATCGTTATGAAAAAGGGCGTGCAACTTCCCGGCGAGGCGTTTGCCGGTACCGGATGCGAGATACAACTTATCGACGGCAGACTGACGGTCGACGCGCTGACGCTCGCCGTCGAGGGCGATTTAAACGGTGACGCGGTTGTCGACGCACTTGACGCGTTTCTCTGCGACAGCGCGGTAAACGGCCACAAAAAGCTGACCGGCGCTTACTTTGCCGCTGCCGACATTGACCGGGCGGACGGGTCTTTGAACATCAGCGATTTCAGCATCATTCTCAACCGTGCGGTCGGAAAAAACGAGAAATGAGGAATATCGGGCGGGGCGAAGCCCTCCTAAAAATCTAATACCGTAAAGGCGAAAGCCTTTACGGTTCTTTTATTTTGTGAAACTCTTGACTAATAAGCGGCGCACAGGTATAATATATCAGATAATGCATTAATATTCTATTTTTTCGTTATCGACTGACTACTTTGACTGCGGCGTGCTACCGTAGTTTACGGACAATATTGGAAAAAACGACAGGAGGAGCAATTTTTTGAATTGGATAGTTTCAATGCTGATTGGAATCGTTGCCGGCGCAGTGATTTTCGGCATAATTGGTTTTGTGCTCGGAGGGAATCACCGGAAAAAGGTGGCCGAGTCAACGATTGGCTCAGCGAACGAAGAGGCGGCGCGTATATTGAACGCCGCGATGACCCAGGCGGAACAGAAGAAAAAAGAAGCGATTATTGAAGCCAAGGACGAAATCCACAGGCAGAGGACAGAAACCGAGCATGATCTGCGCGAGCGCAGAAGCGAGGTACAGAGGCAGGAGCGGCGCATCATCCAAAAGGAAGAGCTGCTCGATAAAAAGGTTGAAAATTTAGAAAAAAAGGAAGAACAGTTAAGCAAAAGAATCAAGGATGCCGAGGACAGGGTTACCGAGATTGAAAGCATCAAGAAGAGCCAGTTCGAAATGCTTGAAAGGATTTCCGGCTATACCAAGGAGCAGGCTAAAGACTATCTGCTCAAGAATCTTGAGGATGACCTCACACACGAAAAGGCGATCAAGGTGCTCGAGTACGAGCAGCATACGAAGGATGAAATGGATGTAACCGCGCGGGAAATCATCTCGACGGCTATCCAGCGCTGTGCCGCTGACCATGCTGCGGAAGCGACCGTGTCGGTCGTCAATCTCCCCAACGACGAGATGAAGGGACGGATTATCGGCCGCGAAGGACGCAATATCCGTACCTTGGAAACGATTACGGGCGTCGATTTGATTATTGACGATACCCCGGAAGCCATCACGGTTTCAAGCTTTGATCCGATACGCCGCGAGGTGGCAAGGCTCACGCTTGAGAAGCTGATTACGGACGGTCGTATCCACCCGGCGCGCATAGAGGAAATGTACGAGAAGGTCAAGCGCGAGGTTGAACAGACCATCAAGCAGACCGGTGAGCGCGCCCTTGTCGATGCCGGTATCAACGGCGTCCACGGTGAAATTGTCAAGCTGCTCGGCAAGTTGAAATACCGCACGAGCTACGGTCAGAATGTACTCAACCATTCCCTCGAGGTTTCGTATATCGCCGGATTGATGGCCGCCGAGATCGGTGCCGACGTCAAAATGGCGAAAAGAGCGGGGCTTTTGCACGATATCGGCAAGGCGCTTGACCACGAGTTTGAGGGCTCACATATTGAGCTGGGCGTCGAGGTTGCCAAGAAGTACAAGGAGAACGAGGCTGTTATTCACGCCATTCAGGCTCACCACGGCGACGTAGAGGCGAAGACAATCGTTGCGTGCCTTGTCCAGGCGGCCGACGCCATTTCCGCGGCGCGTCCGGGCGCTCGGCGCGAAAACGTCGAGAGCTACATCAAGCGTCTTGAAAAGTTAGAGGAAATTACGACCTCCTTCAACGGCGTCGAAAAATCCTTTGCCATTCAGGCAGGCCGCGAAGTGCGTATTATGGTTAAGCCCGAGGTGATTTCTGACGATCAGATGACGCTCGTCGCCAGAGAAATTGTCAAGAAAATCGAGAATGAAATGGAATATCCGGGGCAGATTAAAGTACACATTATCCGGGAGAGCCGGGCGATTGAATACGCGAAATAACGGGTAATCTGTTGAGTGAAAGATAAGAGAGAAAAGAGAAGATAATCGGGGCACTAAAACGCTAAAGCGTTTTACGCAATTGAAATTGAGGTAAAACGCGACAGCGTTTGCCCCGCCCGATTCTTTTCACTTTTCTCTTTTTTCCACTAATGAATTCGTCAGTTTTAAAGGGATAAACTTATGTTAATTTTTGCCGTCGGGGACGTTGTGGGTGAGGCGGGCTGCGCTTTTCTCCTGAAACATCTCCCGTCATACAAAAGAATGAACGGCATTGACATCTGTGTCGTCAACGGAGAAAATTCCGCGCCGGGAAACGGTATTACCCCGTCCTCCTGCAAAGAATTGTTTCTTGCGGGAGCGGATGTCGTGACGACGGGGAACCATGCTTATACACGCCGTGAGGTAGCGGAATTTTTTGATTCTGAAAAATTCGTGCTGCGTCCGGCGAACTATCACCCGGAGAATCCGGGAAAGGGCTTTTGCGTCGTCGATCGCGGACGGTACCGCGTCGGTGTGGTCAACCTGATGGGCACGGCGTTCATGGAGCCGCTGGATAACCCGTTTATCTGTATCGACCGCGTGCTGAAGGAGCTTTCGGACTGTACGGCGGTGCTTGTGGATTTTCATGCCGAGGCGACGAGCGAGAAAAAGGCGATGGCGTACTATCTTGACGGACGCGTCGGCGCGCTGTTCGGCACACACACTCACGTTCAGACTGCCGACGAGCAGATACTGCCCAAAGGGACTGCGTATATCTCCGATCTCGGTATGACCGGGGTCGGGGCGTCCGTGCTCGGACTATGTCCGGAGGCAGTAATTCAAAAATTCAAATATCATACCCCGGTGCGTTTCGAAAGCGCCAAAGGAGAGTGCGTTCTGTCCGGCTGTCTTTTTGAGATTGACGAAAAGACAGGGAAGGCTCTATCGGCGGAAAGAGTGAATTTAAGCTGAAAGGTCCATCGCATTTCGTTCACAAAAACCGCGTTTTCTGGAGGACAGGAAGCTTTTATGAGGATAGCTAAAACCATATGTTGTCTGCTAATTTGCGCGGCATTGTTGTCAGGGCTTGTCGGCTGCGTCAAGGACGGCGAAGAATCGGAATCGTCAACCGCGCAGACGACGGTCATAAAGACCGATATACCCGAAACAAAAACCGCGGGCGGGAAGGCCGATATTTCCATAAGCTACATCGGCAGTGACAGTTTTTCGCCCTATAAGGCAAAAAGCGAAATCAACCGCGAGCTGATGTATCTGCTCCACGCCGGGCTGGTTTCCCTGAAAGCCGATATGTCGCCGGAATGTTTTATCGCCTCTTCATATACCGCAAACGGAAACACGGTGACGGTTACGATTAAGGACGATGCGGTGTTTTCCGACGGCAGCGGGATTACCGCAGATCACGCGGTGCTGTCGTTCAACGCCGCTAAAAAATCGCCGCTGTACTCAGGACAACTCCTAAATGTGAAATCTGCGGCGGCGCTGTCGGACAAGCAGGTTCGTTTTACGCTCAATAAGGAGGATGTTTTTGCTTTACACGCTTTGACATACCCGCTCATCAAATCGAATACCGATAATCCCATCGGAGCGGGGAAGTACGCTTTGAAAAAAAGCGGGAAAAAATACGTTCTCAAGCTCAACGCGTACAATGAGGGTTATGCGCTGTCGCAGAACAACGAATTGAAGCTTGTCGATGTCAGTAAGGACATAAATGAGCAGTACGCCTTCATGACGCACGGCACGAGCGTCTATATTGATACCCTCGACGACGGAAAGTATCAGAAGCTCTCCTCAAAAACTGCGCCGTTGGAAACCACGCGTATTGTGTTTATCGGGTGCAATACATCAGGAAATTCGATTGTTTCATGGACGTTTTTACGCCGGGCAATCAATATCGGA
>CAZEXA010000030.1:21643-23615 GCA_964516565.1 uncultured Eubacteriales bacterium | reverse complement strand
CGCCGAAAACCAAGTGATTCGGGAAAAATACGAACAGTATATTAAAGCTTTGCGGGCAAAAGCAAGTATCGTCATCGAAAGAACCAGCGGCAGCTATCCTGAATAATCAGGATAGAGGCGAATATTATTTACATACTGGCTGATCGCTCTTTCGCAGAATTAATCCGAGCCCACCATTATGGTAATTGAGTGAGGCTAAATACGGATCGGATTGCAAACAGGATTTGAAACGAATTTTGTTTGACTTTTCCTAAAAATGTGGTAGTATCAATTTAATACGAAGTTTAGGGGGCCTTTATATGAGCGAAGAACTAAAAAGAACCTATCCGAGTTGGCTGAAGGGTGAAGTTAAGAGCGAACAGAAAGAATATACCGAACCGACTAAGCTTTTAGCGGATGACGGCACGCTTTTGTCACCCGGTTGGGCGCGTCATATGGTTTTTGATTATGACCGCACCAAAGTCTCGCCGAAAAAACGCGGGAAGGAATGGGATTTTTATCAGATCTCTAACGGGAAATACATGGTGCAGATTAGTTTTGCCAATATTTCCATCGGTGGTTATGTTTCGGCGGTGCTCATTGATCTTTTGCATCCCGACAAAAACAAAGAGTTGAGCGCGGGTCAGATTGTTGGGCCGATGGCACTTTTTTTGGGCGGGCGTGACAAATACATTTTACCGCCAAAGGGCGATGTGCCGAACACGGTCAAATTCTCCGTCAACGGTATCGGCAAAGGCTCCTGCGAATTTGTAACAACGAAAAACAGCCGTACGCTCACTTACCGCTCCACGGCGAAAAAGGAGCCGGTTGAGTGCAGCTTTCAAATGGATATTCCGGACGGCCTTGAAAATATCACAACCGTGCTGCCGTTCAAAGATCAGCCGACGCGCTTTTTTATGACGACCAAGCAAAATTGTATGCCGTGCGAGGGTACCTTTAAATGGGGCAACAAGGTCTTTGAGTTTTCGAAAGAGGATACGTTTTGCTGCTTGGATTGGGGCCGCGTGAATTCACCCTATCGCCTTGTTTGGTATTGGGGCAATGGTTCTGCCTATGTAAATGACGCCGAGGGCAAAAAGCATACCTTTGGGTTTGAAATCACCTGGGGCATCGGCGACGAGAGTAAGGCGACAGAAACCTGTATTTTCTATGACGGCAAGGCGCACAAGTTCGGTGCGGTAGATGTTGAGGTCTTCCCGAAGCCGGATAAATATATGAATCCGTGGCATTTTGTGTCGGAGGACGGACGGTTTGATTTTACAATGACGCCGTTCTATGATCATCACGCCGATCTGAGTATTTTAAATCTTGTTCGCATGAACACACATCAGGTGCACGGCCGCTGGAGCGGCAAAGCGATTCTTGACGATGGCACCGAAGTCGAAGTAAAAGATATGTATGCATTCTGTGAGTATGTAGAGAATAAGTGGTAATCGAAAGTTAAGTTCTCCCTCTGTGCGCTTTGTACAGGGGGAGTTTTCATGTGTTTAACATGGTAAATCCTATAAAAAAACCGTATCTGTTTTCGCAGACACGGTTTTATTATAGCTTGCTTATTCCTGATTGTTGTAGGTCATCAGCTCATCGAAGGACAAGCCGCTGTCTTTGCCCTTATCAACGAGCAGGTTGTTATAACGCCCAATCCAGTAGGGAAAAATCATGTTGTAGCTCTCGTGCAAATTCCTGTTGCGGTTGCCCTGACGGGCATGGAAGAAGCTTGAGCCAAGTCCGCCGCGTTCATCCATAGCGACGGCGTAGGGGATGTCTTTATCCTTGTGCCAAAGAACACCCTCCTCCTCGCGGACGTCCGGACGGTCAGTGTTGTCGATGAAGAACTGGCGCGCACAGACGGGGTAACGGCTGAGTTGCCATGCCAGCATCTCCTTGCAGGAGCGCCCGTAGCCGTCAAGGACGTCCTTGTCGTTATAACAGAGCTGATAGATGAGCAGCCACTCGACGTCGCGCCCGTACT
>CAZEXA010000030.1:0-21633 GCA_964516565.1 uncultured Eubacteriales bacterium | reverse complement strand
GTTCCACCAACTGTCGGCGCCTTTTTTGTATTTTCCAATTAGAAGGGGGTCGGTTTCAAGCTGTAGTATCGTGTAGTAGGCGACAGCCGCCATGCGGATGTCCGAATAGTTCATCATGCGCGCGACCTGCGCGAAAACCTCATCCTCATTCTCCTCGTCGTCCACAAACGAGCGCGCCATAATCGCGTAGCGCTCATAGTGCTCGGCGGCGAGGTCGGCATAGCGGTATGGCTCGTCGAGGGCAAGCTTTCTATACTCGTCGTCCCATTTTTTATCGCCGGTAATGTAGTGAGCGACCTTGTATAGCTGTAACAGAATCATCGTGCCTAAGGGCGCGTCGGTATAGCCATTGCTGAAGGCGTTGAGGTAGTATTCGCGGCTCATGCGCGCCCATGAGGTCGGCTGACCGCCTGCATCGGTGTGACAGTAACCGTTGTCGGTAAAATGCTGCGCATGTGTAGTCACGATGTTTATGATAATTTCCTTAAGCTCCGGGTCTTCCTCGCCGAACACATCGTACGCGAGGTGCCAGATGGCGTAGTGGGCGACAAGCTCGTCGTTGGAGGTATCGCACTTATAGATGATGTCGCCGTCGGTAAAATGCTTGCCTGTTGCGGGGTTAATGCCCTCGGTATACAGCTTTTTCAAGCGTTCCGGAATCGGTACAGAGCTGTCAACAATCAGGGGAGCGGCCATGTCGTCGCCCTTGTTGGTGCCGGATGGCACGCGGAAAGAAATCAGATTGCCTTTGTCGTCAAACATCTTGCGGAAGAACACGCCGTCGCCCCACGGGACGCGGTCATTTTCAGGGTCGTTGACGTGATAGGAGCGGGCGATATAGCCCTCAATGTTTCTGAACACGATTTCTGGCATACCCTCGGTGCCCCAATTATCAGGGTATTTCGGACCGATACTGCTGACCACGCAGCCGGCAGGACCGGTTTCGGGCAGGTTGAGCGTGCCATCCTTGCCCTCGAGCAGATATTTTTCGCTTGCCCTGTTGGTGCGCGGTTTGTTGTAGCGCACAAACGACGCCACCGTACCCTTGCGCCCCGATACGCAGGCGAGCAGCAGAATGGCCTCTGTCCAGCGCATGGCGTGCTTTCTGGCGAGCGCGACTTCTTCTTTTGATGCGGATTTGTCGTCGCGCAGCACCGCATAGCGGCAAATGTCGCCCATAGCGACCAGCGACGTCCAGAGTCCGTCGTTATCCGATTCGTTACCCTTCCACGTCTTTGACGTTTCGTCCCAGTGTGCGCCGCTGAGCATACCGCGCCGCTGCACGTGGGCGTAGTCCATGTTTGACAGGTACACGGCTTTTTCTTTTAAGGACATTTTTTTCATTTGTATATGGGAAACGCTGGTTTCCGTTAAGACGAACACCCCGTTATCTCCGTCGCCCGTGACAGCCAATACGTTATTGTCGAGCATATATGCCGACGCACGGAAATGACGGATGCGGTCGAGCGGTTCTGTTTCGTTTTCGTTGATACGCCACAGTCCTTTATCCGTTCCGAGCCAGAGTATTGTGGTTTTTGGGTCCTCATAAACGCACCCTATATCCTGCGAAGTTAAAAACGCGGGCAGACGCTTTATTTCGGTATCGGTCAGCGTCGTTTTCGGAAGCTTTAAAAGTGTTTTCTCAAGCTCTCTGTTGTCCTCTCTTTTCTGACGGATACAGAGTCCTTGCATCGTCTCTCCGACTACGGCGGGTTCTCCTAAAAAATTACGTTTTCTTGCCATGTCCTTCCTCCTTGAGCGGATTTTGTATCATCATATCGTACAAATGAAGAATAGTCAACACCCCGCACCAAAAATGGTGCGGGGCGTCTATATTTTTTTCTGTTGACCTATTTTGCCGGGCTATATTAGCTTATGACCTTGGATTTTATGCCGGAAGGCATCAGCGAATACGGGATGAACATGGTGGTTACCGTCTTGTTATCGGCATCGGTAAAGCTGACATAATAGCCGCTGTCGGTGCAGTTATAGTAGTTGAACCGCGCGGCGGACTGCAGCTGACGGATTTCGCTTTTGGACGTCGTGGTATAACCGGCAGCAGTCCCGATACTGCTCCAGCCGGAATAATATTCCGGTTGTTTTCCACCCGCTGTGACGGGCATGAAGTGTGAACCGAAAAAGTAGCGGGATGATAATCTGTCCCAATACGAGTCGTATTTATTGGCATTCAGGTTAACAACCGCGACGACCTTAGCGGAAATGTATTCGGACGTATCGCTCAATTTAGCATAAAGGCCCTTGCTCTTGAGAAATTTGATGGTATTTGTCATATCACTCGTCAAAACAACAGAGAGTCCGTTTGCCGAAGAATACGAATTAATGCCTAAAAGATTTATCGGATAACCGGATAAGTCGAGCTGCCCGTTTCCGAAATTGCCGGGAATACCGACAATCTGTTTGTCAGTGGCTTCGGTTTGACCGACGTTGTCAGTGGGTGTTGTACTGTTTGTAGAAGCCGTAATGTCGGTGGCAGCTGTACTGTCAGGGGCCGATTCCGACGGTGTTGTGCCGGCGAGAACCTCGGCTGTTTCGGCTTTGGTGGAGCTTTCACCGTTTGCCGACAATGGGGAAATACGAAGCAGACCGTTATTGGGTTCGGTTTCTTTCTCTGTTGTCGAGGGCTCCGTAGCCGCAGTTTCAGATGTGTTCGAGGCGTCCGCTAAAGACGATGTTTCAGTGTCCGAAGTGGACGAGGTGGTGTCTGAAACGGATGTGGTATCAGAGGTTACGATTTCTGGTCCAAAGGGATAATCGTTCATGTTCACAATTTCGCCGATGTAGGAAAAACGTAAAATACCCAAAGGATTGATTTCGGGGAAATATTTTTCCGTGACGGTTCTGGTTTTTAAATCGCTGTAGAGGCACATGGCAAGCTGTTGCTTTTCCGCCGCCGTCAGAGAAAGCACGGTGCCGGAAACGGCGTTTTGCCCGAACAGCGTCACCGCATTGTTCTCGCCGCGGAAAAGGTGCTTATAGTATTCGTCTTTCTGGGTACTTGTGAATTGGTAGTAATCGGTTTTTGTTATCGGGTTTTCGCCAAGCACCTCCGTGAAAATCTTATCCAGGCGCGTTTCCATGAAGTCAGTGTCATCCAGCTCTAAAAAAGCCTTGACGATATCCTCAGTTGCGGCGTTGTAGTTGCGTTTGAACACCGTCCCGTTTTTCAGGGTATAGGCAAACTGCAATGTGAACGGAAGGACGCGATTGCCGTCGGTTACAGAGGTATCGGAATAGGGTGTTGCCTCTTTTTTCCCGAGAGCGATGAGTTTCTCATGGAGCTTTTGGATTTTTACAATATCCTCGTTGGTGGTAAACCCGTCAACCAGCCCCACGGTGCCGGGATAGAGGAAATCGTCGCTTTCGGAGAAATTTCCCGAGTTGGTGAAAAAGCCATATTCGCTCTCATAACCGATAACGGTCACCGCAGCTTTTTCGATGTTCCCGGTATCGGGAATACGTGAAGAGAAGCCGAACAAGCCTGTCGCGAACACAACGATGATGACAGCGGCTCCGGCCAATTCTGCGGGAAGCTTCCAAAGACCGCGTAAGAACGCCTTGACGTCGCGCAGTAAAAGAAGCTCAAGAACAATATAAATCAACAGGAACAGCCCAATGCCGATAATATATGCCGAAAGTGTGCTAAGCGATGAGTTGTTCGACGAGAGATTTATGAAAAAGCATAGAACGGCAAAGCCATAGGTAAAGGAGGTATAGGTGTTGAAATACTTGTTGGTGCCGATAAAGCCGCAGATTTCCGCCTTACGCTTCTGGAAAATATACATACCGATAAACATGACCGCGATGGAAACGAGCAACCAACAGCCGGCTCTGGTCAACGATGGGAAGCCGCTGAGAGAGATGTTGCTGCTGTCGGTAAAAAGCAGCGTTGGGTTGGTGTCCGTAGTTTTAGCGAGTGCGTTCCATATGCTAACAGCCTTGTAGTCGAACATCAAAGGATTGACGTTGATGAAACGAATAAACAGTTTTTCGGCGGTGTTGCCGTAGTTGCCGCTGTTGGCATAATCGAAATAAATGCCGTAAGGCGAGCCGTTTAAAAATCTGCTCATCAGCGTCTGCAAAGAGGTGAGAAAGACCGTCGGAAAGAGCAGCAGCGCAAAAGAGAATATCCCGGCTTCAAAAAAGGTGCCGACCGCTGAAAACGCGGCTGCCGTGACGGAGTAGGCGATGAGCGTGGTGGCGCAGTAACTCAAGATATAGAAAAACGTCACATAGAGTAGTTTTTCGGAGAAGCCGACTATAAAGACATTGACGAAAAATGTAATGACGAAGGGAATGGCTATCGAGAGAACAAGCAGCACGGCGCCTGCGGCGTATTTTCCGAAATAAAGCTTGTCCCGCGTGATACCGAGGCTGTAATAGACGTTGACGGTCTTTTTGGAGGTGATAAACCTGAAGGTGAATATTGCCGCGAAAATGCCCGCCGCGACAGCGCTGATCAACAGCAGAATCGCAAAGGCGTCGCCCTCGCCAAAGAGCAGATAGCGGAAAAGTTCTGAGCCCTTTTGAGAAATCATTTTGCCCATTTCGTCATAGCTGTTGTTGGTTGTCAAAAGTGTGTAAGCGGCAAACACGGGGGAAACCAACAGGAAAATGAACATATTAATGGCAGCCGGGGCAATCGCGCCGCTCTTCAGTCCGGTAAAGAAGGTATACAGCAGGGGTTTAGCTGAGGATTGTTTTGAAGTCATAGCCTTCTCCCTCCATTTCTTCAAGGAATATTTCTTCCAGCGACAGGCTGACGCGTTCGATGACCGCCGGCCCAAGCGCCTTGATTTTTTGCTGTACCTCCTCGGTGTCGCCGACGATGGTGAAGTACGCGAGCTGTCCGTCCTTGCGCAGATTCTGGCAGTCAAGGTTTTCGAACTCATCGAGGGTGAACGGACGGGCAAAGGCGAGCCGATATTTCGCTTTGCCGTAGCTGAGCTCGGATACCTTGCCGGTAACCGTAATTTTTTTGCCGTTGATGATGCCGATATTGGTACAGAGGTCCTCAAGCTCCGTAAGATTGTGTGAAGAAATAATGACCGCGGCACCGTAATCGTTAATGTATTCTGTCAGCAGCCCCTTGATGAGCAGACGCTTTTGAGGGTCAATTCCGTCAAAAGACTCATCAAGTAAAATCAGTTCGGGGTGTGTGGAGAGCCCCAAAACCATTTCTGCCTGCCGCTGCATACCTTTTGAAAACCCGCTGATGCGCTTTGTCGGGTCAAGTCCGAAGGCGTCCGTAAGCCTTTTAAACATGACGCGGTCAAATTTGCTGTAGTAGCCGTGATAGAAATCGGCCATCTTACGCATGTTTGCATAAGCGCCGAAATAGAGATCGTCAGGGATAAAGAAGATTCTTTCTTTAACCTTCGCGTTGTCAAACACGGGTACGCCGTTATAAAAAACACCGCCGGATTCAGGCTTGTACACACCGGAAATATTTTTTAAAAGCGTGGTTTTTCCCGCGCCGTTGTAGCCGACAAGTCCGTAAATATCGTTCTCACTGACCGTCAGCGAGATGTCGGAAAGCGCTGTAAATTTCCCAAAGCGCTTCGTCAGGCTTCTGACTTCAAGCAATGCAGTCCCTCCCTTAATTCAATATGAATAAATAGTATGATATAACCCGAGAAAAGTCAACGAATTCGTGAAAGCTTTACCAAAACAGCGGTTATTCGTAATTTTCTCTTAAGAAACGACAGGGGAACCGAAAAGGTATTCTTCCGAGGTGTGCGCGATGACGACGCTGACGATATCGCCTTGCGAAAGACCCGCGGCAGGGACGCGTACGGGGAAATAGTCGGGAGTGTAGCCTTCAAAGAAGCCGTCGGTTTCGGTTTCAAGAAGAACATCCGCCGTTTTTCCGCATTGCGCCTCGAAAGCGTTTCGGCGCAATTCCTGCGCGACCTTGAGCAGCGCCGCGGCGCGCTCGTGCTTCACGGCGTTTGTCATTTGATTCGGCATCGCTGCCGCCTTTGTGCCGGCGCGTTTTGAATAAGGAAAAACGTGTATTTTCTCGAAGGCGGCTTTTTCGGCTACACGAACGGAGTCTTCAAAATCCTTTGCTGTTTCTCCGGGGAACCCGGTCATAATATCCGTCGTCAGCGTCGCTCCCGGGAAACGCGCGCGCAGCGTTTTGCAGAGGGTGAGAAATTCCTCGGCGGTATAGTGCCGATTCATTGCCTTAAGGATACTGTCGGAACCGCTCTGCAGCGAAATGTGAAACTGCGGACAAAGCTTGGGAAGCGCGGCGAGGCGGCTCAGCAGCGTTTCATTCAAATGGTCCGGCTCTAAGGAGCCAAGGCGCACGCGGCATACGCCGTCCGGGTTGGATGCCGCTTCGACGGCGTCGGCAAGGTTATTGGGTGTGTCTTTGCCGTAATCGGACAGGTTGATTCCGACGAGCACGATTTCCTTATAGCCCTCTTTGGCGAGCGCTGCTGCCTCATCGGCGATTTGATTGAGCGGCTTAAAGCGCGAATGACCGCGTGCCGTCGGAATGATGCAGTAGCTGCAATAGCGATCGCAGCCGTCCTGAATCTTCAGGAAGGCGCGCGTATGTCCCTCAAAGCGAGTAATACCGCAGCCGGAAAAAGCTTCATGCTTTTCGTGCCCTGTTACCTCGCAGCTGCGCTTGCCCGTTTGGATATACGCGTCCAGCGTGTCGGCAAGCGTTTTGGCGGATTTATTCCCCACAACGATATCCGCCTCAAGGAATGAAGTATATGCGTCGGGGGCGGCCTGCGGCGAGCAGCCGGTTAACACAAGGATAGAAGCGGGGTTTTGTGTTTTCAATCGCCGCGCGGCGCTGCGTGCCTTGCGGTCGCTTTCGGCGGTGACGGTACAGGTGTTGACGATAAGAATATCTGACCCCGCCTGCGTAAAGTTTTGTGTATGGCCGCGCTGTGTGAGCGTGTGCGCGATTTCCTGCGCATCATATTGATTGACCTTACAGCCAAAGGTCAATATATAAAAGGTCATGTGGTCACCTCGGAAAAAACGGGCTGTCTCCGTAATGGCGACAGCCCGCGATATGAGTTCTTGTCAGCTGATGAAGGTGGTACCGTCAGAAAAGCCCTGCGGCCCGAAGATGATGTAAACGGAATCATTCAAGAACTTGCAAACAGCTTCTAAAGCCTGGTTCTTAGCGGGATCCTCTGCCTCGGCGAGAAGTCCGACTCTGCGCAGCGCGTTCTGAACTCTCTCATTGACGGCGACTGCCTTAGCGCTGTCACAGACTGTGTCGGCGAGCATCGCTTTGGCCTCGTCATAGGCGGCCTGAACCTCAGTGACGTCGTCGGGGTTATAAGCACTCGGATCGGCGAGAACCTGCTCGCACAGACCCAGCCAGCTGCGTGTCAGATTTCTCGTGTTGCGGTTTCCGTTGAACTGCGGGAAATTCGCGGAATCGTCAGCAGTATTTTGAACTTCTCCGGAAATAATCTTCGCGGCGAGCTTGATGACGACATCATTTCTGCCAACCTCGTGGTGCTGGTCATAGAAGAACCAGACATGATCGGGGAAGAGGCAGGTGGAGGCGTCAATACTGCCGTCGGGTGAAATGTAGCCTTCCTTCAGCGGGACATAATCGGCAGCCAGTGTGGTATTCGCGGGAGCGTATGTCGCACCCAGCGAGGTAGAATCGATGTCGATGATGCCGTCGGCATTGGTGGTGGCGGCGCTGGCCATGATGCCGAAATAGTTGTAATCGCCGTCGGAGTAGGTAAGATCGTAGCCGCAGATGTTGCTGACGCGGACATCATGTTCTTCAACGACTTTCTTAAGGTTATCCTCAAGATTGCACTGCGCCAAATAGAAACGGTCCATAATCGTGCGCAGCTGAGCGTGGTCGGCATCATTCAAATATCTCTCGGCAAGCGCCTGGTATCTGTCCGGAGGAACCATCGCCCAGAATTGCGGACAATTGAGCATCAGCGTGTCCAAAAGACTGTCTACGGCGCGTGTCAATGTCTTTTCAAACACGGCACGCGGCAGGATTCGTAAAGCGATATTAATGACATATCCCAAGGTGCCGTAACCGTTCGATTCCTTCAGGATGCTCGGAATGTACTCGGAATAGACAAATTCATCCGAAAGATTGAAATTGCGTGCAAAGAAGTCGCCCAGGATATCGGTGCCCTGAAGAAGGGAAACGACGTTAATAATCTGGTTTAAGTCACTGCCGTCATACAAATCGAGATAGGCGGTTAAAACGGTTCCGCCAAGGCTGATGGAAATCACGTTGACCTTATCACAGTCTGTCTGTGTCTTGACCATTTGAATAAATGTATTGAGGTTTTCGCCGTTTTCCATCGGTTGACCGATAAGCGGGAAAGCGAACAAATACAGAAAATCCTCGCCGATGATATCGGATACGGACTGCATCGGAATTTCGCGATAGAATTTGTCACGGTCCTCTGGGGTCATCTGGGAGATGGGATATTCATAAGTAATGGTCTTCAGATTGTTGACGGGTTTGCCGTCAAGACCGGACTTCTGAATAGATAAAACCTCACCGATGGTTTTATAAACGGCGTCGGTGAAGCCCATATCCTTTTGAAGGGCGACGGTTGTCACAAGCGGCTGAAGTAGGTTCTTAATCAGTATGTTCGGCAGCGTGGACTGGTCAATGAGGATGACTCCGCCCTGAATGGTATCGCCGTCGGCATTGACGTAGGGAGTACCGTCATCGTTTGCCAGATAGCTCTGCGATTGGCTGATGCCCGGCAAAATGATGGTCGGGACTTTTTCATTAGGCTGATCGGCGGAATAAACTTCTTGATTGTCTTCAATGAGCTGTACGGCCTCCTCGACCGTCGCCACCTGCCGGTAGGTGCCGCTGTCCGAACTTACCGTTTTGGAATCGGCGGATGCGCTGCCGGCAACTTGGATTGAGCCGGCGGAACCGACGGATACCAGCGAAAAAACCATAGTGCAGGCAAGAAGTAGAGACAGAATGCAATATCCCTTATGTTTCATGGTGAATCCTCCTGTTTATATTTCAATTAAATATACCATATGTTACAAAAAAATACAATAGCCTCTTTAAATTTTATAGACTATGTAATTATGCAATTATGCCAGCACCCCATACTTTGCTTTCAACTTACGTATTGGCTTTCTGAACAGTTCAAGCAGGGGTCCGAAGAGCAGCATGGCTGCCACAGTTCCCTCACGAACGCGGTAGGGTGTATGGAAGAGAGATGTCATAATCAGAGATACCGCGATATATACCGCGTCAAGCAGCTGCATGATTCGGCCTAACCGCCAATGTTTTCTGTCGCAGACGATTTGGACGAGCCCTTCCATGGCAGCACGGACAAAATTGGATTCCAAAATCAACATGACCCCCAGTGCCCGCGCAACATTCGACAGACACGAAATTGCCAACCGGACGACATAACCGCCGAAGGTTACATTTTTAAAAACAGTATATATCAGAAAATTGAGAATGGTGCCGCTTAAAAAGACGTTCGGGTACTGGAGCAGCTGGCTCTTTTGAAAGTGTTTTCCCTCCAAAACGATTTGAGCCGTGATGAGCAGGAAGTTGAATATAATAGAAAACGTGCCGATATTGATATGCAGTACGTCGGCAAGAGTCGTCACCATGCCGTCGTAGGTCCCCATACCGACGTTTGTGACCACGGACAGCGCCACGCCGAAATCCAAAATAACGAGGCCGGTGAGCACCGTGCCGATACGTAAAGGTATGTCGGCGAATATGTTCTTCACTTTTTCGTTCATGCTTTCCTCCCGGTACGGTTTATGCTAAAAACCGAATATCAGTATACTGTACCTTCGTCGTTTAGTAAAGGCTTTTTTTCTTGACTTCTCCCGACGCGCGCACTATAATTAATCGTAAGGAAGTGGTCTTTTGCCTTATATCAACTTTGATGCGTTGCTGACCGCGTATATTGCGGTGATTATTTTTGTGTTCGGTACGGTGATCGGAAGCTTTTTAAATGTGCTGATTTATCGGCTTCCCCGAGAGATGACCTTTAAGAAGAGCCGCTCGTTTTGTCCATCCTGCGAGCATGAGCTGAACTGGAAGGATTTGTTTCCGCTGTTCAGCTGGATATTTCTTCGCGGAAAATGCCGTTACTGCAAAGCGCCCATTTCCGCGCGGTACCCGATTGTCGAGGCGCTCAACGGTATTCTCTACGTTTTGGCGTATCTTTTACTCTCGGGCGGTAACGGTCTTTCGGGACTGAGCCTCGGGTTGTTCGGATACTTTGCAGCGCTGTCGGCGCTGATTGTCATCACATGGGTTGACTTTGAGCATCAAATCATCCCTGATTCAATGTGGATTACGATTTTTGTCGGTGGATTGCTCGTCGTCGGCGACGAGCTTATTCACGGCACGTTCACATGGCAGGGGCTGATTAACCGCGTCATCGGAGTTTTTGCCGTCGGCGGTCTGTTTTTCTTAATCGGCGTCATTTCACAGGGGCGCGCCATGGGCGGCGGCGACGTCAAGCTTATGGCGGCTGCCGGTTTTTTGCTCGGCTGGAAAGCGATTATTTTGTCGCTGTTTATCGGAGCATTTGCCGGAGTATTCTATTCGCTCGGCTCAAAAATCGTCCGTAAGACGCCGATGCACGGCGCGGTTCCGTTTGGGCCGTTTTTGTCTATCGGCGTTACGGTGTCGCTGTTTATTGGTGAAAAAATAGTTGACGCGTATATGTCTGCAATTTTATAAAAACGAATTTTTCACGGCTCCACGGCATATCCATGTGTAGAAAGGAGCTGTAAAAATATGTTTGTCTTGTCTATGCATTCTAAAAAAATCAAGGCGGCTGTCGTCATAGCGGCGGCGGCGGTCTGTGTCGGCACCACACTGATCCTTGTTCTCTCGCATGGTGCAGAGAGCACCGGCGGTAAATTCCCGTCAAAAATCAAGGGAGACTTCGCTGAGGAGCGTATCGCGTTTCTTGACAGCTGCGGTCTCGCCGTCGACGAGGAACCGGTGCAGGTGACCGAAATCATCGTCCCCGCCGAATTCGACGAAACGTATACTGCCTATAATGATATCCAACTCGGACAGGGCTTCGACCTCTCCGATTACTGCGGAAAACGCGTCAAACGCTGGACATACAGGGTGACGAACTATCCCGGCTACGGTGCGGACGCCGACTGTATTCAGACAAACTTACTTGTCTATGACGGTCTTATTATCGGCGGCGACGTCTGCTCAGTCGAGCTGGGCGGCTTTATGCATGGCTTTACTTACGGACAGTCGGCCAATGAAACCGCCGTGAGCACAACACGGTCGGTCACGACGACAATGCCGACAACGACGGCACCGGTTAAAACAACGGCACCGGCCACAACGGTAAAACCGACAACGACCGCTCCGGTGGTCACCACAACTCCGACGACGACTGCTCCCGCGTCCATAACCTCGCCGGTCACGACAACAAGACCCTGTACCCCAAACGTCTGTACGACAGTGCGCGTTTGTACGACGGCACGGCGTTGATTATTTTACAGAAAAGATAAAGGATAAAAGTGAAAAGATTCGGGCGGGGCAAAGCCGCGCAAAAAACCGCAAGCGGTTCTTTTTAAAAACGCTGTCGCGTTTTTACCCCCCAATATAATGCGGCGTCAGCCCCGATTCTCTTCTCTCTTCTCTTTTCACTCTAAGGAGAGAACATTTTTGAGCATCGGACGACTCGATAAAATATTGTCGCTCTGTACAGGACTGTCCAGAAACGACGTTAAAAAGCTGCTTTGGAACGGCGTCGTCACCGTAGACGGCTCCGTTGTTACCGACGGCGCTTTCAAAGTGGATGAGGAGAGCGCCTCCGTTTTGTTGTCGGGAGTCCCGGTAGCCTTGAACAAGTATGTATACATCATGCTCAATAAGCCTAAGGGCGTTGTGTCAGCAAGCGAGAATTCGGACAATACAACGGTTGTCGATATTCTCCCGGAGGCATATAAAAGGCGCGGGCTTTTTCCCGCCGGGAGACTGGACAGAGACACCACCGGTTTTTGCCTTATCACAGACGACGGGGAATATGCCCACCGGATACTTTCACCGCGATCCCATGTTCCCAAGACGTACCGCGCGCTGCTTGACAAGCCCGTCAGTATTGAAGAGGTGCGCGCCGCGTTTTCGGGCGGCATGGAGCTTTCGGGCGAAAAGCTGTTGCCGGCGGAGGTTTCCCTGATTCCGGATTCCGGGTGCCGGCGCTGCGAGATCGTTCTGCACGAGGGGAAATACCATCAGATCAAGCGTATGTTCGGCGCGCTGGGGCTTTCTGTCTTGGAGCTTGAAAGGACGAAGATCGGCGCGCTTGCCCTCGACGGAGCGCTTCTACCGGGAGCGTGCCGGTATATCACCAAAGAGGAAATGAGGCAAATTACGGAGTAGAATTATTTGTGAAAAATAACGAACCGTTTTTTCGGCGACAATCGGGATATTTTGTACATATTCCGATTGTTTGCCATATTTTTTTAGTAAAATCCGTCTATTTGAATAAAAAAAGCGTGATTACTAAAATTTAAAGCTTGCAAATTTGTGCAATGTTGTGTAAAATGTATAGTTGTTAATGGTAATGTTGTATAAATCTTTTGGGGGTCACTATATGTCCAACAGATTGTTTCAGAGCGTACTGCACCAGATGCGTGATGTGGTGGACAGAACCATCGGCATCATCGACGAAACCGGTACTGTCATTTCGTGCAGCGAACTCGGAAAGATCGGTGAGATTCAGGATATTCCTGTTTCCGCTGTGTTTTCTTCACAGGAGTATTCGGTACAGGGCGGCTGTGTTTATCAGCCGTTCGGTACGCATATGCATCTGGAGTACGCGATATTTGTTGAAGGAGACGATGACAAGGCTAAAAACTACATAGGGATCCTCGGTATATCCATGAGCAGTATCAAGCAATATTATGATGAAAAGTACGACAGGGGTAATTTCATCAAGAATGTCATTCTTGATAATATCCTGCCCGGCGACATCTATCTGAAGGCCAGGGAGCTTCACTTCAACAACGAAGCCTCCCGCGCCGTGCTTCTTATACGCATCCCTGAACGTAATGACGTTTCCCTGTTTGACGTCGTACAAAATTTATTTCCTGACAAGACAAAGGATTTCGTCATCAACGTCAGCGAAACGGACATCGCTCTTGTCAAAGAGGTGCGCCATGATATTGACGGCAAGGACCTTGAGAAGCTGGCGCGCTCGGTTTCCGATGCGCTCTCTACAGAGTTCTACACCCATTCCCTTGTCGGTATCGGTACTACGGTCGTCGGAGTACGTGATTTGGCGCGCTCCTTCAAAGAAGCGCAGGTGGCACTGGAAGTCGGCAAGGTGTTTGATACCGAAAAGAGCATCATCAGCTATGAGCATCTCGGTATCGCCCGCCTGATTTACCAGCTGCCCACGACCCTTTGCGAAATGTTCCTGCGGGAGATTTTCAAGAAGGGCTCCATCGAAACGCTCGATCAGGAAACGCTGTTCACGATTCAAAAGTTTTTTGAGAACAACCTGAATGTTTCGGAAACCTCGCGCAAGCTGTTTGTACACCGGAATACACTCGTATACAGACTGGAGAAAATTAAAAAGCTGACCGGCCTTGACCTGCGTGAGTTTGACGATGCCATCGTTTTCAAAGTCGCATTGATGGTTAAAAAGTATCTTGATGCCAAGCCGGTTAAGTATTGAGATCTTTGTGAACAAAAAATTAAATTATGACATTTCGTTTACAACCGGTTACATTTTGTTACCGGTTGTGGTATGCTAAGAACAAATACCTGTGAAAGAATGGTGGATTTGGCTTGATAGAGTTTTGCAATGTTTCAAAAACGTATGCGAACAGCGGTACAAAGGCGCTTTCGGATGTTAACATCAAAATCGATAAAGGCGAATTTGTCTTTATCGTGGGCTCGTCCGGCGCCGGTAAAAGTACTTTTTTGAAATTGATTATGCGAGAGGAAGTGCCTACGAGCGGATCGGTTATCGTCAACGGCTTCAATCTCAACGAAATGAAACGTCGGAAGATTCCGTATTTCCGGCGGACACTCGGCATCGTTTTTCAGGATTTTCGCCTGATCCCGACGATGAACATCTATGATAACGTTGCGTTCGCCATGCGCGTCATCGGCGCGAAGGAATCCGAGATTCGCAAGCGTGTGCCGTATGTGCTGGGTCTTGTCGGGCTGACCTCTAAATCCAAAAGTTTGCCCTCACAGCTTTCCGGAGGCGAGCAGCAGCGCGTGGCGCTGGCGCGTGCGCTGTCAAATAATGCGAGTCTGATTATTGCGGACGAGCCCACCGGCAACATTGATCCCGAGATGTCCTATGAAATTGTCGATTTACTCAACCATATCAACGCCGAAGGGGCAACCGTCGTCATGGTGACGCATGAACACTCTCTCGTCAAGCGGTTCAACCGCCGCGTCGTCAGAATTGACCGCGGCATGGTCGTCGCCGATGAAATCGATGCCTCCTCGCTGCCTGACGTTCAGCCGCAGGTGATTTCGGAGAAGCGGGAAGGAACGTATTATTCCGATCCCCAGAATGATCTTGATTTTAAGTTTTTAATGAGTACATACGGTGTTGAAACCGAAGCGCCGGTCGAGAATCTGTCCGAAGAAGAAAATGTCTCCGTGGATGTTGACCCAAAAGCCTCTGCCGACGAAGAGAAAGCGGGTGATGCGGAATGAAAAGAAGACGCGGAAGTATTCGGTATCTCGCGCGGGAAGGATTTCGAAGCATCTGGGTCAACCGGCTGATGTCGCTGGCGTCCGTTGCCGTTCTCATGGCATGTCTTTTGATTGTCGGCTGCGGCGCGATGGTGTATTTTAATATTCAGGTTGCTCTCGACAATATCGAAGCGCAAAATGTAATCATGGTTTATGTGGAAGACGCCGCAACGGATTATGAACGGGATTTGCTCAAGGTACAGCTTGAGGGAACCGAGAACGTGAAACCGAACGGTGTAGTCTTCATTTCACGCGAGGAGGCATTTCAGGCGCAGCTCGCTAAGCTCGGCGAGGACGTGTCCTATCTCGACAATCTTGACGCCTCAATCCTCCCCGATGCGTTCAAGGTGGAAATTGCCGATATGAGCCGTTTTAACGAAACGGTAACCGCCATTAAAGGGTATGAGCACATTTTACGTATTCGGGAGAGCGGTGACGTCGCCGAGCGTCTGACAACCCTTAGGGCGTCGGTGACTTATGTCAGCGTTGGGCTGATTACGCTGCTGTTTGCCGTAGCAGTCTTTATCGTCGCCAACACCGTGCGCATCACGATGTTCAGCCGCCGTCTGGAAATCAGTATCATGAAAGCCGTCGGGGCGACCAACTCGTTCATCAGACTGCCGTTTATGATTGAGGGCGTGCTGCTCGGCGTCATTGCCGGCGTGGTATCTTTAGGCGTGGTATGGGGGCTTTACGCCCTTTCCAGTCCTCTGTTTGAAAAAACCCTTAAAATCATCGGCGGCACACCGGTTCCGTTTGCGGACTACGCGCTGTATATGCTGTGCGCGTTTATCGCCGTGGGCGTGTTTACCGGTTCTTTCGGCAGCGCGTTTTCTATGGGCAAATATCTCAAAGAGCAAGGAAGTGTGGTCAATGAGGAAAAATAACGTGAATCTGCGGGTACTGTCAATTCTTCTGATAGCGGCAACCGTTTTTTGCGCGTTTCCGTTTTTCGGCTTCGCTCTGTCCGATGAGGAACAGGCGGCGCAGCTGAAAGACAAGATCAACTCCATTCAGAATAAAATCGAAACCAATGAGGATAGGATTGCCGCGCTTAAAAAACAAGCGAATAAAAAAAAGGAGTACATAAACGAGCTGCAGGCACAGGTTGACGATATTCAGGATAAAATTGACCTGATGAACGAGGGCATCGCCGCGGTACAGAAGCAGATTGACAAGGTTGACGCGGAGATTACCGATATTGAAAACGAAATCAACGAACTCAAAGCACAGATAGACCGGCTCGAAAATCAAATTTTAAAAAAGCAGCAGCAGATTGCGCAAACCTATACGTTGCTTGGTCAGCGTATCCGGGCGCTCTATCTTGCCGGACCGACCTCGGGGCTTGAAATGTTTCTTTCGGAGGACTCTTTTGAGTTTGAAACATTTTTAGCGCAGCTTGAGCTGTTTGACCGTATTACGGAGCACGATCACAATCTTGTTGAGTCCATCAAAGCGGACATAGAATCCATTAAGGAAATGCAGTCCGAGATCGAAGGATCAATCAAGGAGCGAGACGCTGCCGCCGCAAAGCTTGAGGGAAAGAAAACAGAGCTCGACCAAAAAAAGCAGGAGAAGGTCGATGCAAGAAACGAGGTTCAGGCTGAAGAGAACAAGGTTCAGGCCGATATGAACGAGATTATCGGTTATGTAAGAACCCTAAACGCCCAGAGCGCCGAATATCAGAAAATCAACGACGCCGCCGAAGACAAAATCGCGGCGTATGAGGATCAGATTGTCGAATTGCTGAGGGGTGATTCGTCAAGCGGCAGCGGCAAGGTTTCCTCGGGTATGTCCTGGCCGCTGAGATATTCCAATACCTATATCTCCTCCTCGTACAAAATGCGCACGCTCAACGGCAGGACAAAACTGCACAAAGGCATTGACATCTGCTGTGACGGCGGCACTTACGGCAAGACGATTTCCGCCGCAGCCGGCGGAAAGGTTATCGCCGCCTACCACAGCGGCTATAACGGAGGCTACGGTCTTTATATCGTCATTGACCACGGCGACGGCGTGCAGACGTACTATGCCCATTGTTCGTCGGTCTATGTCAACAAAGGACAGACGGTATCAAAAGGAGACAGCATCGGCGCGGTCGGCAATTCTGGTTATTCCTTCGGAGCGCATCTCCATTTCGGCGTATGCGTCAACGGTACGTTTGTCAATCCCCTTAATTACGTCAGCAAGCCCGCAGGCTGTGAGGTGCGCGGTTAATGGTTTTTCTAAGTAATTGACGCGCGATAGATAAGAGGAGCATGACATGAACAAACGGGTGTCCTTGGGCGCGGCGCTGGCTATGGCGTTAGTCGCCGCGGCCGCTGCGGTCGCGATTACGGCGTCACTTTGCGTCAAAATGTACAATAGCATTATCAGCGATCTTCCCGACAGACAGCAAATGTATTCGTCCGTCGCGGAAATTGATAATTTGATACGAGGGCAATACTACGGGAACATTGACAGCGACCGCTTAGATGACGCGCTCTTCAGAGGTTATGTACTCGGTCTTGACGATGAGTACAGCCAATATATGACCGCCGACGAATACCATAGGTATCAGACGAGAGCCAAGGGTCAGATAACGGGAATCGGAATCGTCACTGTGTGGGACGCTGTAGAGGAAGCCCTCAAGGTGAGTTCCGTCGCCGACGGTTCTCCGGCGCAGGCGGCCGGGCTGAAAAAGGGAGATGTCATCAAAAAGGTTGATGAGGTCGCCGTCACAAAAGATAATTACGCAAAGCTGACAGACAACTTTGAAGGCGAGATGCTGACAAAGGTCAACGTTACCTATCGGCGCGGCGGTAAAACAAGCATCGTCAGTGTTGTCAGAGGGTACGAGTCCCAGGCGGTAACGTATGATTTTCAGGGGACGACAGGCGTCATTACCGTCCTTGATTTTTATGATAACGCCAAAACGCAGATGCGTTCGGCTTTGGACAGTCTTCTCTCCTCCGGCGCGGCCTCGCTGATCATTGATCTGCGTAATACAACCGCAGGCGATATCTCCGTTGCCGCGGCAATGGCAGACTATTTTGTGCCGCTGGCGACACAGAATCAGGGTATGATGGCGAAAGCCGTCAATAAATCGGGAGTAACGGTCAAAACGTATTCCTCGGATACCGACGAAATCAATTTGCCTGTCGTTCTTCTGCTAAACGGAAAAACCGAGGGTGCCGCTGAATTTTTCGCCTGCACGCTGATGTCTTTCGGCAAGGCGCAGGCGGTCGGTTCGGCGACTTACGGGAAATGTGCGCTTCAGGAAATATTTGAGTTATCAAACGGCGGAGCCGTATTGCTCAACGTTGCGAATATCATTCCCTACAGCGGGGAAAGTTACGAGGGAAAAGGTGTTGTGCCGGATTATCTGCTCAAAATGACCGATGAGCAGGCGCAGACAATCGTTTTTGGCAGCAGCAAAGATTTCCAGATGCAAAAAGCGCTGGAGCTTCTGACGGGAGAGTCTGAGGAATCGGCGGACTCATAATGTCTTACCCTTTGGCATATCTTGTGCCGAGGTGGTTATTTGTTTTGCGTGGTTGACATTTCTTCGGACAGTTCTCAGGGCTCTTCGGGGAAAAAGCGGTTGCTGTCCTTTTCAAAACGGCAAAGACGCCAAAACGCCGTGTTGCTGAATATGTCGCGTGTGCATCAGGAGGGACTGCCGCCGTTTCATATGCTGTCGCTGCCCGAACGCCGCGTTCTGTCGGACGAAGCGATGAGTGTCTATGCCGCGTACAGGCATAAACTGCTTTTCCCGAGGGACAGGGAAGTTCCTGAGGCAGTGAGGCCGCTCCTGTTTACGCCGAAGCGTTTTAAGCGGGAGCGTATGAGTCTTTTAGCCGAGGAAACACTCGGCGCGCTCCCCAAAAAAGCAAGGCTGAACGCGGTTTTTGTCCGGGACAACGAGCTTGTCTGTGATAAGGCGCTGATGCCCCATATGATGAAAATGAGCCGTTTGTTTATTTTAACCGGCAGCGACGCGCGGTTTGAACGCTTCTCCGCGGAAGCGCTTGTCCGATACGGGGCGGTGGTTTACCGTGGCAGCAGTATGCCCACACAGAACCGGTACGATATGTTGATTGATATTGACGGAGGCGTTATCAACACCTCATTCGGAGGGCAATCGGATGCACTCAGACCAAAGCCGGTAAGCCTTCCCGGAAAACTGGAAAGCATACTGCCGATGAATTGCGACCGCGAAGCCATTGCGGCGGCTATGTTTGAAATCTGCGGAGTTTTGCTTGACAACGGATAACGGAACATTTATAATGTAATTTATGTATAATAAACGTGAAACACTTTATGGAAGGAAGTTAGTCAAATGCCTCAAGATGTATTGTTGACGTATGAGGGGTTACACCAACTGCAGGAGGAACTTGAACATTTACGGTCAGTCGGCAGAAAAGAGACCGCCGAGAAAATCAAGGTAGCTCTGTCGTTCGGTGACCTGTCGGAAAACAGCGAGTACGATGAAGCGAAGAGCGAACAGGGCAAGCTGGAGTCCCGTATTTCGGAAATTGAATCCATGTTGCAAAGGGCGAAAATTCTTGACGAAAACGTCGATACCGAGATTGTACAGATCGGCTCTAAGGTAAAGATCAAAGAGGCGGTTAAGGGCGGTATTGAGAGAGAGTTCCGCATCACCGGCTTTGCGCAGGCAGATCCGTCCAAGGGGCGTATTTCCGATGAATCGCCGCTGGGCAAAGCGCTGCTCGGCAAGAGAGTCGGTGAAAAGGCTGTCGTTGAGGCGCCAAAGGGCATCACAGAATACAAGATTTTAGCCATTTCTTCCGGAAAATAAATCAACCAATTACAGCCGCCGCTTATGCGTATGCGGCGGATTATTTATCTAAGGCAACGCGCATAGCCTTAAAAAGGAGCCAGCTATGGATGACAACGACAAGGCCGTCCCCGCCACCGAGGAAAAGGAGCAAAACGTAAACGAGCTGCGGCAGATACGCCTTTGTAAGCTTGACGCTTTCAAAGCGGCGGGACGGGATCCCTTTGAAATAACGACCGCCGAACAAACCGTTACCGCCGAAGAGATTCGCGCGGATTTCCCGGGCTTTGAAGGTAAGGACATTTCGCTTTGCGGGCGCATCAAAACATGGCGCGATATGGGCAAGGCCAATTTTATTGACGTCTATGACCGGACAGGCCGTATGCAGGTTTACGTCCGGCTTGATGACATCGGCGAGGATGCCTATAAGGAGTTTAAAAAATGGGACATCGGCGACATCGTTGAGGTCAAGGGTTTTGTCTTTCTGACAAAACGCGGGGAAATCTCCGTACACGCCAAAGCCATCCGTTTGCTCTCCAAATCGCTGCTGCCGCTGCCTGAAAAATTCCACGGTATCACCAACACCGATATGCGCTACCGCCAGCGGTACGTCGATTTGATTATGACCCCGGAGGTCAAGGAAACTTTTTTCAAGCGTTCGCGGATTATTAAGGAAATACGTGATTTTCTTGACGGGCGGCAGTTCGTTGAGGTAGAAACGCCGATTTTGACCCAGAACGCCGGCGGCGCGGCGGCGCGTCCGTTCATGACGCACCACAACACGCTCGACGAGGACCTAAAGCTGCGTATTTCGCTGGAGCTGTATCTCAAGCGGCTGATCATAGGCGGCATGGAGCGCGTCTATGAGATCGGGCGCGTGTTCAGAAACGAGGGGATTGACGTCCGTCACAACCCCGAGTTCACGCTGATGGAGCTGTATCAGGCGTATACCGATTACAACGGGATGATGGAGCTTGTCGAAAGCTTAATTCGCACCGTTGCCAAAAACGTGCTCGGCACGTCCGTCGTGACCTTTGACGGCGTGGAGCTGGACTTCGGGAAGCCCTTTGCAAAAATCACGATGATTGACGCGGTCAAACAATACGCGGGCGTCGACTTTGACGCGATAACTTTTGAAGAGGCGAAAGCTCTCGCCAAAGAAAAGGGGATAGAGGTCGAAAAACGCCATAAGAAGGGCGACGTTCTGAGCCTGTTTTTTGAGGAATTCTGCGAAAAGCACCTTGTCCAGCCGACCTTCGTGCTTGACCATCCGATTGAAATTTCACCCCTGACCAAGAAAAAACCGGGACGCCCCGATTTGACCGAACGCTTTGAGCTGTTTATCATGCAGCGCGAGATTGCTAACGCCTATTCGGAATTGAACGATCCCATCGACCAGCGGGAACGCTTCGAGGCGCAGGAGGAGCTGTGCCGTCAGGGCGACGAAGAAGCCAACCACACCGACGAGGATTTCCTCACGGCGATGGAATACGGAATGCCTCCGACCGGCGGCATCGGCGTCGGCGTTGACCGGCTTGTCATGCTGCTAACCGACAGCACCTCAATCCGCGATGTTCTGCTCTTCCCGACGATGAAGCCTTTGGATAACTAAAGTCTCCAAACATCTCCGTATATAAGCATATATGAGGATATATTAAGCATTTAAGCCATAGCTTAATCCAATTTACTCCCAAGTTTAATCCAATGCGAAGGTTTTGCACTGTAAGCTCATATAACTTAATATTGTGTGATATATCTTAATATATCGCAATACGCTTATTAGCCCGTCGAGAAATCGACGGGCTTTTTTTGCGCTCAATTTTCCCTGTACTTATAATAATCTTCATTTCCTTATGCACTTATCTTTCTTTGATTTCTTCAAAAAGAGATACGTGCTTTTTGTTTTTAAGCATGTATGAAAACTCAAAGTCAGACCACCGAAAAATAATTTACTTTTCTTGAAAAAGTGGTTCCCATTTAGACCTCATTTTCTGCGGTAGAGGGGTGAGAGGACAAACAAGTTCTCCGCAGAACCTTGAAAATTGAATATACATTCTTTAGGTACATTACTTGTGTCGAGGGAAACCTCAAGCCGTGATTGTAGGTGCGCCATGAT
>CAZEXA010000029.1:1759-23975 GCA_964516565.1 uncultured Eubacteriales bacterium | reverse complement strand
GTATGGTCAAATTATTTGTAAATTATTCTATTTACACGGAGCGCGGGACACTCCCGACATTAGATGTTAGATTTAAAGGAAAACGCTTTGCGTTTTTGATTCTATTAAGGGGCGGAGCTTCGCTCCGCCCAAATTTCGCCATTTGTCATTTAAAAGCTTTGAACGGATACTGTCGTACCCGTTCAAACTTTTTATGCCGGATTTGCTAATCAAGAGAGCTTTATGCTCTTTACCGCTGTGTACGATCCGTAGACCTTGGTGCCGTTGACCGTTTTGTACGCCCTCGCTTTGAAGTAGTACGTCTTGCCCTTTGTCAGACCGGTTTTCGTGAAGGACAGAGAGGTCGTGGTCTTGATTTTCGTATAAATTCCGGAGCTTGACGTCGCCATATAGACCTCATACCCTGTCGCGCCGGAAACGGCTTTCCATGATGTTTTAACGCTCGTGCTGCTCGCCTTGGCGGCGGTGAAGGAGCCGGGAACAGACGGCACCGCCTTTGCATAGACTGCCGACGAATAACCACTTAAAATATTCGAGCCGTTGACCGTCTTATAAGCCCTAACCTTATAGTAATAGGTTGTGCCGGTGGCGCGGGAGGTATCCGTAAGGCTCGTCGCGGTCGTCCCTTTCAAGTAGGTATACGTTCCGTCCTTAGTCGCCGAACGGTAAACGGCATAGCCTGTCACGCCGGACACCGCCGCCCAGCTGATTTTTATGCTGTTATAAGATGCAGAAGCGGCCTTTACGCCCGTCGGGGTTTTGGGGATGATCGTCACAGTGCAGGTTGCGGCTTTGCCACTGCCGTCCTTGGCTTTGCAGGTGATTGTCACCTTGCCGACACCGCCTTTGCGGTCACAAGACCGCTTGACGATACTGTCGCTACGCCCGTGTTGCTCGAAGTCCATGTGACCGCCTTGTTGGTCGCGTTGGACGGAGAGGCGGTCGCTGTCAGCTGTTTTGTTGCACCCAAGGCAATGCTCGAGCTCGTTGCGTTTAATTTGATGCCGGTAACAAGAATCGGTGAAACCGTCACATTGAAGGTTGTCGTCTTACCGCTGTATGTAACAGTGATAACTTGTGTACCGGCGGTTGTGAGCTTTGTCGGTGAGCAAACAAAGCCACTCGTTATGGTTTTATTAGAGGTATCGCTATAAGTTGCCGTAAGAGCTAAGCCGGAAGTACTCAGTGAGTCGCCAACATTATAGCTTGTTTTTGTCGGGTTGGTTTTAACGGCTATCGAATTAAGCGTTATCGCGCTCCATTGGGCATATAGCGTCAGCATGCTGTTGGCGCTGTATACAGTGCCGGGCGCATACAAGGTACCACTTCCGTCGGCTTTTGTGTTCCAGCCGGTAAACGTATACCCGCTACGCGTCGGTTTTGTATCGCTCAGCGTCAAGTTTATTCCGTAAGTTTTTGTTTGAGTGGAGGGTGCCCCTGTGCCGCCGTTGGCGTCGTATTGAACGCTATATACGACATTCGGATCATAAACTAAAAAACTGACCCGATTACCTGTTGACTGTCCTTTGTTGTTAATCGCAGTAACCGTAATTGTATAGTTACCCGGTTCACCAAAGGACACTTTACTTGAAAAATTTGTACCTTCTCTTGATAAATACTCTTCGTGGATAGTATTTTCAGCATAAATCCAATATAAAGTTGTGCTTTCGCACTGTGACCATGTTAGCGTCGCCTCTTCCCCAACCGCAAGTACAGTCTTACTTAATGATACTGTCGGAGCGGCTGGTTTTGAATCATAGACTGTTACATTGACCCAATTACCTGTTGACTGTCCTTTGTTGTTAATCGCAGTAACCGTAATTGTATAATTACCCGGTTCATCAAAGGATACTTTACTTGAAAAATTTGTACCTTCTCTTGTTAAATACTCTTCGTGGATAGCATTTTCAGCATAAATCCAATATAAAGTTGTATTTTCGCACTGTGACCATGTTAGCGTCGCTTCTTCCCCAACCGCAAGTATAGTCTTACTTAATGATACTGTCGGAGCGGTTGGTTTTGAGTCATAGACTGTTATATCGACCCAATTACCTGTTGTTGTCTGACCATTACTATTAACTGCAGAAACTGTAATTCTATAGTTGCCCGGTTCATCAAAGGATACTTGACTTGAATAATCTTTACCTTCTCTTGATAAATACTCGACGTGGGTAGAATGTTCAGCATAAATCCAATATAAAGTTGCGTTTTCACAATGTGACCATGTCAATGTTGCTTCTTCCCCGGTTGCAAGTAAAGTTTTACTTAAAGATACTGTTGGGGCGGCCGGAGGTTGAGTCGGCACTCCTGTCGAAGTATACACGAGAATTTGATCCACACCGCTTGCGTCATATGTAGAAAATAAATCTGTTGCCGAGCTGCCGGGGTCCATCATAGTCACGCTTGAAGCTGTTGAACTCCTTGCGGCGACGTAGTGCCCCCCGCTCTTAACCCTGACGACCACATAATACCCTTGGCTGACATAAGAATTTATAGTGCTGATTTTATTGCTTTGTGTTCCGCTTAAGGAAATTTGCGACTTGTAATTAAATCCGCTTACCGCAGCGCCTACCTTACTCCAGCTGCTTATCGAATTATTGTTAAAGCCACCAACCGACTTCATTAAATCAACAAAAGTTCCCGGGTCAAAATTGCTTTCATTGCGGAGTCCGGAATGTACGATTAAAATAGCAAGCGAGGTAGCTACGCAGCCAACCTGACCTATTGTTTTATCACCGATATATTTTCCGCTCCACTGTGAATCGTACTGTTTCCAATTATAATAGGGAGTGCTTGTCGCTGCAATAGAGATGATTGGTCCGATTTGCGTAACGCTTATAATCAGCGCAAATATTAAAATGAACGAGAAAATTCTTTTTACCATATGTTTTGCTTTTCTCTTAAACATAATTATACTCCTCCACCAATTTTTATTAGTATTATAGCACATATGTGTTCAATTGGCAACATATGTATTCATTTTAATCAAAAATATTCCTTAGAATATATTCTAAGGGGTTGGTAATCATGCTAAACGCTATTATTGTCGGCAGGGTGATACAGGAATACCGGGAGAAAAAGGGCGTGTCGCAGGAGGTGCTTAGCAGCTTCGCCGATATCGGACGCACGCACCTAAGCGCCATCGAACGCGGCGAACGCAAGCCTACCTTAGAAACCTTTTTCAAAATCAGCGGCGCGCTCGAAATTCGGGCGAGCGATATTATGCGAAAAATCGAAATCGAGCTGGAGAAGGAAGAAAAGAAAAATAGCGGAAAATAACTGGGTAAAACTTTACATATTATTGCTTTTTAAGGCATTTTCAGAGTATAATATTGATGTTTAACGGTTATTATGTTATGATATTTTTGTAAAGGAGATGAGCCGATGCCGGAGCTTTGCAGATTTTATAACATTATCATTAAAATGCTTTATGATGACAGCAGTCAGCATCACAAGCCGCATTTCCATGTATATTATACGGAATATGAGGCTTCTGTCGGAATTGACGGTGAGCTTCTTGCCGGCTCTCTTCCAGTAAAACAGCTAAAACTTGTCCAGGCATGGGCAGCAATTCATGAAGAAGAGCTATATGACGCTTGGAACAAAGCCGTCAGAAACATTCCGTTCGGAAAAATCGAACCCTTAAAGTGAGGAGGCAAACCAAAATGTATATAGTCAATGGTATCGCCTACGCCGGGGAACCGTCACCGCCTCTCAAAGTGTCGGGCGTTCGCCCGATGGATGATTATAAGCTTTGGATAAGGTTTAATACGGGCGAAGCTAAAATATTCGATTTCAAACCTCTTTTGGGCAAATCCGCTTTTACCCCGCTTCTTGACAAAACCGCTTTTAACGCGGTTTACATCGATTATGGCGTGACGGTCTGGGAGAATGGGAATGTTGACATAGCCCCGGAAACGCTGTATGAAAAAGGCATCGCTGTCGAGGGTGATACGGACGCTTGAAAACAGTGTGATTCGCTCTGTCAGAAACACTTCACTAAAAAACGCCCTCCCGAAGGAGAGCGTTTTTTCTTATACCAGTTCTTCCACGTCTTCCTCATGGATGACGGCGTACGCTCTCGCCGGGTAGTCCGAGATGATCGCGTCGGCACCGATGCCACTCAATTTTTTGATTTCTTCTTCGTCGTTGATTGTCCAGTACTGGACGGCGATGTTGTTCTTATGGGCGTAGTTGACCACGCGCGTGGTGCCCGTGTTCAGGATGACGGCTTTGGCGGGAATCTGGAGCGCTTCAAAGTTGAACGCGCCCGGGTCGCGGTCAATGCCGAAAAAGGCGCAGAAATAGAACTTTATGCCCTCGACGATGCCGCAGGAGCGCAGCATATCGGGGTATGTATCATCCATGTATTTAGTGACATCGCCGTGGAAGGTACCGATAACGGCTTTTTCGAGCATATCTTTATCTTTTAATATGGAATAGAGCTTGTCGGCGGCTTTTTTGCCGAGTTCGCCGCTGTCCTTGATTTCGATGATGTAGCAAAAACTGCCGTGCGACTGCAGATAATCGAGCACGGTTTCGAGACTGACTGCGCGCAGATTCTCCGGAATCTTGTCGCCGCTTAAGCCCTTATAGGGTGTTTTGCCGCTTTCGTCTGTGAAGCCCTCACCGAAGTTGAGCTTACGGATCTCGTCAAAGGTATAGTCGGCGGGTTTCGCCTCGGTCACGCCGAAAACCGCGGCGCTGTTTGTGGTGCGGTCAAGCGTTTCGTCATGCAGCAGAATAAGCTGTCCGTCCTTTGTGATATGAAGGTCGAACTCAAAAATATCGGTGTTGAAGTCGTCGCTGGTGACACAGTCCTCAAACGCCATCAGTGTATTCTCGGGAAACTGACCGCCGCCGGAGCGGTGCGCCGAAACCATCGTACTGCCGGGCTTGACGATATAAGGGTTGGTTGTTTGGTACTGCGTGACGGGGTCGTTTGAGTCACGCAGGGTAAAGAAAACAAGCGTGCCCAGAGATACCGCCAAAACGAGAACAATGATACCGATGATTTTCAAAGCTTTTTTCATGATAATCTCTCCCTTAACTGCCGCAGGGCTTTGCCCCTATGGCTTAATGTATCCTTTTCCTCCGGCGAAAGCTCGCCGAAGCTTTTAGAACCAACCATGAACACCGGGTCGTAACCAAAGCCGCCCCTGCCCCGTATTTCAAAACCGATTTTTCCCTCGCACTCCCCGCGGCAGACTATTTCACGGCCGTCCGGAAACACGCAGACTGCCGCCGAAACAAAGCGCGCGGTGCGCTTTTCATCGGGAACGCCTTGAAGTTCTTCGAGCAGTCTCTGAATATTTTTATAATCGTTGCCGTGTTCCCCGGCGTATCGTGCCGAATAGACGCCCGGCGCACCGCGGAGATAATCGACGCACAGTCCCGAATCATCGGCGACACACGGCAGGCTGCTTTCCTTTGCGCCGCTTCTCGCCTTGAGAAGCGCGTTTTCCTCGAATGTCGTTCCGGTTTCCTCCACCTCGGTCAAAGCGACGCCCGCCTCCTCGGCGGTTAGCACCGTGATGCCGAGCGGAGCGAGAATGCGCGCGAGCTCGGCGCGCTTTTTCATGTTGTGGGACGCTATTAAGAATTCCATATCAGTTGAAAAGCCTCCCGAAAAAGCCCTTTTTCTTTTTACCGCCGTCGTCCTCCGGCGGCATATCCTCAGCGGCGTCCTCATCGCCCTCATCGCTTTGTTCCTCGGCGGATTCCTCTATAAAAATATCTTCTGCGTCGTCGGGGGTGTCCGTTTCCTCGGGTTCTTCCACCATACCTTCAGCGGCTTCTTCCTCAGGAAGACTTTCGGTGTAAAGCGGCTCAAATTCGTCCTCCTCCGAATCGTCGGGGAAGGCGTTGAAGAGCGCGCCGGCAAACGCTTTCGGGGAAAACGGCTGAAGATCGTCGAGCGCCTCGCCGACGCCGACGAATTTCACCGGTACGCCGAGGTCGTTTTTAATGGAGAGCACAACGCCGCCTCTGGCGGTACCGTCAAGCTTTGTAAGTACTATGCCCGTAATATCGGCGACGCTTTTGAACTCACGTGCCTGATTGACGGCGTTCTGGCCGGTCGTCGCGTCGAGAACGAGCAGTACCTCCCTGTCCGCGTAGGGCAGCTCGCGGTCGATGACCTTATAAATCTTCGCCAGCTCGTCCATAAGATTCTTCTTATTATGGAGGCGTCCGGCGGTGTCGCAGATGATGATATCGCTTGTGCGCGCCTTAGCCGCCGAAATGGTATCGTAAATGACTGCGGCGGGATCGGCGCCCTCCTTGTGGCTGACAATCTCGACGCCGGCGCGGTCTGCCCATATCTTAAGCTGGTCGATAGCGGCGGCGCGGAACGTATCGGCGGCGGCTAAAATGACCTTTTTGCCCTGTGCCTTGTACATGGCAGCCATCTTGCCAATGGTCGTGGTCTTGCCCACCCCGTTGACGCCGATGACGAGAATCACCGACGGCACCGTGACAAGCCCCATGTCCTCCCCGCCCTCGAGCATGGCGGCGACGATTTCGCAAATCTCCTCGCGGACGGCTTTCGGATCGGTAATTTCCTTTTTGCGCACAGTATCATTGAGCCTTTTGGTTATCTCAGCGGCTGTGGTCACACCGACGTCGCCCATGACAAGGGCTTCCTCAAGCTCGTCAAACAGCGCTTCGTCAATGGAAGTATAGCTGTCGAGTACATTATCAATGGCACCGGACATATTGTTTCTGGTTTTACGCAAACCGAGATTCATCTTTTTGAGGATTCCCATTCGTATCTCTCCTTTACTCGAGTCCGAGTTCACGCGCCATTTGGGCGGTGCGCAGTTCCAGCAGCTTGGAAACGCCCTCCTCCTGCATGGTGACGCCATAGAGCATATCCGCTTCCTCCATGGTGCCGCGGCGGTGCGTAATCAGGATGAACTGTGTATTGGCTGTCATTCTGCGGACATAGGCGGCGTAGCGGCCGACGTTGACGTCGTCAAGGGCGGCCTCCACCTCGTCATAAATACAGAATGGCGCGGGTGCCACTTTCAGAATGGCAAACAGCAGCGCGATGGCCGACAGCACCTTTTCGCCGCCGGAGAACAGATCAATGTTCTGCACATTTTTTCCCGGAGGCTGTACCTTAATTTCAATGCCGCTCTCTAAAATATCGCGCTCGTCGGTCAGTGCCAAGGAGGCGCTGCCGCCGTCAAACAGCTCGCGGAAGGTTTCCCCGAAGCTCTCGGCGATATCCTTAAAGCTCGCTTTGAACCGCGCCGCCATTTTTTCGGTAAGTTCCTCAATCATTTTTATGAGCTCGGCCTTCGACGCTTCAATGTCCTCTATCTGCCCACTCAAGAATTTAAAGCGCTCGGACACTTCTTTATATTCTTCAATCGCGCCGACGTTGACGCTCCCCAACGCCTTAATTTTATTTTTCAACTCGGAGAGCCGCTTTTGTGCCTGCCCGACATTTTCGATTTTGTATCCGAGCTGCTCGGCTTCGCGCCTTGTCAGCTCATAGTCCTCAAAGAGCTTCTGACAAATCTCGTCATACTCGCGCATCATGGCGGCCTTGCGCTCCTCGAGCCGAACGACCTCGCCACTTAAGCGTTCTCGCTCGCCGGTTTTCGCGCGTTCAAGGAGCCGCAGACTGCCGCTTTCGCTCTCGGCGTCCTCGCGCAGCTTCATAAACCGGGCGATATTCCCGGCGGACTGCCCGCTCTCCTCTCTGAGCTTTTGTACTTCGGCGCGCAGTGATTCGATGTCGGCGTGCAGTGTGCCGTTTTTAGCCTCAAGCTCGGCAATCTCGGCATTCAGCTCGGTGATGCGGACCGTGTGGGAGGAACCGCGTCTCTCAAGCCGCTCGACGGTTTCCCTCTTTGCCTCGATTTCCTTTTCCCGCGCGACGATACGCAGATTGCATTCCTGTATTTTAACGGTCAATCCCTCGCGCCGTTCATGAAGGCGTTCTCTGTCGCCGGTAATATCGGCCAGCGCCGACTCCGTTTCGGCAAGTTTTTTGCTGAGAAGCGCGATGGTCTGTTCGGCAAGCGCCATTTTCTTTTGGAACGTCTCTTTTTTCGCCGTGATTTCCGCGCGCTCGGCTTCCTGCTCGGCCTCCTGCGCCGTCAACGCCGACAACTGCCCTTCCCTCAGCGCCAGAACACCCTCCAAGCGGATTTTATCCTCACCGGCGGCGGTCATTTCACTCTTATGCCCGGTCAGCTGCGCCTCACAGGCACCGACGCTTTCGGCGGCGGTTTTAACATTTTGCTTTACGCTTTCGAGTTTTATTTTCAGCTCCTCAGCCTTCCTGCCGAGCTTTTCAATCTCGTTTACCCGGCTGAGCATACCTGCCGACGGCGTCTTGGAACCACCGGTCATCGAACCGCCGGCGTTGATTACCTGACCGTCCAGCGTGACGATGCGAAAGCGGGTATCGTACTTTTTGCCGATGACGACGGCAGCGTCCATATCCTCGGCAACAACGGTCCTGCCAAGCTGTGACAGTACAATCTGACGGTACTTTTTATCGCACTCGACAAGATTACTGGCGAGGTCTATATAACCTAAGCAGCTGTCAAGCCCTTTTTCATCAAGCTCTTTGCCGCGGATGGCCGTCAGCGGCAGGAAAGTGGCGCGTCCGGCGCTCGATTCCTTGAGAAAGGCGATGGCGCGTTTGGCATCGTTTTCGTTGTCGGTGACGATATTCTGTATCTGAGCGCCAAGCGCCGTTTCGACAGCGAGGGCATATTGTTCTTTCACGGTGATGAGCTGCGAAACGGGTGCGTGAATCCCCGTCAGCGCCCCACGCTTAAGCTCGCGCATGACCGCTTTAACCGCGCCCTGATACCCTTCCATATTCTTTTCGAGGTCGCTGAGCATGTTTTTACGCGAAACGCACAGCTCCAACTCGTTTTGAAGACGGCGCTCCTCGGTTTTCAGCTCCTCGAGCTTTTTATGTCTGCCCTCGGCACGCAGGACGAGTCCCTCGAGCGAATTGTTTAGCCCGACAATTTTTTCACAGACCGCATCAAGATTTCCCTGCACCTCGGCGCGCTGGGCTTCAAGCTGCGTGATTGTCTGTTGCCGTGCCGCCGATGCCTCGGCGATAGCCGACAGGCGCTCGTCGATACCCGTTACGGTTGAACCGGCGGTAGACAGCGCGACCCTGCAATCGGCAAGCTCAACCGACAGCCCCGACAGCTCGCCGGACAGTTTCATGTAACTTCCGGATTTTTGGTCGCTCTCCTCGGTGAGCGCGTTCATTTCGCCGGTCACGCCTTGAAGCGTTTCTTTTTCGGCTTCAATCTGTTCGGTTAAGGCTTTGATTTCCTCCTGTTCCTCCTCAATTTGCGAGGCGAGGTGCTTGCTCGTGTCGTCCTCGGAAAGCTTATCGCGCTCAATGCGCGCTACGACCTCGCTGTTGTGCAGGATCGAGTTTTCAAGAACGGCGATTTGTCCCTCAAGGGTAACTGCTTTTTCGTCAAGCTCACCGGAAGCACGCCGCGCGTTATCGATAAGAACGGTCAGACGCTGCGTTTCGGCAATTGTTTTTTCGATTTTATTCTCAATGTCGGTCAGTTCTTTTTCCGCTTCCTTGTGCTGGATATCGGCGGTGGTCAGGCGCGTTTCCTGCTCGGAGAGGTTGTCCCTCGTGCGCTCAATGGTACGCAGCCACAACCCGATTTCGAGCGTTTTCTTTTCGGCGGCATACTCGAGGAACTGCGCGGCCTTTTCGCTTTGGACACGCAGAGGTTCAATTCGGCTTTCGAGCTCGGACAGGATATCGCGCAGACGCACAAGATTTTCCTCTGCCTGCTCAAGGCGTTTCAAAGCGTCGGCGCGGCGATAGCGGTAGTGGGAGATGCCGGCGGCCTCCTCAAACATATCACGGCGGTCAACGGCTCTTGCCGAAATCATATCGGTAATACGCCCCTGACTGACGACGGAGTAGCCGTCGCGTCCCAGTCCCGTATCCATGAAAAGCTCGTGAACGTCCTTAAGGCGTACGGACTGACCGTTAAGCTGGTATTCGCTTTCTCCTGAGCGGTAATACCGTCTGGTGACGCTGACCTCTTTCTCATCACTGTTTAAGGCTTTGTCGGAATTATCGATTTGCAGCGTGACCTCCGCGTACCCGACGGCGCGGCGTGTAGAGGTCCCCAAAAAAACGACGTCCTCCATTTTCGAGCCGCGCAGAGATTTTGTCGATTGCTCGCCGAGTACCCAACGCACCGCGTCGGAGATATTGCTCTTGCCGCTGCCGTTGGGACCTACGACGGCCGTTATGCCCTTCCCGAAGTGGAGCGTGGTCTTGTCGGGAAAGGATTTGAAGCCCTGCATTTCGAGTGACTTTAAGTACATGTGTTACTCCGTTCGTTGATGATGATATCGTACGGCGAAAGGGCGCCGTCCCCTTTGACCGCACACCGGTACCCATAAGCGCCGAGCGCGGCGAGGTTGCTTTTACGTTGACCGGTCATTTTCGAAATCTCCCGTGCGGCGACCGTGAGCGTATACGCGCCGGGCGGAAATCCTGAAAGCTTTTCCATTGCCGCGTCGAGATACAGACGGCTCTCGACTAGCTCGCCGAACGCCGGATGATACGCTCCGGCAACATACCCTTCTGCCACATCCCCTCCGGCGTGAAGTCCGAGGCGGATAACCTTGACACTCTGTTCGTCGCAGAGTCTTTTCAGCTTTGCACAAAGCGCGACGGTTTCCCCTAAGGAAGGAGGGATATACGCGCCGCTTCTGTAAAGCGCTTCAAGGGGGGTACCCAGTAAAACGACCGTCGGGTAAATTCGCATGGTATCTGGATGCATCGTAAGCAGTTCCCGACACGTCTTTATATCCGTTTCGTCTGTACTGCCGTACAAACCGGTCATCATCTGAAGCCCTAAGGAAAATCCAAAAGAGGAAACCCTTTTAGCAGCATCGGCAATATCCCGCGCGGTATGCCCGCGCCCGTTTTCGGCAAGAACGCGGTCGTCAGTGCTTTGTGCACCCAGCTCCACGGCGGTCACGCCGTATTCCTTAAGAATCCCGAGTATTTCTTCTGATACGCAGTCGGGACGGGTGGAAATACGGATGCCCTTAAAAAGGCCTTTTGCCCGGTAGGCGGCGGCTACCATGAGCAGTGCTTCCATTTCGCCGCGGGGAATTGCCGTAAAGCTGCCGCCGAAAAAGGCAAGCTCGGTATGTTCGCTGTCAAGCGTTCCCGGAGCAATGCCGTCGAGCGTCTGTATAACATCTTGGGGCTTAAGAGGTGCCGCCGAGCCGGATATCCGCTTCTGATCGCAAAAAATACAGTTGTTCGGGCAGCCTCTGTGCGGCACAAAAAAGGCGATGTTCGCGTGCTTCATGACCCTAAAAGCTCCAGCGCTTCCTTAGCCGCCTGTTGTTCTGCCTCTTTTTTACTGCGGCCGCTTCCCTCGCCCAAAGGCTTGCCATTCAAAATGACCGCGCAGATAAACGTTTTCTGATGATCGGGACCGGATTCGCCGACCAGCTCGTAGCGCACCGTGCTGCCCTTGGTTTTCTGCACCTCTTCCTGAAGCAGCGTTTTATAATCATCGGTGAGGCTTTGCTTTTTGAGCGCTAAGGAAATAAAGCGCAGCACAAACACGCGGGCAGCTTCGATACCGCCGTCAAGATATATTGCCGCGACAACCGCCTCAAACGCGTCGGAGAGGATTGACGGTCTGTCGCGCCCGCCGGTGTGCTCCTCACCCTTACCGAGCAGAAGACACTCGCCCAACCCGATTTCTTTGGCAAAGCCATACAGCGAGCCCTCACAGACAAGCAGCGAGCGCAGCTTTGTCAATTCGCCCTCAGGACGGCGTCCAAACGTGCTGTACAAATGCTCGGCTGTAAGGAAACCGAGTACCGAATCGCCTAAAAATTCCAGACGTTCGTTGTCGGCGGACAGCTGGCGCTCGTTGGCGTAGGAGGAATGGGTCAGCGCCGTATCCAGAAGTCTCTTGTCCTTAAAGGTATAGCCGATTTCTTTTTGTAAATCGTCAATCGTCATGTCCCATACCCCTTAAGCTGCTGTTCGATTTGTCCGATAACGTCTTTCTCGACGATTTCTTTTGCCTGTCGAATTGCGTTTTTAAATGTGCGGGCGTCCGACGAGCCATGCGCTTTGATGACGGGCATTTTCAGTCCCAAAATCGGCGCGCCGCCGAACTCCTTATAATCCATTTTCTTTTTATAGGCGCTTAAATCCTTTTTCACGCCGAGATACGACAGCTTTGACAGCGTACCTGCCATAAACATGGCCTTGATACTGCCGAGAATCGCCGCAGCGGCACCCTCATAGGTCTTTAAGATGACATTACCCGTAAAACCGTCGGCGACGATGACATCCGCCACGGTAAACGGGATATCCCGTACCTCGGCGTTGCCGATGAAATTGATGCCGGCGGTATTTTTTAAAAGCGCGTAGGTTTCCACACAGAGCGGTGTTCCCTTTGTCGGCTCAGTGCCGATGTTGGCAAGGCCGACACGCGGTTCTTTGATTCCCGCCACATTTTTCATATAGAGGCTGCCCATCAAGGCGAACTGCCGCAGCGATTCGGGCGTACAGTCGATGGTCGCGCCACTGTCAATGAGCATAAACGGACCGTTGTCGCCGGGCATCACTGAACCGATGCCCGGCTTTTTCACGCCCTTCTGGCGCCCGATGACGAACATGCCGCCCACCACAATTGCGCCGGTGCTTCCCGCGCTGACAAACGCCTCGCCCTGCCCTTCTTTCAAAAGGCGTAAGCCCACAGCCAGCGAAGTGTCGTTGCTCGGGTGCCTTACCGAAAGCGGGTTTTCCGCCATGCCAAACACGCCGGAAGCATGGTGAAACGTCATATGGGCGCTATCGATGCCCTGTTCACAAAGAGTGCGTTTTATGGCTTCCTCGTCGCCGACAGCCGTAATCTCAACGCCGCATTCTTTGACGGCCTGCGCTGCGCCCCTCAGTATCTCGGCGGGGGCGTTGTCACCGCCGAAGGCGTCAATAATTATTTTCAAAATAAGCGTCCTTTCCGGTCACATTATTTAGTAAGTTTGTAGTTGATATCATACTCCACGGCGTATTCTTGTGCCTTGCTTCCTTTCGGACAGTGAAGCGTAAGCCCCGAAATATTGAAAAAAGCATCGGTGCCGAGGGAAGTCGTCTTCGCGCCGACTGTTACGTCGGAAAGATACTGACAATTCTCAAAGGCATACGAGCGGATCGTTACGACAGTGTCCGGCACCGTATATGACGAACCCTTTTTCGAAGCAGGATATTTTATAATATCCGCGGCGCCCATAAACAGAATACCATCATGATCCTCATACGTTTTATTATTTTCGTCCACGGTAAACGCCTCGAGTGTCTGACAGTCGATAAACGATTCCGGGGACAGCGTCGTGACCGCCGCCGCGATGAATATCCGTTCAAGATAAGTACATCCGTAGAACGCAGCGGATTTAATGGTCGTAACCGTTTTCGGCACCGTGAATTCCTTTGCCGCTCTGCCCGCCGGATAACCGATAAGCGTAGTTTTTTTTGCGTCATACAGTATGCCGTTCTGCACGGAAAAGTGGGTGTTATCCGCGCCGACAACAAAACGCTTAAGCGCGTAACAGCCGTTGAACACGCCGTCCCCGATGGTGTTGACCGTCTTGCCGATGTTTACGCTGATAAGCGACGCACAATTTGCAAAACAGTAATCGCCAAGTTCGCCGACAGCGTCCGGAACGGTAACGGACGTCAAAAGAGCGCACTCGGCAAAAGCTTCATCCGAAATGATGGTAAGCCCTTCGGGCAAAACAACGCTCCTTAAATGCGCGGCACCTAAAAACGCCGCGGTACCGATATTGATAACGGTATCGGGAATGGTGTAGGACGCCGCCTCCAGCGCGCACGGATAAACAGTTAGCGACATCATATCGGAGGAAAATAAAACCCCACCCTCCGTTCTGTAGGCGCCGCTGCCTCTAATAATCAGGGTTTTCAGTGCGGTACAGCCGTAAAAGACTTGGTTGCCTAATGTGTTGAGCCCCGTAGGCAGCTGCACCTTTTCGAGGGCGGTACACCCATAAAACGCCGCATCTGAAATGGTTGAAACGGCATCCGGTACCGTTAGGGAGGTCAGCGACTTGCACCCGTAGAACATATACTCCGGCAGCGCCGTCAGCGGTTCGGGCAACGTGACCGAAATGAGGTTTTCACAACCGTAGAACACTGCGGAATCGATGCTCGAAACCTTATCAGACACCTTGAAAAAAGCGGCACTGCTCGCCGGACAGAACGCCAAAAGCCGGGTTTTTTCGCTATTGTAGAGCGCTTTGCCGTCCGCCGTAAAAGACTTGTTGAACTCGTTGACCTCTATGCTTTCAAGCTTCGGACAATTGACGAGTATCGAGGAGCCGATGGCGGTGACGCTCGACGGAATGGAAACGCTCCTTAAAGCGGCGCAGGAATTGAACGCCTCATCGGCGATGCTGACAACCCCCATGGGAATCTTCATTTCCGTAATGGCGGCACACCCGGCAAACGCGGCGACGCCGATATACTCGACATCGTCCGAAAACCCGATGCTCTTCAGCGTATTCCTACCGGAAAACGACGCGTCGGCAATAACCGTGATATCGGCGGGAATTTTCAGCGTATACCCCTTTGGAAACTCGCCCTTGTACCCGTATAATATCTTCCCTATTACGAGGAGTCCGTCCTCGGCGTTTTCGTACCACAGCGTTTCGTCAAAAGCGTAAGCGCCCAGCGCGGTCAATCCGTCGGAAACCGTGATATTTTCTAAGCTTTTACAGTTGTAAAAGGCGCTTTCCCCGACACTTTTCACCGTATCGGGAAGCACGACCGTTTGAAGAGCGCAGCTCTCAAACGCCGAGTAACCGATAGCCTTTAAGGACTTGGGAAGAGTGACCTTTTTGAGTTGAGTGCAATTCTCAAAACAACCGGCGCCGATATCCGTCACTGTATCGGGAATTACAACAGATTTGAGATTTTTATTGTTGACAAAAGCCCCGTCGGCAATGCCGATGAGCAGCTTTCCCTGAAATTTCGAGGGTATGCTCAGATCTGTTGCCTTTCCGTTATACTTTGTCAGGATGGCGCCGTCATCGGATACGGTACATTCATAATCCGACGCGGCGACCTCGGTTGTTGCCGTTTCCGAGGTAGTGTTTGCGCCGCCCTCAAAGAGAAACCCCAAATATTTGTTCCCGAAATACAGAAGATTTGCGGTGATAAGCACCAACAGAAGCGCGCTGAAAATAATAAAAGTACTCTTCTTTATGTCCTTGCCTTTTTCAATCTTCAGACGCATGGGTTCTCCTTTCCGCCGCCTTCTAAAAGCGTCTCCAAATACATAAGGCTGCGTCGTGCGAGCGCCTCGTATCGTTCTCTCTTATCACGAATCGGTTCAGCGAGCGGCGGTAACAGGCCGAATGCCGCGCCCATCGGCTGGTAGCTTTTCGGCGTATCGTCCGTGACGTGCGCCGCAAGCGCCCCGAGCATGGTCAGTTCCGGCAAAATAAGCGGTTCCTCTCCCAAAATACGCTTAGCGGCGTTTTGTCCCGCCAGTAACCCGGAGCCCGCCGACTCCATATACCCCTCCACGCCGGTTATCTGTCCCGCAAAGTACAGATTCGGCCTGTTCTTAACTGAAAAATCGCGCTTTAAGATTTTGGGGGCATTGAGAAAGGTGTTGCGGTGCATCACGCCGTACCGAACAAATTCAGCGCTTTTCAACGCCGGTATCATGGAAAAGACACGCTGCTGTTCGGAGAATTTCAGATTCGTCTGAAAGCCGACGAGATTACAGAGGGTTCCGGCACTGTTCTCGCGCCTGAGCTGCAGGTTCGCCCACGGACGATGTCCCGTACGCGGATCACGCAGTCCTACGGGCTTTAAAGGTCCGTAGCGCAGACTGTCAACGCCGCGCTTTGCCAGCACCTCGACAGGCATACAGCCCTCGTATACGTCCCCTTTGTCAAAGGAGTGAAGCAGCGCGGTTTCGGCGTGAATCAACGCGTCGTAGAACGCCTCGTACTGCGCCTTATCCATCGGACAGTTGAGGTAGTCGTCTTCACCGCCGCGCCCATAACGCGACTGGGAAAACGTTTCCTCTCTGATGACGCTGTCGGTCATGACAACCGGCGCGGCGGCGTCGTAAAAGCTGAGGAGTTCTCCGCAAACTCGCTCAATGCTTCTGCTGAGCGCGTCGGACGCGAGCGGTCCTGCGGCAATGACGGTGACGGTATCTTCCGGGATATCGGTTATCTCGCGCCGCACGACCTCGATACGCGGATCGGCTTCTATAGCCGCGGTGATTAGCTCTGAAAAAACATCTCTGTCAACTGCCAGCGCGCCCCCTGCCGGAACGCGCGCCTTATCTGCCGCTACAAGGCATACCGAACCAAACAGGCGCATCTCCGCCTTGAGCAGTCCCGCCGCCGAACCGAGCCGCTCAGCCTTCAAGGAATTCGAGCAGACAAGCTCCGCCAAGCCCTCCGACCGATGAGCCGGAGAAAATCGCGCGGGTTTCATTTCATAGAGCGTAACCTCAATGCCTGAACGCGAAAGCTGCGACGCTGCCTCCACTCCGGCAAGACCGCCGCCGATAACCACGGCGCGACGCTCCGTCATATTGTCAAGCTCCCGCCGATTTATCATCGGTCTTGGTTTTTGCGTTCTTGCGCACAGCCTTGGCGGTGTAACCGCAACCCTCGTTCTGACAGGCGATAATGCCGCCCCGTCCCTTAAAGAGGGCTTTGCCGCATTTCGGGCACAGCTCGCCGGTAGGTTTGTCCCATGTCATGAAATCACAGGCGGGATAGTTTGAGCACCCATAGAACGGATAGCCCTTCTTTGATTTTTTACCGATAACCGACGCGCCGCAGCGCGGACAAAGCGCGTTGGTCTGTTCCAGAATGGGCTTGGTGTTTTTACAATCCGGATACCCCGGACAGGCGAGGAATTTTCCGAAGCGCCCGGACTTGATAACCATGTTCCGTCCGCATTTTTCGCAGAGAATGTCGGTGATGTCGGCCTCAAGACGAATCTTTTGTCCGCTCATTTCCGCTTTCGCTTTTTGCAGCGCAGCGTCAAAATCGTCGTAAAACTCACGGAGCATGGCGATATAGTCGCACTTTCTTTCCTCAACCTCATCGAGCTTAGTTTCCATTTGCGCGGTAAATTTCGTATTGACAATTTTCGGGAACTTGTCCTTTAAAAGTCCCGTCGTCGCCGCTCCGAGCTCGGTAGGCTTTAACAGCTTGCTCTCGCGGACGACGTACTCCCTTTTGATAATGGTGCTGACAATGGACGCATAGGTACTCGGACGACCGACCCCGGTCTCCTCAAGTGTTTTTATAAGCGACGCTTCGGTATAGCGTGAGGGGGGCTGTGTAAAATGCTGCGCAGGAATCAGCTCTTTCAGCTTCAGCTCGTCCCCGTCCTTTATCGGCGGGAGGCTGCCCTCCTTATCGACATCCTCCTCGGCGCTGTCCTCATACAGCACGGTATACCCGTCAAAACGCACGGTATAACCGCTGGCGGTAAAGAGGCAATACCGCCCGGCAGCACGATCTGCGGCGGAGGCCGCCTCAATTTCGACCTTGACGGTATCCTGTACACAGGACGCCATCTGGCTTGCCATATATCTTCTCCAAATAAGATTGTAGAGTTTATACTGATCGGCCGAAAGGCTTTCTTTTGCCTGCTCCGGCTTAAGAAAAGCGACAGAGGGACGAATGGCTTCGTGACCGTCCTGCGCGCCGGCGCGGGATTTGTAGACGCGCGGCTTTTCGGGCAGATAGCCTTGACCATAGTTTTCGGCGATAAACGCGGCGGCATCCGCTCTCGCCTCGTCGGAAATACGCAGCGAATCGGTTCTCATATAGGTTATAAGACCGATGGAGCCCATGTCCTTGACAGCGACGCCCTCATACAGCTCCTGAGCGATTTTCATCGTCTTCTGCGCCTGGAAGCCCAAACGTCTTGATGCCTCCTGCTGAAGCGACGAGGTGATGAACGGCGGAGCCGGCTGTTTTTTGCGCTGGCCCTTTTTGAGGGAACTCAAAGTATAGTCCGCGCCGTCGAGCCTTTGCAGCACACCATCAGTATTCTCTTTAGAGGCAAGCTTTATTTTCCCTGTTTCGTCGCCGACAAAATAAGCGGTAAACTGTTTACGGTTGACAAGAAGCTTCGCCTCGACGCTCCAGTATTCCTCGGACACGAAGGCGTTGATTTCCTCCTCACGGTCAACAATCATACGCACCGCGACGCTCTGGACGCGTCCGGCGGATAACCCTCTGCGAATTTTCTGGGAAATGAACGGGCTGAGCTTATAGCCGACAAGCCTGTCGAGGATTCGTCTTGCCTGCTGGGCGTCCACAAGTCCCAAATCGATAGCCTCAGGATTGGCGATGCCCTTCTTGACTGTCGCTTCATTAATTTCGTTAAATTTGACACGGTTCTTCTGATCGACATCAAGCCCTAATAGCGTCGCCAGATGCCATGATATGGCCTCTCCCTCGCGGTCCGGGTCGGTGGCAAGATAGACAGCGTCACATTTTTCAACTTTACTTTTCAAATCTTTGACGAGCTTTTCCTTGCCCTTGATGACCGCATATTTGGGAGCGAAATCGTTCTTGATATCGACGCTGAGCTTGGCGGCAGGCAAGTCCCTGACGTGACCGACCGATGCCATAACTTCGTAACCACTCCCCAAATACTTTTTAATGTTACCCGCCTTTGTCGGTGACTCAACGATAACCAGTTTCATTTCATTTCCTCACTTCATTCTTGTTTTCCCTGCAATAAAGATTCCCTTCCGTTTGCGTTGCATATCCGTACAGCTGAAGTTCCGTCAACGCCGCCATCGTTTCGGCGACAGTCATACCGACCGTTTCTGAAAGCTCATCGATATATTTTGCTTTTCGGGTGAGCTTGCCGTACACCTTCGCGGCGTTTTCGGTGAGCTTCGGCACAACGCCGGCTTCCGGCTCGGGCGGTGCCTTCTGCCCGTGTCGGTAATCCACATAACAGGAACCGAAAAAGAAGGCATCCGCGTTTTCGGTATTGAGATACTCGCCGTACAAAAGCTCATATCCCAACAGAATATCCGACGGGGTAAAAACGGCTTTGACGCCGTCCTGAATCAGCTTGTTCGCGCCTCCGAACGACGATCGCAGAATGTCGCCCGGAACGGCGAAGACGTCGCGCCCCTGCTCGGCGGCGTACCGCGCCGTAATCAGCGAACCGCTGTGGCCGCCCGCCTCGATAACGAGCGTTCCGAGCGACAGCCCGGAAATCAGGCGGTTGCGAATCGGAAAGGTCGCCTTGCCGGGCGGTGTGTCGGGCAAAAACTCGCTGATGACAGCCCCGTGCCTGGTTACAGCGCGGCGTAAAGAAGCGTTTTGCGGCAGATAGGGCACGGACAATCCGCAACCCAGCACGCAGACTGTACGCCCCTTGGCAAGCATCGCGCCGGCGTGCGCCTCACTGTCAATACCCAGTGCGCCGCCGCTGACAATCGTTACTCCGGCTTTGGCAAGCGCGTAGCTCATGCGCTGCGCAATCTCTGCTCCGTAAGCGCTGGCCTCCCTTGTGCCGACAACCGCGATATGGACGGGGTCATTGAGCACGCTTAAATCACCCCATACAAAAAGCGCAAGCGGCATATCCGGCAGTGACTTGAGCTGGCGCGGAAACCGCGAATCGTCAGGTGTAATCAAGGTGTAGCCCTTGGCGGCGCAGTCCGTAAGAAGTGCCGAAAAGCTTTCCGGTGAACGTTTTTTCAGGGCGGCAATCCTTACAGAGGTGAGCACGCCCGAAAGCCGCCACTCGTCTTCTCCTGCTTCGTACAGCTTCTTAGGGTTATCAAAAACTCTCAGCAAATCTTCCGTTTTTGCCCCCGCGCCGAGGGCTTTTTGCAGCCAGAGCCAATACTGAGGGGAGCAAGTGTTCATTTCATCATTTCCCACATTATCACCGCCGCAGCGGCGGCGGCGTTGAGCGACTCGGTCGTACCCTTCATCGGTATGCGTATCTTTTTTATAGCGGCGTCAATTGTTTGCGGTTTTAAACCGCTTCCCTCGTTGCCTACGGCACAGACAACGCCGCCCGAAAAATCCGTTGTCAAAAGGCTTTCGGCATCGTCTAACAAAACCGCCGCGAAGGTCGTCATGCCCCTTTCTTTCAACATGCCGAAAAACGCAGACAGACTGTCGGTCTCATAAATCGGCAAACGCAGGAGCGACCCCATCGCCGCGCGCTGCGCCTTCGGGTTATAGATGTCACATCCGCCGTTGACAATCAGCCCCGAAAGACCGAGCGCCTCGGCGGTTCTCGCGGCTGCGCCGAGATTCATCGGGTTGGCAAGCTCCTCGAAGGCAAGATACTTCCCGTTGCTATTTATTGTATCGATATCTGCGTTTTTGTCAAGCATTTTGCAAATACAAAACACGCCCTGCGGCGTCTTTGTATCGGAAATTTTCGACTGAAGCGCTTCGTCAATTTCATAAACCGCGCCGGATTTCGGGATTATTTCGGAAAGCATGTCCGAAAAGCGCGAAAACGCGCTACGCGTGACAAATACGCTTTCAATGGGAACGCCGCACCGCGCCGCGTCAAAGCACAGACGCGCTCCCTCCAAAAGGAAAAGCCCGGTCTCACGGCGCGTGTCGGCACTTGTGCAAAGCGCGGCGGCAAGCTTGATTTTGGCGTTGTTTCTGCTTGTCAGAATCTCCAAGCATGTATCCCCCTCAAAGGAATCATGCGGACGATAAATCGTCCGCATGTCTATTTATTAAAGCGCCGCCTTAGCTTTCTCTACGAGAACCGTGAAACCCGCCGGGTCGGCAATGGCAATCTCGGAAAGCATTTTGCGGTTGAGTTTGACATCCGCTTTATTCAGTCCGTTCATGAACGATGAGTAGTTGACTCCGTTCTGCTTGCAGGCTGCGGAAATACGGGTAATCCACAGACGGCGGAAATTGCGTTTTTTCTGCTTGCGTCCGATGTAAGCATAGTTGCCGCTCTTCATAACGGCCTGCTTTGCGGTTTTGAACAATTTGCTCTTTGAGCCGTAGTAGCCCTTAGCGAGCTTTAATACCTTGTTCCTTCTTTTGCGAGTCATCATCGCGCCTTTTATACGAGCCATAAGTCATTTTCCTCCGTTATTACGATTATTTGTAAGGTACAAGGCGCTTGATCTGCCTCTGGTTGGTGGTGTCCGCGACGATTGCCTTGCGAAGCCCTCTTTTACGCTTGGTTGTTTTCTTTGTCAGGATGTGTGACTTATTGGCGTGGCCGCGGATCGGCTTGCCGTTTTTGGAAATCTTAAAACGTTTCTTCGCACCGCTGTGCGTCTTGATTTTGGGCATAACTATATCCTCCTTAAATGTGACCGTTGACTACTTCGCTGCTTTCGGAGCAAGAAACATAAGCATGGAGCGCGCCTCCTGTTTAGCCGGCTTCTCGACGACGCCGACCTCTGCACAGGCTTCCGCAAAACGTTCCATCGTAATTTTCCCGTTTTCTGAATGCGCCATCTCACGGCCTTTAAAGCGAATCGAAACCTTTACTTTACAGCCGTCCTTCAGAAAGCCGATGGCGTGATTGGCCTTGGTGTCAAAGTCGTGCTTGTCGATGTTGAGCGACAGACGAATTTCTTTGAGCTCCACAATTTTCTGATTCTTGCGGGCTTCCTTTTCACGCTTAGCCTGCTCAAAACGGAATTTGCCGTAGTCCATGATTTTACACACGGGCGGCTTCGCCTGCGGAGCAATCTTCACAAGGTCAAGATTCCGGCTTTCGGCAAGCCTCAGCGCTTCCTTGGCGGACATGATGCCGAGCTGCTCGCCTGTCTCCGAAACGATTCTTAACTCCTTATCCATGATCTGTTCATTCAGTTGCATTTCCTTGCTGCCGATAACCAAAGCACCTCCGAAAAAAGATAGGCGTGGGCAGAAACACCTGTCCACGCACAAAAAGTAAGCGTATAGACCTCACAGACAAAAGCTGTTGCGGTGAGAACGGACATGTTCTGCTTTATTGCGGATTGAGTATATCAGTTACCTTTCGGTTTGTCAAGCCTTTTTAAAAATATCAGTCCGTCAGCAGTATTTCATGAAGTGGTCGCTTCGGAACATAGTGTACGCGGTTTTCGTCGTGCCAGTATTTGACGCTGCCGTCCTTCATGTCGGTGATGACGACGGT
>CAZEXA010000029.1:0-1749 GCA_964516565.1 uncultured Eubacteriales bacterium | reverse complement strand
TCCCAGCGCGATAATCAGGCGCGGAGCGACCTCCTCGGGAAGACGAAATATCTCTGCCATTTTCTCTTTGTCAAAGCTGCCGATCATACACGCACCCAATTCCCGTTCCATGGCGCCGAGCACAAGGGTCTGTGCGCAGATACCCGCATCGATTTCGATCGGGTTTTGGGCGATGCGCCCGTCGTGGCAGAGCAAAATGTATGCCGCCGGAACATTGCCGTCATAGGGCGGCTTTTCGGTCAAATACCCCGCCCAGCGCAGCAACGGAAAAATCGCGGCGTTCTTCGCACGGTCACACGAATAGGCGAATTTTATCGACTGCGTATTGGCTGACGACGGCGTATAGCGGCACAGTTCGATAAGCGCGCGCAGTGTTTCTTCGGAAATAGCGGCATCGGCGTCAAAATTCCGGTAGCTCCTCGTCTTTTTGACAAGCTCTTCAAAGCGCATATATTCCTCCTATTTCCCGCGTTTTTCTGTCGTTTTTGCCGCCGGCTTTCCCAGCCGCTTCGGTTTGGGCGCGGTCTTTTTGAGCGGCATTTTCTCCGCTTTAGGCGTTGACTGCGGCAGCGGCATTTTACCCGGTCTTGCCGTATTTTTTTCGTTGAAAAGCTTTTTTTTACGCTCGCGCGTTTCCATTTTCTCACGCTTCTTTTTCTCCGCCTCTTTTTTGCGCAGTTCCTCGTTGAGGCGAAACAGCACGACGACGCCGCCGATAACCTGAATGATTTCGGAACCGGTCATCTCGGCGAGCTTTTGCGCGGCGGCGCGCGGCATATCCGGCGACGAGTCGAGCAGTACCCTGATCTTAACGAGCTCGCGCGTGTTATAGGCGGTTTCCATCTGAGCGGCCACAGCTTCTGTAACGCCGCTCTTTCCGATCTGGAACAGCGGTTCAAGATTGTTCGCCTGTGCCCTTAAGGCGGCTCTCTCTTTTCCTGTCATACAAACTCCTTATACAGTATTCATCAGAACTACCGCGGACTATTGAGATTAAGTAAAAAATGTTAGATAATTAGATGTTAGATTTAAAGGAACCTGCGGTTGGCATTTATAAATGAACTGCGAATTAAAGGAACCTGCGGTTGGCATTTATAGAAATTATGCCTTTTATAGACGAACGATTTTGATACCTTGGGGGTTGTCCTCAAGGGTGACGCCCATCGCCTTGAGTTCGTCGCGAATCTTATCTGCGAGCGCCCAGTTTTTCTCCTTACGGGCGGCGGTTCGCTGCTCGACGAGCGCAAGGATATGCTCGTCTGTGGCATCCTGCTTCCTGTTGTACAAAAGTCCCAGCACGCCGCACAGTTCGTCGAAAAGCGACGCGGCGAAGGTGAGAACCTCTTTGGAAGCGTCCGGAACGATGCGGTTGATGTCGGACACCAGCTCAAACACGGCGGTGACGCCGTCGGCCGTGTTGAGGTCGTCGTCCATGACCTCAATAAATTTGTCTCTGTGGGAGGCAAGCTTTTTCTTTCGCGCGTCGTCCTCCGCGCCGCTCTGTACGGAAGCGTTTTTCAACAGGAAATCGAGGTTGTCACGGCAGGTGTACAGCCGCTGCAGGGAGGCTTTACACTGCTCGATGACCTCGACGCTGTAGTTGACAGGCATACGGTAGTGCGCCGACACCATCAAATAACGAATGGGCTCGTAGCCGTATTTTATAGCGACGTCCCGCACGGTAAAAAAGTTTCCGGCGGACTTCGACATCTTCTCGTTGTCGGAGCCCAGGATCATCCCCTGGTTGCG
>CAZEXA010000028.1:0-24391 GCA_964516565.1 uncultured Eubacteriales bacterium | reverse complement strand
TCAACGCCATAAATATACATATTTACGTCGTCGATAACGCCGCCCATGCCGGAAATAACGGCAAGCTCCGGAGAGGAGAGTGTACCAATAATGTTATCAACAGGATTATTAACGGTCGCTGTTTGTCCATAAAGTAAATCGTCTGGACCGCAGTTGATAAGGTCTTCCTGCGTAGAACGGAAAGCGCAGAGCGAACCGTCAATATTGGCGTCCGTCTTATAGTCGTTGACAAGCGAAATGGTGCCGGCCTTCAGATAGGTGAAGGTAATCGTGGCAATCGTGGTGGCCGTGCTGAGCACCTCTGCGTCAAGCGTACTGAGTCCGGTGGTATCCGGAACTATGACGACCTTGAGTAAATCGTTAGCCGCATCATAGTTGTATTGTACGGTGGCGTCGTAGGGATAGTTTGTAGCTACAACGGCGCCGGTGGCGGCAATTGAAAAGCTGGCATCGTCGTAGGAAAGCGCGAACTGAACGGGACCGAGATAATAATTGGCCGTTAAATCAACAGCGACGGTAAATGTACCGCTGACCGCAGGCTCCGTCGTAAAGGCGGTTGAAGAGATAGCCCAAGTATTGGTCTTTACACTGTCATCTGCGGCAAACGCGGCAACAGCGACAAGGTTTAACAGCATCGCTACTGCCATAACAATTCCTAAGATCTTTCTTGTTTTTGACATTTGTTTGCCTCCTTATGAATTTCCTCTTTTATTCTCTTTCCCTTTAGCCTAATGCCTCCTCGGCATAAATTCATAAGGAGGCAAGCAACCTAAACGAAATAAAAGATTGACTCTTAGTTACGCATGGATTGTTTTGCTTTTTACCCCTCCGGGCGGTTTCCCGCCCGGAGGGATGGGGAACTAAGACTTACTTATTTGCCGACAGCGATATTCAGGATTTCCTGAAGGGCAGCGATGGTAACAATACCACCGGCCGCGGTCGCGGCGTCAGCAAGAGCTGCTTTGAGGTATGCGCCTGTTAACTCGTGATCTTCAGCGTGGTTGACGGTGAGGTCAGCCAGCATCGCGTCGAGCGAGTCGATGACAGAGTCACCGTTGATATCGCCGATAACGACGACCGAGTAAGAGGCGACAGGAATCGTAGTGGGTACGCCGCTGATGGTGGCAGTGCCGTAATAGGTGACGACAGTGCCGGTACCGGCATTGGTCGAGCCCGGAGTAACGACCTGAGGTGTAACGTTAGTGACACCAGCGGGTACGCTCTGCGGTGCGATATAGGTGTTGTTTGTCAGGCTTGTAAGACCGAGTCCGGCAGGAACGAAAGCGTAATAGCCTTGGCTTCCGCTGCCTGTTTCCTTAGTCTCAGTGGACGAGTTCGGATTGTTGTTGGTGACGCCGGTGCCGATGTATCTGACGTCGGCAAGAGCAAGTCTGAGAACGGTTTCGGCATTGTCGATTCTGTCCTGATCTTCTAAATCGTACACTTTTGCCTGAACATTGAGCGCACCATTCGGGAACAAATCTGTTTCGTCAATCTTGTAGCCGAGAGCCGCAAGCAGCTTACCAACGGACTTGATGCCGTCATCGGTGGAGTGCTCATAGAGGTCAAGGTTTGCGAGGACTGTCTGTGCCTGTGCAATAGCGCTGTTGAGGTCGGAGTAATCAGCGGCTTGTGAAATCGGAATCAGGTCATTTACAGCTCTCTGCAGGTAGTACTTCGCATCGAATACCGTGCCGTTGTTCTGCGGAGCGGCAAGCTCTGCCTGAGCGTCAGCAAGTTTAGCGAGATAATTATCCCAGCTCTCCTGGCTGTAAGCCGCGTTGGTCGCCGCGCTGCCGTACACGGCAAGAGCGGAGTTTATCTCTGTGGAGAGATACGCGGTGATGGTGCCGCCCTCACGCGGAAGAAGCCTTGCATAGGTTTTGGTCAGCATGTTATTAATCTGGTTAATATCCAAAGCGTTATAATTGGTAGCGAGAGTTTCCTGAGCGTCCGCCTTTGTCGCGTTGGACGCTGCAATCTGTGCCTCGGTGCGATCTTCAAGCAATGCGTTAATATAGGTGGTATAGGTGCCGTCAATCGCAAGGAGCGCATTGAGATCCGTGAGGGAAATGGTCTTATACGGGAACACTTTGAGATCAACCGCAGCGTTTGCTGCGTTAAAGGTTTTAATCAAACCATTAGCGTCTCCTGCCCAGTCGTTATAACGATTCAAACGATACAGCATATAGTCTTTGTAGCTCTTAATGGCATCCTGCTGAGTCGTATAGAGTGTCTTGACGGCCGTGATGGCGGTATCATTGTTCTGTCCGCCTGCGGCAGCAATCTCCTGCGGGGTTTTCTTGCAGACGTTGATGTCGTTAGCGGCAATGCGCAACGCTTCATAACGAGCCAACTGATCGTATACGGAATTAGCGTTCCAAACCTGCCATGCGCCACGGATAGCGTTGTTTAGAGCCGTCGTATAGTTGGTCCAAGCGGTAGCACCATTGATGGTGGTGACGGTAAGACCCGTATCCGGATCAACGCCGGTCGTGGTGAAGTTGGTCATCTGAGGATCTTCTTCAGTACCGGCGGTGGACTTCAACACCTCGGTAGCATAGCAAGTGGTGGTATTGTAGTCGGAGCTGATCCTGGTCTTACCGGTCTCGTCATCCGTTAACCCCTTCAGCTTGCCCATGGCTTCGCTGCTGTAGAACTTCATCGTGATTGTTCCATTAGCGTTTGCGGAGCCGCCGGTGCCGACAAGTACGCGGTCTCTGATGAGCAGATTCACAACAATGTTGAGCGTTGTTCCTGGAGTCATAGTAGCCGCAGCCGCATTATATGTCGTCGCATTGACTGTGTATTGCTGCCAGTAAACCGTGGATTCTTTTTCAAGGTCTTCTTCGCCCCTAGCGGTGATCCCAATACCGTAATTTGTGCCTGAAACGTAGGTTATCTTGCCCTTTGGCTTTTTATAAGCGGCGTCGTTGGTATACTGATCAGCGAAATAGCAGGTGGACTTGGCGGGAATATCTGTCGCACCTGATTCAATGGGAATATACAACGGGGACAAAACGCCGCCCTGAAGTTTATCTCCTTTTGTGATTACCTGTGCTGTTGCTCCATTGTTGGTGGGATTGTAAGAAAGGTATACATATTTCTTCAGTGTAAAGACCTGGCCGTTCGCCATGTACGCGCCCGCCTCATCCTTCACCTTATAGGAAATGGTAAAGAGGACGTTCGCGCCGTTGGCGGCGTTGATGCTTGCAGCGTCAAAGGTGACGGAAAGGCTGGCGCCGAAAGCGAGAGAGCCGGTGGTCGGGGTAATGCCGGAAACGGTTCCGGTGCCGCCGACGGTGGTGGCGGTAATACCCGTGATATCATACGTGTACTGTTCATCCTGGGCGCGTGTGGAGCCGTTCATATAGCCTCTCCAAACGCCCTTTGAACCATTAGAGATGGTGAACGCGGAATCGGTGATTGTACCGGCAGAAGCGCTCACGGTTTGGGCGAGAGAACAGTCCGGATTACCGATGACCTGCTCACCGCCCCAGTCGCTGATGAATTTTGACAACAGCGGCAGAAGGCAAGCTAAAAGAGGTGTTTTTCTCGTGTTCAACGCAGCGAGAAGGTCAGATATCGTTCCCTGAAGGTTCGCTTGGTTGATAAGCGCGGCATCAAGGGAAGCGGTACTCTGTAAAATGGTAGTGTCATTGAAGACAACGCCGAGAACTCTGTTCAAAACAGCAATAATCTGCGTAATGATGTTCGTATTGTTGAGAATATTGTTGGAGTTACCGGTGTTTCTGCCAAAGAGGCTGATGATGGAAGGAACGTCAAGATTGCAGACAGCGTTGAAAAGCTGCCAGAACAGCGTGTCAACATTGAGGACGCCGCTGGCGTTCACAGAGCTGCCGCAGATGAAGCCGAGAGGCAGTATTTTGTTGAGAACCGTGGAGAGAATCGTAAATGCGTTGCCGCTATACGTTCCCTTGGTGGCTGTAAGAGTCGTGGGATCGCAGCCGACAAGAAGGCTGCTAGAGCCGCTGCCGACATAACCTACACCCCAATCGACGATTTCCTCAAGAAGAGCCTTCCAGCCATTGCCCGTCTTGCTTCCGGAATCGACCCTATTCATGACGGTCGTGATACCGGCGGTGTCAATGTTGATGTTGGTCTCGTTGTCGAGGTAAATCATTGCAAGGCTCAGAGCCATGTTGAGAACGATGTTCTGCCATTCAGCCTGCGTATGGGTCGCCAAGACTCTGCCCGTGGAGGCGGTCAGCGAACCGGATGCAAAAATGACGGAATCATAGTTGATGACCGGCGTGAGGTCAGAAAGCGCTTCTCTCAAAGCAAGAGCGCCAATCTGCTCAACCTGGAGGCCGGAGGTGAAGGTTGCCGGAAGAATCATTTCAGGAAGAATATCCTTCATGAGCGGTACGGCAATGTAGGCGGCAAGGTCCTCAACCGTGGTGAAGGCCTTAACCGTATTGACGAAGCTTTGAAGAACAACGCCGTCGGTAATGATGTTGGCGCGGTTCTTGCCGAAGAGCTTCTCCGTATAGGTGCAAAGGATATACTTTGCCAGCCTGAGAAGGTTCGCCGTGAGGTTAGAGTTAGCCCCGTCAATATAGAAGCCCTGGCCGTCGTTCAGGAACGCGGCAATATCGGTCTTCACATCGGCGGCGAACACTGTGTCAAGTATCGTGTAGAGGAGATGGTTGAGCGAACCAAAAAGAGAACCATAGGTCGTCTTATTGGCGGCAAAATTAATCGTGCTTGTGGTAAAGGCATAATCCCAGTTGACGACATTGAACAGCTCGTCAACATCGGAGATGTCCGCCTTGAAGAAACGGCGAACGAGCTCTGTCTTGTCGACGCCGTTGGCGTCCTTATCGGTGACATCGTCTTCGTCGATGTCGATGCCCTTGTTGACGTTGTCAACAAAATACCAGTTGCCGTTATACTTGAATGTCGCCGCGTCGACGAAGTAGTTCGTCACGGACGTCTGACGGCTGGTGTACTCCGCCTGAAGAGCGGCGGAAGGATTCTCGATCTCGATAAACTCAGCGCCGGTCGCTTCCATAAGGACTTGCTTGAGATCGTTGTTGAGCGGAGCGATACCGAGAGTGTTATAAGCCAGCTGCAGGCAGTTATCCAGCAGGGTGAAGAAGGAGTTGGTGGTGAGATTGACGGCTGAAGCGGCAACGGTCGGGACGATTTTGGAGTTAATGTCCCATTTCTGCTCCATAAGACCGGTAGTCGTGTTCAGCGTCCACTTCTTATCCTGCGGGGTGGTGAGAAGATTAAAAATCGCTGTATTAATCATAGTGTCAGCAGAGGTGAAGGGGTGAGTCGTCTGCTTTTCCCACTCTTTGTAGACTGTGGGGGTCGTTGCATAAAGCGTGGCATCCTCTGCACCGGGATAGGCGTATGAGCGGTAAAGCAGATTGTCAAAGACCAACCCGTAAAGCAGGTTCGGAATATCAAGATCCACTTCGCCGACAGCAGAGCTGGCGACACCGAGACTAAGACCGTTATCGGTACCGATACCGTAAACGATTTTCTTGAGAATGTTTTTGTTGTCGCCCAGAAGCAGAACGAGCTGACTGAGAAGAGTCAGGTTGGTACCGGTGGTTGCAGACCGCTGGTACGCGTTGCTGCCGTTCTCGATAGCATTAAAATTGAAATCGCCGAGGTCGCCGAGAAGAGCCTTGGCAATGGCCCATAAAAACCCTGTTTCAATACTCTCAAGGTCATACAGGGCATGATTTATGGAATCCAGTCTTAACGAACCCGCGACGGATAGGTCAAGAGTTTCCATACCGGCAAGCAAATCCGTGTCGACCATGTCGAACACCAGAGTTGCCACCTGATCGGCAGTGAGGACGGCGTCATCGACAGAGTCGTATGTGACGGCCGTTTTCACAAGACCAAATTTTTCAGCGCTGGCAAGCACGGACAACGCCCCAAAGAGCATCACCAGAGCCATGAGCATGCTGAGAAGTCTAAAAGACTGTCTTTTCATGGGTAAAAACCTCCATATTTTTAGTACGCCAATACAAAAATACGCGTGCGAAGAAACCTGACAGGCTGCAACTACGCACCTGATGCAGCCTCAACGCTTCATCTTTATCACGCTTTCCCCCTTTCAATAATTGCCGATAAGAAGCGGCTATCATTTTGTAGATATTAACCGCGGGCGGGTTTTATAGGAACAGACCGCAGCCAAAGCGGCTTTTCTTTCGCTCTGTCCCCGAAGTGCACAGCGCCGATTACTCAAACGCGCAGCGGTGAGCCGCACTACACGGTTCGCCCGCTTTGTGCACTAAGCGCCCACACACATTCCGGAAAGCCGGTGAAGCCCTCATTTTCACGTCTTTACCTGAAAAAGGATATACTTCACCCACTTACCCACCATTAGGTCAATTAGATGATAGCGCACCGTCAAGTAAAAGTCAATACTTTTTTATGATTTTCTGCTAATATTTAGAGAGCGTTTGCGCCCTCAGTATATTAATTGGTGCACGCGCGCATTACATTATATAATATGCTTGTATCCCGATTGTGTTCAACCCGTACGCCCTCCGCTTAATGGCAAACGGCACAATGCCGCTTCATATGGTGCACGGGGCATAGTGTAAAGTGTTCAGCATTTACATCGTTGTGGTTCCGCGTCTTTCCCGCCGTATTGAAAAAAGCGGGCATTTTCAAAGCTTTACGGAGAATATAGCCGCGTTTTAGCATGCGGGAAAACCCGAAAAAACGCGAATCTGCGTAACGTGTAAAGCCAATCCTCTTTGCATAAGCTTACGCGGAACAGCAAGAAAGAACAACCGTTTATTGCCGTTTTTTTTGTGTTTTTTGATAACTCAAAAAAGTTTTGCCAAATACACATGTAAAAACAAAAAATATTTTGTGGAGAACGCGAGATTTTTTTTACCACCAAATTTTTTCCGCTTTTTACTTGCTTTGACGAAAGAATTCGACTATAATATTCCTGTATTTTTGAAATAACCCCAATTCTTCATCGCAAATCGATTCACCGGCGGAGGTCTTCCCTTGAAATTGCTTGAGGACAGAATCCTGAGAGACGGCATGACGGCAGGTCCCGGCGTGCTCAAGGTTGACAGTTTTCTCAACCATCAGATCGACGTCGCTTTTTTGGACAAGCTCGGCGAGGAGCTTGCCCGCCTTTTTTCCGACAGCGGCGCGACGAAAATTCTGACCGTTGAGGCATCGGGTATCGCGTTGGCGTGCGCGGCGGCGCGGGTCATGAAGCTCCCGGTCGTCTTTGCCAAGAAGGGAAACCGCCGAAATGTCGGCGCGGATGTTTTCGCGGCGGACTGCCGCTCGTTTACGCACGGCACCGATTATCTGATGACGGTTTCGAGAAGCTATCTGTCCTCGGGCGATACTATATTAATTATTGACGACTTTTTAGCCGACGGCAACGCCATGCGCGCGCTCCTCACCATCACAAAGGAAGCGGGAGCCGCCGTATGCGGTATCGGCATCGCCATTGAAAAGGGTTTTCAGGGCGGCGGCGCCTATCTGCGCGGCGAAGGGTATAGGTTAAGGTCTTTGGCGGTTATCGAGTCCATGAACGACGGCAACATCGTTTTCGGACGAGAAAACCCTTAAGATACAAATTTATTTTTGGAGGAATGTTCAGTTGAAAACGTTCAAGAAGGTTCTCGCGCTTGTTCTCGTACTGTCCATGGTTCTCATATTCGGCGCCTGCGGCACCGGAAACGGCGAAACCACCACCAGCACCGAGGGCACAACCAAAGCCGTGACGATACCGGCGGATTTCAAGATCGGCATCATCCTGCTTCACGACGAAAACTCCACCTATGACAAAAACTTTATGGATGCCGCGAAGGCTGTCCAAAAAGACCTTGGCCTTACGGATGCTCAGGTCATCTTCAAGACCAACATCGCTGAAGGCAGCGATTGTTACGAAACCGCGGCGTCGCTTGTCGATCTCGGCTGCAAAATCGTATTTGCGGACAGCTTCGGTCATGAGTCCTATATGCTTAAAGCCGCCAAGGAATTCCCGGATGTACAGTTCTGCCACGCGACAGGCGTACAGGCCAAAACCGCCAATGTAGCCAATTACCATAACGCATTTGCTTCCATCTATATGGGACGTTACTTGGCCGGCGTTGCCGCGGGAATGAAGATCAACGCCATGATTGCGGACAAAAAGATCACCGCCGACAAGGCGAAAATGGGCTATATCGGCGCTTTTCCGTATGCCGAGGTTATCTCGGGTCTTACCTCCTTCTATCTCGGCGCGAAGTCCGTCTGCCCGACTGTGACGATGGACGTCAAATATACAAACTCTTGGTTTGACATCGCCGCTGAAAAGGAAGCCGCTAAGGCGTTCATCACCGACGGTTGCGTGCTGATTAGCCAGCACGCCGACTCTGAAGGCGCTCCGAAGGCTTGTGAGGAAGCGGGCGTTCCCAATGTCGCCTATAACGTCAACACCACTTCAATTGCTCCCAAAACCGCTCTGATTTCCTCCAAGATTTCCTGGGAACCCTATTTCAAGCTCATCATCGAAAATTATGCCAACGGCACGGCTATCCCGACTGACTGGTGCGGCGGAATCAACGAAGGCTCTGTCCTTCTGACCGAGCTCAACACCGCAGTTGCCGCCGACGGTACGCAGGCGAAGCTTGACGAAGTCAAAGCCAAGCTCATCTCCGGCGAGATTCATGTATTTGATACCGCTTCCTTTACCGTAAACGGCAAGGCTGTTACCACTTTGATGTCCGATGTCGTTCCGGACGCAGCTTACGCTTCTGACACAGAGGGCGTTAAGGACGGTTTCTTCCATGAGTCCGAGTTCCGCTCCGCTCCGTATTTCTTCGAACAGATTGACGGCATCACGAACGTCATTCCGGCAAAGTAAAAAAATTCCTTAGTTATTTATTTTGGTGTTCAGGGCGGGGCACAATCTGCCCCGCCCGTATTCCTTTTTTGTTCAGCATTTAAAAATGCAGAGCCGATTGCGTTTTTAAGCGCTTAACCTATAAAAATATGCAAAAACTACTGTTTGTCTGTTCGTTGTAAGCTTTAACCGAAAAGGAGGTCATCGGATGAGCGAATCATCCACCGCCATAGAGCTTTCAGATATTTCCAAGCGGTTCGGAAAGGTCGAGGCGATTAAAAACGTCAGCTTCACGGTAAAGAAGGGCGAAATACTGGCTGTGCTTGGCGAAAACGGCAGCGGTAAAACGACGCTGATGAATATGATCTCCGGCATCTATTATCCGGACGACGGTCAGATTTCAGTCTACGGCGAAGCGGTCAGCATCCGTTCGCCAAAGGACGCCTTCGCATTAAAAATCGGCATGATCCATCAGCATTTTAAGCTGATTGAGGTCTTTTCGGCTGCCGAAAACATTATTTTGGGTTTAGACAGAGGCCGTTTTGATTTGAAAAGCGTTAAGGAAGAAATCCGCTCAACAGGTGAAAAGTACGGCTTTATTATCGACCCCGATAAAAAAATATATCAAATGTCTGTTTCGGAGAAGCAGACTGTCGAAATCGTCAAGGTACTTTACCGCGGCGCAGATATCCTGATTCTCGACGAGCCGACCGCCGTTTTGACCCCGCAGGAGACAAAGCGGCTTTTCAGCGTCCTCAAAAAAATGCGCGACGACGGCAAAACCATCATCATTATCACCCACAAGCTGTATGAGGTGCTTTCGCTTTCGGACAGAGTGGCAGTGCTCAGGAAGGGCGAGTATGTCGGAACAATCCCCACCGAAAAGGCCGACGAGAGCAAGCTCACCGAAATGATGGTGGGCAGAAAAATTACGCTGGACATTCACAGAAGCGAACCGAATAATCCGGAGGACCGGCTGGTCATAGATGGTCTCAACTGCTTTGGACGCGACGGAAGACAAATTCTCAGCGATGTTTCCTTTACCGCGAAATCCGGCGAAATCCTCGGCATTGCCGGCATCTCCGGCAGCGGGCAGAGAGAGCTGCTCGAGGCCGTTGCGGGACTTCAAAGACTTGAAAGCGGCAAAATTCTCTACAACAATCCGCATACCGGCGAACAGGACAACCTGCGCGACAAGACGCCGCTCCAGATACGAAATCTCGGGGTCAGGCTGTCGTTCGTCCCGGAGGACCGCTTAGGCATGGGGCTTGTGGGCAGTATGGACATTGTCGATAATATGATGCTGAGGAGTTATCAGAAGGGCAAATCGGTATTCCTCAGAAAAAAGGAACCGCGCGATCTTGCCGACAGAATCATCAAAGAGCTTGAGGTCGTCACCCCAAGCGCCGCCACACCCGTCAAACGTCTTTCCGGCGGCAACGTTCAGAAGGTGCTTGTCGGCAGGGAAATCGCTTCCTCCCCCACCGTGCTGATGGCGGCTTACCCTGTCAGAGGGCTGGATATCAATTCCTCCTACATCATTTATAATTTACTCAATCAACAGAAGGAAAACGGCGTAGCGGTTATCTTCGTCGGTGAGGACCTTGACGTTCTGCTCGAGCTGTGCGACAAAATCTTAGTGATAAGCTCCGGAAGAGTTACCGGCATTTTGGACGGCCGGTCAGCCGCAAAGGAAGAAATCGGACTACTAATGACCAGTGCCGGCGGAGGGAACGCGCATGATAACTAAAAGTAAAACAAGCCGCGAGCCGCTTGTCCGCATTTCAAAAAAGGATGCCATGAAATGGTACCAATCCTGGGGCATCCGTTTCGGAGCTATCCTTATTGCCATGCTGATTTGTGCGGTGGTCATTGTCCTGTTGACCGATTACAATCCCATTGAGGTCTATAAAGCCATGTTTTCCGGCAGCTTCGGCTCTACGAGAAAAATATGGATAACGATGCAAAAGGTCGCCATGCTTCTGTGCATTTCGCTTGCCGTTACCCCTGCCTTTAAGATGAAATTCTGGAACATCGGCGCGGAAGGACAGGTGCTCATGGGCGCGCTTTCCACCGCCGCCTGTATGGTCTATTTCGGCGATGCGCTCCCCGCAGGCCTGCTCTTTGCGCTCATGGCCGTCGTCAGCGTGCTTTCGGGGCTGATATGGGGACTGATTCCGGCAATTTTTAAGGCGTATTTCAATACCAACGAAACGCTTTTCACGTTGATGATGAACTATATCGCCGTTCAGGCTGTTGCCTTCTGCATCACGCTGTGGGAAAACCCGCAGGGCTCAAACAGCGTGGGAATTATTAACCCCCAGTCGGAGGCCGGCTGGCTGCCCGCCCTTTTCAATCAAAAGTATCTCCTCAATATTTTAATCGTTCTTGGCATCACTGCCGTTATGTATGTCTACCTCAAATACAGCAAGCACGGTTATGAAATTTCCGTAGTGGGCGAAAGCGAGAACACCGCCAAATATATCGGTATCAATGTGAAAAAGGTCATTCTGCGCACCATGGCGCTTTCCGGCGCCCTTTGCGGCCTCGCGGGACTCCTGCTCGTTGCCGGCACTGACCGCACTATTTCGACAACTACCGCCGGCGGTCAGGGATTTACCGCTATCATGGTTTCGTGGCTGGCGAAATTTAACCCGTTCGTCATGATTCTCACCTCCTTTTTGCTCATCTTTTTGGAGCGCGGCGCCGGTGAAATCGCCACCGTCTTCCGGCTCAACGAAAGCGTGTCGGAAATTTTAAGCGGCATTATTTTATTTTTTATCATCGGCAGCGAATTTTTTATTAACTACAAGGTCAGCTTTCGCAAAAAGCAGGCAAAGGAGGAAAAGAAATGATCACTTTGATCGCCACCTTCCTCAAGCAGGCCGTCATTCAGGGCATACCGCTGCTCTACGGCTCGACGGGTGAAATACTGACGGAAAAATCCGGCAACCTGAACCTCGGCATCCCCGGCATCATGTATATCGGCGGGGTCTCCGGCGTCATCGGCGCGTATTTTTATGAGAGCTACGGCGACGTTTCCAACGGATTTTTATGCGTACTCGTCCCGTTTGTCGTCTCCTTCCTCGGCTCGGCGTTTATGGCGTTTATTTACAGCCTTTTAACCATAACCCTCAGGGCAAATCAAAACGTCACGGGTCTTACGCTGACGATGTTCGGCGTCGGCGTCGGCAACTTCTTCGGCGGTTCGCTCTCCACGATTTTCGGCGAGGGCGGCCAAATCGCTCTCAACACGACGGGCGACTACTTTAAGCAGACGCTCCCCTTTGCCGATAAGCTCGGCTTGTTCGGTAAAACATTTCTGTCCTTCGGCTTTTTGGCGTATCTTGCCATTGCTATAGCGCTGGCAGCCTCTCTCGTCCTGAACAGGACCAAAGTCGGCCTGAACTTAAGGTCGGTCGGCGAGAGTCCTGCCACCGCAGACGCAGCCGGCATCAATGTCACGCTGTACAAGTATCTCGCCACGTGTATCGGCGGAGGCATCGCGGGGCTTGGGGGACTATATTTCATTATGGACTATATCGGCGGTGCGTGGACAAACGGCGGCTTCGGCGACCGGGGCTGGCTGGCCATCGCTCTCGTCATATTCGCGCTCTGGAAGCCGAAATACAGTATTCTCGGTTCGATTTTATTCGGCGGATTGTATATCATCTATCTGTATATCCCGGGGCTTGACCGCGGTACGCAGGAAATATTCAAAGCTTTGCCGTATCTGGTCACCATCATCGTACTCGTTCTGACAAGCATAAAAAAGAAGCGCGAGAACCAGCCGCCCATGAGCTTAGGGTTGCCGTACTTCCGGGAGGAACGGTAAATAGCACATAAACCGCCTGTAAGGGGCGGTTTTTTTATAATTCATAAAGAATTAACAATTTCAGGGCTTGACAAAGGCCGTTTTATATGCTATGCTTTAGCCGCGTTAGCACTCATGCGTTGCGAGTGCTAATCCTGCTAAAGGAGGTGTAGATATGGCAAAGATTACAGCCAGACAAGGTAAAATTTTAGCGCTGATCGTGGAAAAATATATTGCGACAGGCGAACCCGTCAGCTCAAAAACCGTTTGTGACGCGCTGGACAACTGCGTTTCTTCCGCCACCGTGCGAAACGAAATGGCAGAACTTATCGATGCCGGATTGCTTGAACAGCCGCACACCTCAGCAGGACGCATTCCTTCGCAGAACGGCTACCGCTATTATGTAGACAATCTGATGACGCGTTATGAGCTTTCCAATGAGGAACAAGAGCGCATTCGACTCTGGCTTAAATCGTTTTCGGGAGAACCGGATCATTTGCTTGAAAAGGCCGGTGCGGTACTCGCCCAGCTGACGAACTGCGCGGTTGTTTCGACGACGCCGTCGGTAGAGGACGTTTCAATTAAAAAGGTCGAACTGCTCCCCTTAAGCCGTCATACCGCCATGATTGTGCTTTTGACATCGTCGGGAATTTTAAAAAGTCAAGTGACTAGGCTCGACGCCGAGCTGACAATTGAAACCGTCGAAGCGTTTTACAACGTCGTCAAAGCACATTTCCTCGGCAAACGCGCCGCCGATACAACTACCGCTTTCATTCAGACGCTCGTAGCCGCTCTCGGGGATAAGGCCTTCCCGCTGTCCGGACTGCTCATTGCCGTCTGCGCGCTGGCACAGAGCGCCACCGGTGTAGATATTCACCGCGTCGGGCAAAAAAATCTGCTGACGCATAAGGATTTATCCTCACAAGCGATTGACCTTCTTGATTTTTTGCAGAGGGACACACCGATGAGCCACCTCGTCAACGCTCAAAAGCGCGATTTGAACGTCGCCATCGGGTCAGAAAATTTGTTTCGAGAGCTGCAAAACTCCACGACGATTTTTTCAAAATATACCGTCGGCGAACGCGACAGCGGCGTAGTGGGCATCATAGGACCGACAAGGCTTGACTACGCACACTTGATCCCCGGCATCCAATACCTCACCAATCTCGTCGGAACGCTTCTCTCGGAAGCGCTGGACGACATGTAAGGAGAACAGATATGGCAAAAAAGAAACCAGAAGCAAACGAAACCCCGGCCGAAGCCGAAAATACGGTTGACACCGGAACAGAACAGCTCGAAAATGAGCTTAACGAATCAAAGGAGAGTTTACTACGCCTTGCCGCCGAGTACGACAACTTCCGCAAGCGCACACAGCGTGAAAAGGAACAGGCCTACGCCGATACCAAGGCGGCTGTTCTGAAGGAGTTTTTGCCCATACTCGATAATTTTGAACGAGCCGGAAACAACACAACCGATGATTTTGCGGCTTACAAAAAAGGAATGGACATGACCTACGCACAGCTTCTATCCGTTTTGAGCGCGCTCGGCACGGAATCCTTCGGCGAAAAGGGCGATGCGTTCGACCCCGCCATTCACAACGCCGTCATGCGTTGCGAGGGTGGCGATTATCCCGAAAACACACTTGCAGAGGTCTTTTCAAAAGGCTATAAAATCGGTGACAAAATACTGCGCTGTGCCGATGTGCAGGTTGCGAATTAATATATTTTTTGGAGGTTACGATTATGTCTAAAGTTATCGGTATCGATCTCGGTACAACCAATTCCTGCGTGGCGGTCATCGAGGGCGGCGAACCCGTCGTTATCGCCAATGCCGAAGGCAACAGAACGACGCCGTCCGTCGTCGGCTTCAGTAAGACCGGCGAAAGAATGGTCGGTCAGGTTGCCAAACGCCAAGCCATCGCCAATCCCGACCGCACCGTGTCTTCTATTAAACGACAGATGGGCTCTGATTTTAAGGTCACCGTAGATTCTAAGAAATACACCCCTCAGGAAATTTCCGCGATGATCCTGACAAAGCTCAAGACCGATGCGGAGAGCTACCTCGGTGAGAAGGTCAGCGAGGCTGTCATCACCGTTCCCGCGTATTTTACCGACTCCCAGCGCCAGGCGACTAAGGACGCCGGCAGAATCGCAGGTCTTGACGTCAAGAGAATCATCAACGAGCCGACAGCCGCGGCGCTTGCCTACGGCATCGATAAGGAACAGGATCAAAAAATCATGGTTTATGACCTCGGCGGCGGCACGTTCGACGTTTCTATCATTGAGATGGGCGAGGGCGTGCAGGAGGTGCTTGCCACCGCGGGCAATAACCGCCTCGGCGGCGACGACTTCGACCAACGCGTCATCGACTGGCTTGCGGCAGAGTTCAAAAAAGAACACGGCATCGACCTGCGCGGTGATAAAATGGCCATGCAGCGGCTTAAGGAAGCCGCCGAAAAAGCGAAGATCGAGCTTTCCGGCGTCACTTCGTCGGCGATTAACCTGCCGTTCATCACGATGACGGAGGCAGGCCCCGTCCATTTGGATACAACGTTGACAAGAGCCAAGTTCAACGAGCTTACCGCCGACCTTGTCGAATCGACAATGGGTCCGGTACGTCAGGCGATGTCCGACTCCGGACTCAAAAACGCCGATATTGACAAGGTGCTCATGGTCGGCGGCTCCTCACGAATTCCCGCCGTTCTTGACGCGGTCAAATCGTTCATCGGCAAAGAACCGTTCAAGGGCATCAACCCCGACGAGTGCGTCGCCATCGGCGCAGCCCTTCAGGCCGGCGTGCTTGGCGGCGAGGTCAAGGGGCTGTTACTGCTTGACGTCACGCCCCTGTCGTTAGGAATTGAAACGCTCGGCGGTGTCTGCACCAAGGTCATCGAGCGCAACACCACCATCCCGACGAAGAAGAGCCAGATTTTCTCCACCGCCGGGGATAACCAGACCTCCGTTGAGGTACACGTTTTACAGGGTGAAAGAGAGTTTGCCAAGGACAATAAGACGCTCGGCATGTTCCATCTCGACGGCATTCTGCCGGCGCGCAGAGGCACTCCGCAGATCGAGGTCGCGTTCGATATCGATGCCAACGGCATCGTGCATGTTTCGGCTAAGGATCTGGGCACCGGTAAGGAGCAGTCCATTTCGATTACGGCATCCTCGAATATGTCCAAGGATGATATCGAAAAGGCCGTCCGTGAGGCGGAGCGGTTTGCCGAGGAGGATAAACAGCACAAGGACGAAATTGATACGCGCAACAACGCCGACCAGATGGTCTACCAGTGCGAGAAAATTCTGTCTGAAAGCGGCGACAAGCTGTCTGAGGACGACAAGTCCGAAATCAACACAAAGGTCGATTCGCTGAAGGAAGCGCTCAAGGGTCAGGATATCAATCTAATCAAATCCCGTCAGGAAGAGCTGACCGCCAAGTTCTACGAAATCTCGGAGAAGCTTTATAAGGCGGCGGGCGAAGCCGCCGGACAGGGACAACCCGACGCTGCCCCCGGCTCAGACGGATTCTATGAGGCACCGTATACCGACGTTGCAGGCGACGACAATCAATAAAAATACAAATCAGCCGCCGTCGCGAATTATTTATCGTTCGCGGCGACGGCGTTCGAGGGTACTATGGCTGATAAAAGAGATTACTATGAGGTGCTGGGCGTAAGCAAGGACGCCTCCGTCGAAGAAATTAAAAAAGCGTACCGCACCATGGCGAAAAAGTATCATCCCGACTTAAATCCGGGAGACAAGACGGCGGAAGCGAAGTTCAAGGAGGCCAACGAAGCCTACGAGGTGCTGTCCGACACCGACAAAAAGACAAAATATGACCGTTTCGGCCACGCCGGCGTCGATCCGAATTTTGGTGCCGGGCAAGGTGGTTTTGGCGGCTTTGGCGGCGCGGGAGGCATGGAATTCGACCTCGGAGACCTGTTCGGCTCGATTTTCGGAGGCGGCTTCGGCGGCGGCGCCAAGGCGAACCCAAATGCGCCGCGCCGCGGCAGCGATATACGCACGGTTGTTTCCGTAAGCTTCGAGGAAGCGGCCAAGGGCTGCAACCGCACGGTAAACTTCAACCGCATTGAGGTCTGCGACGAGTGCAGCGGAAGCGGCGCGGCAAAGGGGACCTCGGTTCAGACTTGCCCGGACTGCGGCGGTAAGGGGCAGGTTTCCGCCCAGCAGCGCACCCCGTTCGGCGTCATTTCAACATCCAAGCCCTGTCCGCGCTGCGGCGGCAAGGGTACCCATACGCCCACGCCGTGTTCTAAATGCAACGGGGCGGGACGTGTCAGGCGCAATGCTTCTCTGAACATATCCATTCCCGCCGGTATTGATGACGGACAGATGTTCTCGATACGCGGCGAGGGCAACAAGGGCACAAACGGCGGCCCTCCGGGCGATCTCGGCGTCGCGGTCAGCGTTATGCCCCATCCGTTTTATGAACGCGACGGGAACAATGTCTGGTGCGAGGTAACCGTCAGTTTTGTACAGGCAGCCCTCGGTGATGAGCTGCGTGTTCCGACTCTCGACGGCGTCGTACAGTACACCCTGCCCGCCGGTACGCAGCCGGGCGACATATTTAAACTTAAAGGGCGCGGTATCCAGAGCGTGAACGGCCACGGAAAGGGCGATCAACTGATAAAAATCGTCGTCAGTGTTCCGAAAAACCTCAACCAACAGCAAAAGGACCTTCTCAACCAGTTCAACGCCTCTTTCGGTGCCGAACCGCCCAAGGAAGACGATAGGAAGGACTTCTTCGGCAGGAAAAAGAAAAAATAACGCTAAAGTGTTTTCCGCAAGCCCTTTTCCCCTCTTCTCTCAGTTACGGGGTGCGGGGTATCCCCGCCCAATTCTCTTATCTCTTCTCTCTTATCTCTTCTCTTAAAAAACGGACTTCACCGCTCTCGGTGAAGTCCTTCTTTTTACATGCCCAGCATTTTCATTAACTGGCTTTCTTTTTTCGCTTTTTGCGGCTTATACGGCGGAGGGTTTTTCAGGCGTACCCGCGCCCCCTTGCTCTTGTTCGAGGAAAGGTACCGGACAACCTCCGTTACCGGACCGAGCATAGTGTCGCTCATATACGGCTTTGCCGTCTCAAAAAGCTCCGGCTCTTTGTGCAATTCGCCGAGAATGGTGACGGCGATAACACTTTGGGTTTCGTTGGTGCCGTCCTCATAAATATCGTTGAGCAAATTAAAGAGCTTACGCATCTTAATCTTATTGTTTTCTCTGATGGTATCCATAACCAGCTTGCCGCCCTCCTCTAAGAAGAATTCTTCGCAGAGGAACTCCCCGTACTTGTCGTGATTCAACCGGTAGGCGTCCTTAAGCTCAGGATAAATAGAGGCGAAACGGTTGCCCAATGTATTCGGGTCATAGCTGAGCGCGCCCGACTTCGCCGCACCCTTAGAAACGGGGACAGGGAGCTTCTTGCCGCTCACGACCTTTTTGGTGCCATAGACACCGTCAAGCGTTTCGGCATAATCATCAAAAATATAATTGAGATCGCGCTCATTATAAAGATCCAGCGGCAGAAGCGTCAGGGAGACGCGCGGCAAATCCTCATCGTGAACACTGTCATCGGCGCTTGCGCAGTACAGTGCAAGCTTGCCGTCGTCGTATTCAATTTTGACGCGCCCTTTCGGTCCGCGGAAAAAGATATAGCTCTTCTTGCCGTCGGTAAGCACCGGAATATCCGGCGGCCGCACACCGTCGGGGTTATCCAAAACAAACCCGTACTCTTTCATACGGGTTTCCTGACTTTTTATAATCAAATTGAGAGCAAATTTAAGCTCGAGCAAAAAACCACCTCATTCATACCGCGTATTGTAGCATACGGGCGGCGTCTTGTCAACGAAAATACAGCCGAAAAACACACCGACCTTCGCCGATGTGTTTTCGGCCGTAAGTTGTGTATAAATTACTGTTGAACAGGTGCTTTTACCGGGCAGGTATCGGCGCAACAGCCACACTCGGTGCAGAGCGTTTCGTCGATAACATACTTACCGTCGCCCTCTGATATCGCAGCAACCGGACAATCCGCCTCGCAGGCACCGCAAGAGATACACTCATCCGTAATAACGTATGCCATTAAAAAGACCTCCTTCAATAATCGCTGATATTCTAACATTATTTTGAAAAAAACTCAATAGTTTTTTAAAATAAATAGAGAAAATCACTCACCATCGGCCTCATGAACATCGTTCGCCTTATCGGGATGCGGGTGCCCGGCAAACTTAACGTCTTTTACATTGTAAACAGAGGGCGGCGCATCAGGACGGTTCTTTAAAAAAACCTTAAGCGTCCCCGTCAGCAGGTTGTTCTCTGTTACCGTACCCTCGCCGTCACGCGTAATCACCGTCGTACCGACGCGCGGCGTCGTTTTCTGTAAATAGTCATAGGATTCCTGTTCGAATTTCAGACAGCACATCAGCCGTCCGCAGGTACCGCTGATCTTGACGGGATTAAGAGACAACCCTTGCTCCTTTGCCATTTTAATAGACACCGGATGGAACTCCCCTAAAAACTGCGCGCAGCAGAAGGGACGTCCGCAGATACCGAGCCCGCCTATCATCTTCGATTCGTCGCGTACACAGATTTGACGCATTTCAATGCGCGTTCTGAACACTCCCGCCAGCGCCTTGACAAGCTCCCGGAAATCGACTCTGCCGTCAGACGTAAAATAGAACAACAGCTTACTCCCGTCGAAGGTATACTCGACATCCACGAGCTTCATATCCAGCTTCTGTTCCGTGATTTTCTTCTCGCATACGGCAAAAGCCTCTTTTTCCTTCTGTCGGTTGCTCTCCACGGTTTTCAGGTCGTCCTGGGTCGCCAGCCGGATAATCATTTTCAGCGGCCTTACGATGCTTGATTCCTCAACATCCCTGTTTTCCATCGCCACTTCGCCGCACTCAATACCGCGCGAGGTTTCCACAATGACCTTTTCGCCTTTTTTTATTTGTTTTCCGTCGGGATCAAAATAATAGATTTTCCCGATTTCCTTGAATCTTACACCGATTACTTCCGCCATGATATCTCCTTTATTGCAGTGCTGTCCTTCTGAGCTGTGCACATAGAACGGCAAGCATAATAGTCTGATTTTTATTTCTGTCGAAACCGTCGAGAATCTGCGCCGTATCGTCGTACATCTTCAGCAGCTGCGCCCTTGACAGCGATGCGTAAAGCGCAAAGACCTCTGCGCTATAGCGTTCTGTCCCCTTTTTGCCGGTCTCCGATACGGCACCGACAAACGCGTCCCGAAACATCAAAAGCATTTCTCTGAGCGTTGCCTCAAACAGCTCTTTATCACCGTCGAGCGGCGCGACCGCTCTGAAAATTTCAAACTCATCGGACACTAACAACGCCGCCGTAATGTTCTCGGCGGTATTTACCGCTTTATCCGCAGTTTTTCTTCCGCCGTCAGCCGCGCTCAACGACAGCGTGACGACACGGGACAGCACCGTCCCGAGCAGTACATTCTTTGATGAGGCGGTAAGAATAAACGCCGCGTAGGCGGGCGGCTCCTCTAAAATGTTTAAAAGCAGGTTCTGGCATTCCTCGTTCATGTTCTGGAGTTCGGTAAAAATATACGCTTTGACCTCGGCCTCATTGGGTGTACGGTAGACGTCCCGGCGTACTTCCTTGACCTCATCCTTGACGAAAAATCGTTTGTCGTCCGGCTTTTTAAACACAGTGATATCCGGATGCGTCATATTTTCCGCTTTTTTACACGCTGCGCATTTGCCACACGGACGCGCTTCTGCGGATTCGCATACGATGGCCGACGCGATATATCTTGCCGCGTCTTCGCGTACTTTCGGACTGCCTCCTGTGAGTAATACTGCGTGGCTCATCCTGCCGCCGCAGAACGCCGTCAGCTTTTTTGCTGTGTTTTTATCAAAATCTACGATAGTCATCGCGTCAGAATTTCTGGAATGACGCTACATCGAGCACGAACACCGTCGCGCCGCCAACAGTGACCTCAACAGGACTTGCCGCCAAAAAACCGTCTCCGGCAAACGGGGCGGCCGCCGCGGTATATTGCGTTCTTTTAGAGCTATAGTCCTTGAAAATATTCAGTACGGCGGGAACGCTGCCGTCCTCAACGCCGATAAGGAGCGTTACGTTGCCGGCACGCAAAAAACCGCCTGTCGTCGAAAGCCGCGTCGCGGTAAACCGCGCCTTGTTGAGCGCGTCGAGCACCGCCGACGCATCGTCGCTGCCGACAACGCCAATCACCAGTTTCATACAGGTTTGCTCCTTTTATCTGAACTCTGACATCTGACATCTGACATCTGTTTTAGTATAAACCGTTTTACGTTGATTTACAAGCCCTTTATGAGGAAGCGATGGCAATCATCAGCGGCAGCGTAAAAATTGAAATAAAGCTGACGAGGGCGACAATCTTTGACGCCGTTCCGGTATCGTGTCCGTACTTGGCGGCAAACATGACTGTATTGTTGGCGCTTGGGACTGACGCTGAAATCATACACGCCTGTAAAAGCGTCCCGGACATCCCGCTTATTTTGTAAATTCCGAACATCAAAAGCGGTGCAATCAGGAGCTTAATCAGACTGACAAGGTATATATCGCGGTCAATAAACATTTTTTTGAGATCGGTGTTGGCTATGTATGTCCCGAAGAAAATCATCGCCAAAGGCGTATTCATACTTTGAATGTAATCCAGCGGCTTTACTATCATTTCCGGTAAATGAACGCCGGTGATAAACAGCGGCAGACCAATGAACACCGAAATGACGCCGGGGTTTAATATGATGCTCTTCAGCTCAAATTTAACCTTTTCCCCTTTCCGTCTTGACATCAGCCAGACGCCGTGCGTAAAGCAGACGGTATTGAACGCCATGACACCCGCCGAACAATAGAAAACGCCCTCGCTGCCGAGAACCGCCTGCGCCAACGGCAGAGCCATATAGCCCATGTTGCCGTAGACAAGGGCAAACTGGTAAACTGCTCTGTCGTCTCCCTTTTTCTTGAAAAAAGGGGCACCGAGCAGCGCGCCGAGAGCCATCGTTCCTACCGCGCAAAGAAAGGCTATCCCTAAAGACGCTGCTTTCTCGGCGGAATATTCCATCGACAGAAACGAATGAACGATGACTGTCGGCGTAACGATATAAAACAACAAATTATTGGACAGCTTAGCCGTTGTCTGCGTGAAAAAATGCAGGCGGTCGGCAAGAAAGCCCACCGCCACAATGATATACAAGATAACGACCTGTTGGGCGGCTATGGCCATATTTTCAAAGAACACTTTCGCTGTATCCCCCCGCTAAAGGTAATAGACTCACTCGTCCGTTTCGGGCTGTGCCGATTCCTCAATAAGCTCTTCGTCGGTGTCGGAAACAGCCGCGTTTTTCTTTAAGGCTCTCGGCAGCGGATGAAACCCGACGCCGAGGGAGGCAAACGCATAAATGACGATAAAGGCAGCCGCCGTAAGACCGGGCAGTGAAAAGGGGTGTTCATCGACGGTATGTTTCCCGAGGATAATCAGGACAAAACGCGGTACGCTTACAAGAATACCGAAAACGGCGGCGGAAAGGCCATAGCCGAATATCTGCCACTGGCAACCCTTGTCCGCGACAGAGGAAGAAATGCGCGCGAAATTAATGAGGAACACCATAAGGAAGGCATACAACCCGATTTCAAAGACAAGCTCAGAAACCCTCAAATAGCTGATTTTCTGCATAAGACATTGAATAAGTCCGCACATTGCCCACAACATCGGCATGAGCGCCAAAATTTTCTGTTCTTTATACGACGCTTTACCGTCAAAATGGGATACGCAAAACACAAACAGATAGACAGCACCCAAAAAAGCCGTCAAAATTTTGATGATGGTGATAATTCCGCCTTGTTCGGAAAAGAACTCAGAAAAATAACCTCCGGTGACGAGCGCCGTTTTTGTCGTGACGCCCTTGACGATGGCGAGTAAATCCTCCGCCACGCTTCCTAAAAGCCCGACGCCGAAAATGGCCGCCGCAACCCCTAACAGTCTGTTTTTTCCGACAGGCAGTTCCTTCACGGGGATTTCCGCGCTCAAATAGGCGAGTAAAGCCGCCAAAACAGCGTACGCACAGAGCAGCCCGTACAAAAGGGGAACGGTAAAGTTGCTTTCAGAGAAAAAACCTGTTTTTGTTTCCACAATGGAAAACAACTGATATACCCTAACGGGCAGTGCCGCAAGCAGCACCGCCGCAAATAAAAATACAATGTATTTTAGTTTGATGCCTTTGATTCGACCCTTCATTATTTAACTCCCTTTCCGTTTCGCCGCCGCTTTTAAATGCGCTCCTCGAGCGGTGTATACGCTTTGCCTCTCAGTCCCGACGTCTCTTTGCGGAGTGTAAGCGGTACATAGCCCTGTGGCAACGACAAGCTCTTATAGGCAGGACGAATTACCCTGCCGCCCGTTAAAAGCTCCTCGACCCGGTGCGCAGACCATCCCGCGATACGCGCGGTCGCAAACAGCGGTGTAAACAAATCCTCGGGAATTCTCAGAATTTTATAGATGAGTCCGGAGTACATATCCACATTGGCGCAAATCCGCTTCTTGTCGTTTTTGATACCTGCGAATATCTCGGGAGTCAGCCGCTCTATAATGTCAAGCGCCTTGAATTCCTCCTCGAACTCCGTACCATGCACAATCCTTTCCGCCTCTGATTTCAGTATCTTCTCACGGGGATCGGACAGCGTATAGACCGCGTGCCCCATACCGTAAACAAGCCCTGAACCGTCGCCGGCCTGTTTGGCGATGACCTTCTTTAAGAAATCGGCCACCTGCCCCTCGTCCGTAATGTCCGAAATGCTCTCCTTGAGGTACCCGAGCATCTCAATGACCTTGTGATTGGCGCCGCCGTGACGCGGCCCCTTCAAGGAACCGATTCCCGCGGCGATGGCCGAGTACGTATCAGTACCCGTCGAGGTAAGCACCCGAGTGGCGAACGTGGAATTGTTGCCGCCGCCATGCTCGGCGTGAAGCATCAGGCAGATATCGAGAAGCTTTGCCTCCTCGTCGGTGAAGTTTCTGTCCGACCTGATGGAGTTTAAGATACCCTCGGCAATGGAATGTTTCGGGTTAATCTCGTGGATATACATGCTTTTTTTATAAAAGTGGCGCCGTTTGACCTGATAGGCGTACGCCATGATGGTGGGAAGCTGGGCAATCATCTGAATGCTTTGGCGCAGAACATTTTCAATGGAAATATCGTCGGGATTGCTGTCATAGGAATACAGCGCTAAAACGCTGCGTTCCATCTTGTTCATAATATTCCTCGAGGGCGCCTTCATAATCATGTCCTCGATGAAATCGTCGGGAAGCTCCCGCGCTACGGAAAGCACGGTGGAAAATGCCTCGAGTTGATTTTTTGTCGGCAGCGTGCCAAAAAGCAAAAGACGCGCCACTTCCTCATAACCAAACCTGTTTTCCTTTTTACACCCGTTGACGATATCCTCCATATTGATACCGCGATAAATCAACCGGCCTTCGCGTGGCATACGCTCTCCGTCGGCAAGATAATACCCCTCGACAGAACAGACTTTTGTCAGTCCCGCCATGACACCGCTGCCGTCGCGGTTACGCAATCCCCTGTGGACGTCAAATTTTTCGTAGTCCTCCGGATTGAACATATCGTTCTGCCTAAGCTCACCACAGAGTGCGGCAAGCGCGTCATTGGCTATTGGAGAAATGTAGGTTGGCAT
>CAZEXA010000027.1:0-24612 GCA_964516565.1 uncultured Eubacteriales bacterium | reverse complement strand
ATAAAAAAATTCATACTTGATTTTTTTTTCGTCATCGGGTATAATCATGACACGTTGCCGGTGTGATGGAATTGGCAGACGTGCTGGACTCAAAATCCAGTGGTGGCGACACCGTATCGGTTCGACCCCGATCACCGGCACCAAAAAAACCGCCTGCGGGCGGTTTTTTTATATCTCTGCGAATTAGAGAAACAGCGCGGGAGTTACATGTCTCCCGCGCTGCTTTGTTTTTGTGTTTATAACGCATCCTCAAGCGAGGGCAGGTCGTCGGTGTTATATTTTTCGCCGAGCTTTTTGAATATGAAAAATACGCCGATTCCCAGAGCGACCGCGGCGGCGCTGAGAATCCAGTTGAGCGCGTCCTTCGGCAGTCCGGGGAAAATGGCGATTATCGAACCGGACATGAAGCCGAGCACTAAAAAGTAGGCGAAACCGCGGAATTTCTTGAAAATCAGTTTGGTGAGGTTTGAGAACAGCACCATGGCGATGACAAAGCAGGCGCCGACGGGCGCGACGGTCAGCACATCGAACTTTGCGGCAGCCTCGAGCAGCGGCTCATAGACGCCGAGCATCATCAACATCATCGAAACGCTCATGCCCGGAATCATGCCCGTGCAGCCCGCAATGGCGCCGCAGAAGCTGTAGTAGAGGGACCTTTTAAGCGTCGTGTCGGTTAAGGCGGCGATATTAACTACCGCATCGTGGTTGCCCATCCAGCCTATGGTCAACGCAAAGGCAAAGGCGAAAAGGATGCCAAATACGTATTTTGCCTTGAAGCCGCCTTTTTTCGCCTCCTTGACAACGGTCGGGATACTGCCCGCTATCAGACTGATAAACAGCAGATACGCCGGGACGGGATATGAAGCAAACAGCCAGCGCAGCGCCTGCAGGAGCGCGAGCATGCTGATCCCCGCCCCGATTCCCATCGGCAGCGCATAGAGAATATTGTGTTTCAGCCTTTTAAACGGGTTGGAGATGATTTCAATCAACTCGTCGTAGATTCCGAGCATCACCGCCATGATACTGCCGGAAATACCCGGCGCGATAATGCTGACCCCCAAAAGGAAACCGCAGAGCATGCGGTAAAAAAATTTGTTCTTTTCTTGTGCTTTCAAAAAATCACCCTTCGTTTTTAACTGCCTTGAAGGCTTCAAGTTTTTTGATTGTTATACCCTCGGCGCGAAAGCGCCGTTCATATTCGGTGAGAACGTCGTCCTCCGGCGGCAGGTTAAAAGTAACGTTCCCGATACGCCAGCCCTCGTTTTTCAGTTGCAGAAGAGAAAATTCAAACAGCGCGTCGTTATCAGTTTTTAAGCACAGCCCGCCGCCGTCGTCGAGCAGCCGTTCATACATTTTCAAAAACGCCGCGTATGTCAGCCGCCGTTTATAATGGCCCTTTTTGGGCCACGGGTCGGAAAAATTGAGATAGATATGCGTGAATGCGCCCTTAGGAAAAACCTCGGTAAGCCGTGCGGCATCAAGACAGCAGACCCGGATATTTTTAAGCCCTCTGCCGTGTATCTTTTCAGCCGCACACACGAGCACATCACTGATGCGCTCGACGGCAATAAAATCGGTGTCCGGATGTTTCTCTGCCATGCCGCAGATAAAATCGCCCTTGCCGCAGCCGATTTCCAAAGAGAGCGGTGCCTTTCTGCCGAAAAGCGCAGCCGGACACCCCAGCGCGGCGGGGTCAAAAACAACGGTTTCTCCGCAGGCGAGCAGCCGTTCCTGTCCGTTTTTCTTGCGTTTGACTCTCATACGCACTCCGTAAACAATAGAATATCGGTATTTTACATCATTTCGCGCCTGTAGTCAAACTTTTTAACATAACAGATAGAAAAGAACCTTTTTTCGCCGTGCTATTGTTTTTTGGTGTGATTATATGCTATACTTTTTTGGTAATTAAGTTGTTTCTGAGGTGTGATTTTCTTGTTCTCTTTTCCGCGTTATCGTGAGCCTGATTTTAATAAGGAGCCGTTTTTATCCTCGCCGGACGCGCAAACCGCTCCGGCGGGCGAGGGCTTTCTCCCCGAAGATTTTTATGCTACGACGATGTTTCCCGAGTATGTGAAAATCAACGGGCAATGGGTTATGATTACCCAGAGCCGCATGGATGCCTGTCTTGTCGTTGAGGACGGGTGTGTGCGCGTTGTCGAGCCGCGCAAAATCAAGGCGGGCGACATGGTCGTCGTCGGCAGGATTGAGGATGGGTCAAACGGCGTGTACGTCCACGCTTTAGGCTTTGAGGAGGAGAGCGGCAACGGCAGCGCCGCGTTCGCGTTTAGGACAAGCCGCTCGCGCGAGTCCTCCTATTCGGAGGATTACGACAAGCTCTACAGCATTTTACGCAACGACAAGGACAACGGCTATATTGTCTGGGTGCTCGGTCCCGCTTGCGTGTTTGACTACGACAGCCGGAAAGCGATGTCCCTTCTCATTGACAAGGGCTACTGCCACGCGCTGTTTGCCGGAAACGCATTGGCGACGCACGACCTTGAGGCGGCGCTCTTCCATACGGGGCTGGGTCAGGATATTTACTCAAAAAAGCTGATGGAAAACGGTCATTATAATCATTTGCATACGATAAACCTTGTCAGAAAAGCCGGTTCCATTGAGGCGTTTCTCGAAAAGAACGGCGTTAGCGACGGGGTGATGAACAGCCTTGTGAAGAGAGGAATCCCGTATGTTTTAGCCGGTTCCATCCGTGACGACGGGCCTCTGCCCGGAGTCATCGGGAACGCCTATGAGGCACAGAACGCCATGCGCGAACATACGAGAAAGGCGACGACGGTCATCGCGCTGGCAACACAGCTCCACACGATTGCTACGGGCAACATGACCCCGTCCTATACGATCGTCAATGGCGCCGTGCGCCCGGTCTATTTTTACAGCGTCGATATATCCGAATTTGCCGTGGGTAAGCTGCGCGATCGCGGCTCACTGTCGGTGACAGGCATTGTGACCAATATTCAGGACTTTCTGGTCAATATGGAAAGGAATTTGGATTGATGAAAAAAGAAGAAGCCGCCCCACAAAAAAACACCGAGGGGATGGGACTGAAGCTCAATAAAAAGACGATGCTCGCCATCGCGCTGGTGCTGCTGATTGTGCTCGCTTTCGCGGGGGTTATGACGCAGGTTCTGCCGCGCGGCGAATTTCAGCGCAACGACAGCGGTCAGGTCATCGGCGGGACCTATGCGGTAAACGGCGATTATGTCATCCCCATCTGGAAAATCCTCCTGTCGCCCATCCTCTGCTTCAGCAGCTCGGAGGCGATGACGGGGGCCGCCATCATCATGTTTATCGTTCTCATCGGCGGCTCATTTCTGATTCTCGACAAATGCGGGATACTCAAATACATCATGGCATACCTCGTCGATAAATTCGGCAAACGCAAGTATACGCTGCTTGCGGTCATGGTCCTCGCGCTCATGGCGCTCAGCTCTGTAACGGGCATTTTAGAGGAATCGATCACCCTTGTTCCCTTGGCGGTTGCCATATCTTTGGCGCTCGGGTGGGATTCGCTTACGGGACTGGGCATGAGCCTAATCGCCATCGCGTGGGGGTTTACCGCCGCGACGTTCAATCCTTTCAACATCATGACCCTACAAAAGCTCGCGGGGCTTAAAATGTTTTCGGGGCTGTGGCTGCGGCTGCTGATTTTTATTGCGGTGTATCTGCTGTTGACCTGTTTTTTGATTATATACGCCAAACGCGTTGAAAAGCGTCCCGAAAAATCGATTGTTTATGCCAGCGACAATCTTATTCGCGAAAAGTTTTCGGTGTCGCAATCAACCGAGATACTGAACAACGCCGGTATCAAAAAGGCCACAAAAGCGTTTGTGTCCTGTATGCTGCTTGACCTTGTGTTTGTCGGGCTTGATTTTGCCTTAGATACCGGCGGTACGATTTCGCTTCCCGCCATGGCCGTTCTCTTTACCGCGGGGGGCTTGATTGCCGGTTCCTTAGCGGGGCTGCGCGGCATGAATCTGCTTAAAAGCTTTCTGACCGGCGCGAAAACCATTTCTCCGGCAATCCCGCTTGTCGTTTTCGTTATCGCCATTGCCTATATACTCAAAGAGGGCATGATTATCGACACCATTTTAAACTCCGTCTATGGTTTCTTAAGCGGAGCAACGCCGATTCAGGCGATTTTCATTCTTTTCGCCTTTATCTTTATTCTTGAATTTTTCCTCGGCAGCTCGACAGCCAAGGCGTTTCTCGTCATGCCGATTCTCGTGCCGCTGTCCGATATGATCGGCATCACGCGCCAGAGTCTTGTGACGACCTTCTGTCTTGCCGACGGCTTTACCAACCTCTTGTTTCCAACCAGCGGCATCATGATTATCGCCATCGGGCTTGTCGGCGTGTCCTACGGCAAATGGCTGCGGTGGTCGTGGAAGCTTTTTGCCTTAAACGGGCTGGTTTCGGCGTTGATGCTCGCCTTGTGTGTCGTTATCGGGTATGGCACGAACGACCTGGCTTAAGGGGGATGGAATGAAGGACTTTCTGCTGATTTCCGACAGTGACTGTGCCGCCGTGGCGCTGAAGAACTTAAGGCGCGGCGAAACGCTCGAAAACGGGGTTGTCCTTATTGACGATATTCCCTGTGGGCATAAGGTTGCCGTAAAAAAAATCCCCGCCGGTCAAAGCGTCATCAAATACGGCGCGCCCATAGGTATTGCCCTAAAAGATATTCTGCCCGGCGAGCATATTCACTCCCACAACCTGAAAACCGGCTTGTCCGGACTTTCCGATTATACTTATGACGGCTGTAAAGCGCCCGATCTCCCGCCGAAAACCGATTTGTCCTTCATGGGCTATGCACGACCGGACGGCAGGGTGGGTACGCGCAATGAGATTTGGATTGTGCCTACCGTCGGCTGTGTCAACAACGCCGCCGCGCAAATCGCCGAAAAGGCGAACGCTCTGTACGGCAAGCTTTGCGACGGGATATTCGCCTTTTCCCACCCCTACGGCTGTTCGCAGCTCGGCGAGGACGGGAAAAACACGGCAAAGTTCCTTTCTGCCCTCTGCCGTCATCCGAATGCGGGCGGTGTTTTGCTTCTAAGCCTCGGCTGTGAGAACAACAATATCGCGGTTATGGAAAAATACCTTGAGGGCGTTAGTAGAGAGCGGCTTGAAACGGTCGTCACACAGGACGCCCCCGACGAAATCGCCGTTTCTCTCGAAAAGGTGCGCATTCTCGCCCAAAACGCCTCAAAGACAAAGCGGACGATACAGCCGCTGTCAAAACTTGTCATCGGCATGAAATGCGGCGGCTCGGACGCCTTTTCGGGGCTTAGCGCCAATCCCCTGTGCGGCCGTATCGCCGACCGTCTGTGCGCACAGGGCGGCGGTGTGCTTTTGACCGAGGTGCCGGAGATGTTCGGAGCGGAGAATGTGCTGCTCGGCCGCTGTGAAAACGAAGAAGTGTTTTTACAGGGTGTTCGGATGGTGAACAGCTTCAAGGAGTATTTTTTGAGACATAACGAGCCGATTTACGAGAACCCGTCGCCGGGAAACCGGGAGGGCGGCATCACGACCTTAGAGGAAAAGAGCCTCGGTGCCGTCGCCAAGGGCGGCACATCCGCAGTGCGCGGCATCCTGCCGCTGTACGGGCAGGTTACACAGGGCGGTCTGTCGCTCCTTTGGGGGCCGGGCAACGACATCGTGTCGTCATCGAATCTTACCGCTGCGGGCGTGAGTCTGATTCTCTTTACAACGGGGCGCGGCACACCGCTCGGTTCCTTCGTACCGACAATTAAAATTTCCTCGAATACCGCGCTGTCAGAGCGTAAGAGCGGCTGGATCGACTTTGACGCGGGAACGGTTCTCGACAACGGCTTTGACGGCGCGTCGGATGCTCTTATGGAACTAATCATTAAGACGGCAAGCGGCGCACCGACGAAAAATGAGCTGTCCGGCTGCCGCGAAACCGCCATTTTCAAAGACGGAGTAACACTATAATTTGCCGGCTGCAAGCCCCTTTAAATCTAACATCTAATATCTAACATCTAAAATCTAAAAATGGAGGGTTACTATTGATGAAAAACTTCATGGATCAGGACTTTCTCTTGACCACCCCCACCGCAAAAACCCTTTTCGCCGCCTGCAAGGACGAGCCGATCTTCGACTGGCATTGTCATCTTTCCCCCAAGGAAATCTATGAGAATAAAGAGCCGGAGGACATCACCTGTCTGTGGCTATTAGGCGACCACTACAAATGGCGCGCCATGCGCTCGTTCGGCATTGACGAGGCGTATATCACGGGCGACAAGAGCCATTACGAGAAGTTCAAGGCTTGGGCAGAGGTCATGCCGCACCTGATCGGCAATCCCTTATACCACTGGACCCATCTGGAGCTTCAGCGGTATTTCGGCATCACCGAAACGCTTTCTGAAAAGACCTGTGACGATATCTGGGCGCGCGCCAACCGGAAAATTGAGGAGGGCGGTTTCGCCCCGCGCGACCTGATAAAGCGGAGTAATGTTGCCTGCGTCTGCACCACCGACGATGCCGCCGATACGCTGGAATACCATAGTAAAATTGCCGGGGACAAGAGCTTTCAGACTAAGGTTTTGCCCGCGTTTCGTCCGGACAAGGCACTAGCTATTGAGGCGCCGACGTTTCTTCCCTGGGTGGACGCTTTGAACAAGGTTTCGGGAAAAACGGTCACGGATTACACGTCACTCAGCGCTATCTTAAGGGATAGAATTGACTTTTTTGCCTCGCTCGGCTGCCGCGCCTGCGACCACGGGTTAACCTATATGCCCTACCGGCGCGCGGACGCCGCCGCGCTTGACGGTATCGTCAAAAAAGCGCTTCGGGGCGAAGCACTCGAGGTCTGCGAAATTGAAAAATACAAGACCGAGCTGCTTATATTCCTCGGCAGAGAGTATGCTGCGCGCGGTTGGGGAATGGAAATCCATATGGGCGCCATGCGCAACAACAATACGGCGATGTTCAGAAAAATCGGTCCCGACACGGGCTTTGACTCCATCGGCGACGACGCGGTCGCTCATAATCTTTCGCGCTTTATGGACGCGCTCGAAACCGAGGGCAAGCTGCCGAGAATTATTTTATTCACCATCAACCCGAGAGACAATTACGTTCTCGGCGCGATGCTCGGCAATTTTCAAGGGCCGGAGGCGCAGTCGAAGATTCAGTTCGGCTCGGCGTGGTGGTTTAACGACCACTACGACGGGATGCGCGAGCAGATGAAGGCGCTCTCGTCCTTAGGTGTGCTGACGAAGTTCGTCGGCATGGTGACCGACTCAAGAAGCTTTTTGTCGTATCCGCGCCATGAATACTTTCGCCGCATTTTGTGCGAGCTTATCGGGGACATGGTCGAAGAAGGCAAATACCCCGCCGACATGGACTTTTTGAGCCAAATCGTACGGGATATTTCATTTGGGAACGCCGCGAAGTATTTCGGGCTGTAAATAGTTTATAAATAACGCGCTCTGACAATCGCTGCGCCTTTTTCTGGGACAGTGACAAAGTCGCCGGTCGGCGTGTTTGTCAAAAGTTCCTCACCATGTTGATACCGTTCGGGCAGAAAGTAATCGATACCGTGATTGTTGCGGTTTACGATGACGAGTATGCCCGTATTTGTTTTTTTGCACTCTCTGGCGAAGGCGACGCAGCTGAGCATTGCCGAAACAGGCACGAAAGCGCCCTCTTTCAGGCAGGGCAGGAAAGTGCGCAGTTGCCCGAGCATTCTGTAATACGCTAACAGCTCTTTGTCCTCATGTCCCCACGGATAGCAGGCGCGGTTGAACGGGTCGCCGCCGCCGCTCATGCCTGCCTCGTCGCCGTAATAGACCGACGGGAAACCGGGCAGGGTGTACTGGAGCACCGCCGCCGTTTTGAGCAGCGCTTTGCTTTTTTCATAGTCTTCGGGGGTAATACGGTACTGTGCCCAAACGGAGCGCGGCCTGCTTTCGAGCGTTTCGTCTGTCAGGCGTGTGAGAATACGCGCGGTATCGTGTGTGCCGATATGGTTCATCAAAACGTTCAGGGCGGGCGCGGGGTAGTTTTCGCAGACTTGCATGACGCTCTCCATGAACTCCTCGGCGGTCCCGCCCCTCAAAAAGGCGAGGATGGCGTCGGCAAACGGATAGTTCATCACCCCGTCAAGCTGCCCGCCGAGCAGATAGCGCCGTCGCTGACCGTAGCTGAATTTATAGGTGGCATCCTCCCAGACCTCGCCGATAATCAGGTGGTCAGCGTTCTCCTCCTTGACGCTTTGGTACAGCGCGTCGAGAAAGGCATCCGGCAGCTCGTCGGCGACGTCGAGCCGCCAGCCGGAAATCCCGGTTTTAAGCCATTTCTTTAGGATGCCGTTGTGACCGGTAATAAAATCGAGATACGTCGGTTCGGTTTCGTTTAGCTCGGGCAAGCTTTTGATATTCCACCAGCACTTATAGCGACCATCGCCGGTGAAGGTGTACCATCTACGGTAGGGGCTTTGCGCGTCATGGTATGCCCCGCCCTCGCCGTAGCGTTTTTCTTTATTGAAATAGACGCTGTCCGCCCCGGTATGGCTGAATACTCCGTCAAGAATGACGCGGATTCCCCGTTTTTGTGCCTCTGCGCAAAGATGCTCTAAGGAGGACTCATCGCCGAGCATCGGGTCGATTTTCGTATAGTCGGCGGTATTGTAACGGTGGTTGGAATGCGCCTCGAAAATCGGGTTCAGGTATAGAGCCGTCACCGACAGCGATTTTAAGTAGTCCAGTTTTTGAATGATACCGCAGAGGGTGCCGCCATAATAATCGTTATTCCTGATTTCCCCGCTTTCGTCAGGCCGCCAGACGAGCGGTTCTTCGGGACTTGCGTGAAGCACCCTATCGCCGGGGATGTTGTTCTTCTTCTCGGAAAAACCAAAAAACCGGTCGGGGAAAATCTGATACATGATGCCGCCCTTTATCCAGTCGGGCGTCGCAAAATCCACGTCATAGACGGTTTGACGCCACTCCTCGCCTGTGGGGGCATAGGTGCCTAACCCTGCCGATTTCAGAAAAATTTTTCCTGTACCGTAGGGAACGCGGTATTCAAAATGATAAAACCAAACGCCGGGTTCGGGAAAGGCGTAATCGCAGCCCCACCATTCCGCCGTACCGTCCTCAGAGAGACCGCTCCATGACAGCTCCAAGTTTCGGGGCGGTTCTTTGTCTTTTTTGACAACAAAACAAGCCCCGCTGCACGAAAATGAGCGGGGTATGAGAAGGGAGAAGCGCACGGTCTGTTTTGAGGACACGGCACCAAAGACGGATTTATGCCGGATATCCCGGGAATGGTAGGGACAGTTCATTGTTATTTGTATCCGTTCGGATTGTTTTTTTGCCAGCGGTAGGCGTCGGCGCACATGTCGTCAAGGGTTTTCTCCGCTCTCCAACCAAGCTCACGCAGCGCCTTTTTCGGGTCGGAGTAGCATACGGCGATATCGCCGGAGCGGCGCGGGGCAGGTTGGCACTCGATATGAAGACCCGACGCCCTCTCAAAGGCGTGGACGAGGTCGTAGACGCTGTAGCCGGTGCCGGTGCCGAGATTGTAAGTAAACAGTCCGGTTTCGCTGAGTATTTTTTGAAGTGCCTTGACATGCCCTTTGGCGAGATCGACGACATGGATATAGTCGCGGACCCCCGTGCCGTCGTGGGTGTCGTAATCGGTGCCGCAGACGGGCAAGAAGGGGAACTTCCCGATAGCCGTCTGGGTAATACGCGGCATCAGGTTGTTGGGAATACCGTTCGGATCCTCGCCGATAAGCCCGCTCTCGTGCGCACCGATAGGGTTGAAGTAGCGCAGGCGACAGGCGCAGAACTCGTTGTCGGCTTTACAGAGGTCCTCAAGAATGACCTCAATCATGTATTTCGTCGTGCCATAAGGGTTGGTCGTCGCTCCGACGGGCATATCCTCACTGAGCGGCGAGGGGTTGTTCCCGCCGTACACGGTTGCCGATGAGCTGAAAACAAGCTTCTTGCAGTTAAACTCAAGCATGGTCTCACAGAGCGTGATGGTGCCGCCGATGTTGTTTTCATAATAAGCCAGCGGTATCTCACACGATTCGCCGACGGCTTTTAAACCCGCGAAATGGATGACTGCCTCGATAGTATGCTCGTTGAACACATGCCGCAGCGCCTCGCGGTCGCGGATATCCGCCTCGTAAAACCGGAAGTCTTTGCCGGTGATTTTTCTGACTCTGTCAAGCGCAATCCGCGAGCTATTATAGAGATTGTCAACGACGACAATGTCATACCCGCGGCCGAGCAGTTCGACGCAGGTGTGCGAGCCGATGTATCCCGCTCCCCCGGTGATCAATATGGCCATATCTTTTTACCCCTCCGCTAATATATGCTATTCGCCCGGTTCCGTGTTAGTCAGCCCATCCTGTTGCCGCCGCGGTTGTCGAAGCTGCTGTAGATGATGTTGAAGACGCCGCTGAAGAAGATGTCAAAGAAGATGTCGAAGAAGATGCTGAAGAAGATGCCGCTGTTGAAGAGGAGGTTGCGGCAGTTGTTGACGATGTCACTCCCGTCAGAAGATCAAACAGCGTGTCGGCGGTGGTGTCCGAAGACGAAACGGAGGTGTTGGTCGTATCTCCGAATGCGCCGCTGAAATTGAGCCCGAGGACGATGCTGACCATCAGTGCGAGCATCAGAAAGACCAGCGTGGCAACGACGCCCGCCCGACCTATACCGGCGACCGGGTGCCGTGTTTCCTCTTTTGTTACCGGTTTTCCGTCCTCGTCGCGGCGCGGAATCGGGGCTCCGTCGTACAGAGCATCCTTGATAACCGCCAAATCCGAAGCGGTTTTGCCGATGAGAGCGAGAAGCTCGACGGCGGCTTCATTCAGCAGCGCCCCCTCGCTTTCTCCGGGGTTTGCGAAGAGCTTGCGTACCACCGCCTTTTGTCCGTCGGCAACGCAGATGAAGACGAAGGTCTCCCGAAGACCTTCCCCGTTCTCCTCCTCACAGAGGTTGGAAATGGAGGCGCCGATGTCGCCGCCGACAAATTCCCTTGCGATTTTAGCGATTTGCGCGGCATATTCGCCGGGCTTCTGTCCGCCCTTATCCTCAATGAGAGGCGTAAAGCGGAACAACTCTTCATAGTCGCCGCAGGTGCTGAGCAGGTGGCGAACATATTCGGAGGGACCGTTTGCGGGAACGCCTACCTTAAAGTAGTTTTCCCTGAGCAGACCAGCACATTTTTCAGCGGCAGCCAGAGATTCGGCGCTAACCCAGATACCGGGAGTGACGGACGATGTGTCCGGCATAAGCGGCTCTATCGGTTCTTTTTGGTCGTCAGACGGCGTGTACGGTGTAAACGGTTCTATTAGTTCTTCCCCGTCGTCAGACGGCGCTTCAGACGCGCCGAGAAGCTCTGCCTTCCTCAGAAACGGGAAGTAGCCGGTTTTGAGTAGGTGCCCAAGAATTTTGGCTTCGAGCGGCATCAAAACGATATACTGACCCTCTGACTCGACTGTAAAACCCGTGTACAAGCCGTCCTCGGTTAACAGCGGGGCGGCACCGGCAGGAATAAGGCTATGCGCGGCGCGAAGCTCCTCGGGCGCGTTTTCCAGCCCCGGCGACCAACTGACGCGCCGGCTCGTTTCCGTCTCAAGCCCGAAGGCGTCAATGAACATTCTCTTGAAGTCCAGATACAGCGGCAATCCGACCGCGAGCACGGCGACGTCGGCGGTATCAAGAGCGTTGCCGACAGCGCTTAACAGTGCGGACATATCGGCGTAGTTTTCAAATGAAGCGCCGTTTTTGTCGGAGAACTTTTGCAGAATCAGCTCTTCGGCTTCAGTGTCAGCGCGGCCGTCGTCCGTCAGAGAAAAAAAGCGAATGATCATGAGTGCCTCCTTTTGACGTTAGATGTCAGACTTTTGGCGGTTTTGTTTTATACGATTGGATTAGGATACCATTTTATATCGTTGCTGTACGGGTTTGTTTTACCGCGTTTATCGTAATAGGCCTGCGGATACTTGATTGGTTCGCTTTTATCCGTAACCTTTGATAGATCGACCGAGGTGGCCTCGCCCTCGCGCACCATGCGCGCAATAACGATCAGCCGCGCGTTCTTAAATTCATAGGTGCAGGTCATCAAGGTTAAAATCTTATCGGTCGGCAGCAGGTCAACGCCCGTCGTATACAGCGTCCTTTTCTGAATCTCGTTAATATACGCGGCAAAGTTCTCCGGACTGACGTTATTGAACAGGCAGTTGAGCTTGTAGTCATTGTCGCCGGTGGGGCTGCCGTTTAGTATGAACGCGCCGTAAACCTTCCATTGATAATCGGCGAAAGAGGTGTTGAACTCTATGACCGGACTTTTTTTGTAGCCCTCAATCGTTTTAAAAAGAATCAGATCGTGAAAACGCGAGCCGTCCTTCATATGGTGCCCGATGATGACCGTATTCTGGTCAAGAAGGAGCATGTTGTTCTGAGCGGTGGCAAAAATGGCGCCGTATCTTGTTTCCTTACCATAATAGTCGTGGTCATAGTAATAATCATCGTTGCTGTGCTGAACGACAGCGGTGTGGATGCTCGTGCTGTCAATAGATAAATAGCCCACAAAATCGGGATTAGCCGCATAGAGCTGGGCGTAGCGGTAATTAAAGCCGACGGGGAACTGGATAGCGGCGAGGTACGGATACTTTTTAATGAGCGCCGCAAGGTAAGCCGGGTCACGCGAATCAATACGGATGCCCCCCGTATCGGGAATCGTCAGCGCGTCGATGTCGGATTCGGTTTGCTTCATCCGATAGTATTCAACGCCGCGTTTTACGATAACCGTACCTGAACAGAGAAACGCGATGACCGAAATGATGCAGATGACCCTGCGAAAGATTTTTAATCCGCGCTTTTTTGGTTTTTCGTCTGTTTGCCCCGGCGCTTCTTTGGTTATAGTCTGCTCATCGGAGGTGCCGTCGTCGGGGGACTCTGTCACATCGGGTGCAGCTTCCGTTTGCACCGGCGTTTCATCGGTTAGAGCCTGCTCGTCGGAAAGACCGTCGTCGGGAGAACCCGTCACATCGGCGGCAGCTTCCTTGTCGTTTTGGCTGTTTTCGGCGGCGGTTTGCTCGCTTAAAACGGCATCCTTTTCTTCTTCGGAATGTTTATCTTCAGTCATGTCAGTTTTCCTTTCCGGGAACCGGTATCCTTTCTGTCAGGCTCAGGAGAGCCGCCCTGACAGCGGCGCGGCGGTTTTGGTCGCGGACATTGTCCGTAAATGAATGGCAAAGCTTTTTAACGACGGTCTGTCCGCGCACGGTCACAGAAACGTAAATCAGCCCAACGGGTTTTTCGGTGTCGTCTGATTTCGGTCCGGCGATACCCGTGATACCGACGCCCGCGTCGGTTTGGAACAGGCGGCAGACGCCCTCAGACATTGCGGCGGCGACCGTTTCGCTGACCGCCCCATGGACAGCGAGCGCCTCAGGCATCACGCCGAGAAGCGTAGTTTTTGCCTTGTTGGAATAGGTGCAAACGCCGCCCATGTAGACGTCTGACACGCCGCTGATATCCGTAACAATTTTTCCGAAAAGACCGCCCGTGCACGATTCCGCGGCGGACAGCGTCATTCCCGCAGCGCTTAGGCGCGTATACAGCGCGGTTGCCAAAACATCAAGTTCCTCATCAGTCATGGCCTGTTACCCCGCGGCTTTCGATTGTCAATTTTTCGGCATTTTGTAAACACCGTTCGCAAAGTGCCGTCACATCGAGCGCAGTCTCCGTTAATAAAACGTCAGCCAGTTTGGGATGGGTGCGCGGATGGCGCGGGGTAAAGACCGTACAGCAATCCTCAAACGGCTGTACGGAAATATCGAACGTGTCGATTTTCCGCGAAACAGCGATGATTTCCTCTTTATCCATGCCGATGAGCGGCCGAAAAACAGGCATCGAGGCAACCGCGTCGGTACACGCAATCGCCCAGACGGTCTGGCTTGCGACCTGACCGGCGCTTTCACCGGTGACAAGCGCCTCGCAGTGTTCGTTCTGCGCGACACGCTCGGCGACACGCATCATAAAACGGCGCATGATAATCGTCGCGTAGTCCTCGGCACAGTTGTCGCGGATTTGTTCCTGCACCTCTGTGAACGGAACTACATACAGGCGGATGCGTCCGCAGTAGGCGCAGAGCTTTGAAAGCAGCTCGTGTACCTTTTGCTCGGCGCGTTTTGAGGTATAGGGCGGTGAGACAAAATGGACGGCGATAAGCTCAAGCCCTCTTTTTGCCATCATATATCCTGCCACGGGGCTGTCGATACCCCCGGAAATCAAGAGCGCCGCGCGTCCGGAAGTACCCGTGGGCAAGCCGCCCGCACCTTTTTTCTGGTCGGCGCGCACGAATGCGCAGGTGTCGCGTATCTCTACGGTCACGGTGACCTCGGGATTCTTCACATCGACGGTTAAATGACCGAATGTTAAAAGGAGCTTTTCCCCGAGCGCGGCGGAAATCTCCGGTGACGTTAAGGGAAATCTTTTATCGGAACGCTTTGCTTCAACCTTGAAAGTCGAGGCGAGCGAAAGCTCGTTTTTCAAGTAGTCCGGCGCCTGTTCGAGAATCGTATCCATATCTTTAGGCAGTGCCGCCGCGAGCGCGTAGGCGGCGACGCCGAACACCTTCGACACGGCGTCTTCGACGGCGTCAAAGTTGATTGCCTCATTTTTCGGTTCGATGATGACCGTAGACTGCGCTTTCGTATACGAAAACTCGCCGAAAGAGCGCAGGCGGTATTTTAAGTTTTTAACGAGAACATCCTCAAAGGTGGAACGGTTCTGTCCCTTCAAGGCAAGCTCGCCGTTTTTGATCAAAATGACCTCTTTCATTTTAACCTCGTCTTTATTTTTTTGTTAAACCGAGAAGGGCGTCGGCGAGAAGGTCGACTTCGCTTTCGGTATTGAAGCGTGAGAAACTGACGCGCACGGCGCTGTCGATGACGGCGGGGGGGAGCTTCATGGCGGTGAGCACCGTGCTGCGTTGTCCCTTCTTGCAGGCAGAGCCGGCGGAAATACAGAGTCCCTTTTCGGACAGCGCATTGACAATCGGCTGTGAGGGCATACCGAGAACGGACAGGTTAACGATATAGGGCAGCGCATTAGCGGGAGAGTTGATGACGATTCTGTCGCAGCCCTCGAGTGCCGTGAGCAGCCGTTTTTTCAGGATGCTGATATAATCGAGAGCCGTCTGTATGTCGGGCAACGCCGCGGCTGCCGCGCCGAAAGCGCATATGGCGGGCATCGGTTCGGTGCCGGAGAAAAGGGCTTCCTCCTGTCCGCCGCCGAGGAACAAGGGCTTTAGCCGGTTCAGGTTTTTAGCGTACAGTCCGCCGACCCCTTTCAGCCCATGTATTTTATGCGCGCTGACGGTGATAAGGTCTGCCCCAAGAACCGCTGGCGCGATAGTGATTTTTCCGAACGCCTGTACGCAGTCGGAATGAATGACCGCCGGCGACTTAGCCCGCATGACCGCCTGCCGTGCCGCGGCAATCGGCATCGGGACGCCTGTTTCGTTGTTCAACGCCATAATACTGACAAGCACGGTATTTTTGTCGATGGTTTCAAAAAGCTCCCTTTCGCTGATGGCACCGTCTTTGCCCGGCAACAGAGTGATGACCTCAACACCGTATTGCTCGGCGAGCCGCCGTATCGGGCCTTGTACTGACGGATGTTCAAGCGCGGTGGTGACAATCCTGTTGCCGTCGCGGCGGAGACGTTCATAGGTGCCGAAAATCGCCGCGTTATTGGCAATCGTCCCCGACGGCGCAAAATAAAAATTTTCCTTTTTACAGCCGATGGCGTCGGAAACCCTTTGCCGGGCAAGCGACAAAGCATCATTGGCTTTTATACCTAAATAATGCAGCGAAGAGGGATTGCCGTAGTTTTCCGTCATACATTCGAGCGCCGCTGAAACGGCCTCTGCGCAGGGTCTTGTCGTCGCGCTGCTGTCAAAATACATAACGATGCTTCTTTCTGAGCATAATCCCACTATTGTTACCTTAACTATATTATTATATACTATCTTTCGGCTTTTTGCAAATAAAAGCACGCTTATACACATATTTTTTTATACCTTGGAGAATTTAAAATCATAAACAATGCAAAGGGGTATCAATATGAAATTGTTAAGGAGCCGGCGCGGAAGAATCAGGCTCATCAGTATGTTGACGGCGCTGGTCGTCGTATTAGCAGCATTCGGGGCTGTCAATTATTTCGAGGCAAAAAAATTTAAAACAACCGTTCGCGTATCACAGCAGCGGGCGTTGTCAGAGCTTTCGAGCTATATGGAGAGCATTCATACCAATCTGCAAAAGGGTGCTTACGCCAGCTCATCGCCGATGCTCGCGACCCTCGCGGCGCAGCTTTGGATGGAGAGCAGCGCGGCAAAGAACGCGCTGTCAGAGCTTCCGGCACAGCACAGCGAGCTTGTCAACACCTATAAGTTTTTGTCGCAGGTCGGGGATTATACCATGTCACTCAACAAGAAGGCCGCCAACGGCGGGACCATAACGGCTAAAGAAGCCAAGAGCCTGTTTTCGCTCAAGGACATCGCAGGATCGCTGTCCCAGCAGATTGGGTATCTGCTGTCTGAGCAGCAGATCGGCAATCTCGATTTTTCCGAGGAGAAAAAGGTGGAAACTATCGCCGCGGCGTCGGATACGGCGAAAATCAGCTTTAACGGCGCACTTTCCGATGCGGAGGAATCGCTTGCAGAATACCCGGAGCTGATCTATGACGGTCCGTTTTCTGATCATGTCAATAAAAAAGAACCTACATTGACCAAGGGCAAAAAGGCAATCAGCGCCGATACTGCCTTACAGATCGCCGCGGAATATCTCAATGTTCAGGCCGACACGCTGACCGGTGGACAAGAGGAAAACAGCAGTTTGCCTTCCTATATATTCAGCGGACCGGATTTTACCATCGCAGTCACAAAATATGGCGGGTTCGTCTGTTATCTGCTCAGCTCGCGCTATGCCGGTGAGGAGAAGCTCACACAGACTGAGGCTGTAAAAAATGCGCGTAAATATCTGGAACAACACGGTTATGACCATATGAAAGAAAGCTATTATCTGACCAATGACGGTATCTGTACCATTAACTTTGCTTATGTACAGGACGGCGTCGTCTGTTATACCGACTTAATTAAGGTCAGTGTCGCTCTTGATACCGGCGACGTGCTTTCCATTGATGCGCGAGGGTATATCATGAACCATAAAAAACATGACATTCCCGCACAGACCAAATATACGACCTCCGGTGCGCAGAAGCTTCTCAGCAGCTTTCTCACGGTTGGCAAGGTGCAAAAAGCCATCATTCCGACGGATTCAGAAAAAGAAAAATTTACCTATGAATATTTTTGTACCGGCGAGGACGGACAGGAACTGTTGGTTTATTTGAACCCGGATACAGGCGTTGAGGAACAAATTCTCGTCCTGCTCTATACTGAGGGCGGCGTTTTGACAAAATGAATAATTGCCGCGCCAGAGGGTAAACTGAAACAGGCGTATGCCATTTTGATGAAGAGGTGAAAATGATGAAAGCATTGAAAATAGGAATCGCGGCCTTTGTGCTGTGTGCTCTGGCGGTACTTGGTGCCTGTGGAACCATGGGGACCAATAACACAACCACCAGAACGACCACATTGACGACCGCCACGACAATAGCCACTACGGGTAGCTTACAGGACGGTAAGATCAGCGACACGTCCGTGAGCGGCGAGAACGGTGCCATCGGTGATCTCGTGACAAACGCCAGCGACGTGGTAAGTCAAGCAATCCCCACCACTACGCGCTGAAAAAGCGGCAAAAAAGGCGGACTCACCGGTTTTCCGGAGAGCCGCCTTACTTTTAAAAAAACAGGGGCAGGACATTCCGGAAAACCACACGTTTTAAAAACATCACGGATGGTTGCCGCGGCAAACGTCTTTCTTTTGCGTCTCAGTTAGGGAACACCGTGTCCGCGGCGCTGTCCTTGTCGAGATACAGCTCCCAATCGGGATGAGTTTTCAGCATCGTTGCGGGGACTCTGGGCGTGATGCCGTTTGTAAACGTCTTTTTTATTGCCGATGCCTTGACCGCGTAAGGAACGACCGAAATGATTTTCTCGCACTGCATGATACGCCATACAGACATGGATATCGCCTGTTTGGGAACGTCGTTTAGCGTGGCGAACCAGCCCTCGCCGACCTGTTGGTTTTTGCAGTCGTCGTCGAGATTGACGACAAGGTAGCTCTCTCTCGTGTCAAAATCGGCGGGTGGGTCGTTAAAGGCAATGTGGCCGTTTTCCCCGATGCCGATAAGACCGAGGTCAACAGGGCGCGCCGTCAGCTTTTCGGTGAGGTCGGGAATATCCTTCGGGTCACCGCTGACAAAAACTGCGTTCATCAACGGAATTTTTGATACGAAGCGCTCTTTGAGATATTTGCGAAAGCTTGCGATGTGCGTTTCGGGCAGCCCGACGTATTCGTCGAGATGGAACATTTCAATTTTAGTCCAATCGACATCCTCCGCAATCAGCGCCTCAAACATCGGTAGCTGGGACGCGCCGGTGGAAACGACAATGCGGGCGTAGCCTTTTTCGGCGATGGTAGCGCGCAAATACGCCGCGGCGCTCTGTGCGGCGGCTATACCGAGGGCGGCGGCGGTTTCACTGACAACAATTTTCATAATTTGTTCCTCTTTATTTCTTTTTTGTGATCCAGAACTCACAGAGGTGTACGCCGACGTGCTCCTCATAGATTTCCAGCTCAAGCGTTCCGTTCTCGAAGACATCCCTCGGCAGGATGTAGGCGGCGGTCTCATAGCCGGGGCAGAGCATTTCGCGGTCGAATTGCTCGTCCTTCTCGCCGCCGTACTGCCGGCCGTCATAAATGACATGGCCGTTGGCGATGACCCGATGATGCTTTACGACCGGAATGATGTTGCCGGTGGAGAAGGTTACTTTCAGCACATAGTCGGTGTCCGGTTTGAAGGCGCCGAGCCTCGCAGTCAGCTGATAGTCGTCGTAGAGCTTCAGCATACACATCGGCATCTGACCGTTGTTTGCCTTGATCCGGTCTCCTTGGAAGTTGATATAAAACTCACCCTTGGGACGGGTGTTCAGTTTCTCGAAGCCGTGCAGCGCCATAGAAAAATAGAATTCGTCGCCCTCAACGATATTTCTGTTCAGCAGGCGTGTGATGAAGCCGCTGTGCTCGTCGGCGGGCAGCGAATTCGCGTAGGCGAGGCGGTTTAAAAACCATGTCTTGTCGGTGATCGGCTGGTCGATGGTGTCAAGCACCGCGCCGCGCTCGGGGTTCTGCGCGTGATAGTGCTCGACATCGAGTTGGATCCCGATTTGATTGAAGAGAACACCGCCGAGCGTGTCCAGTCTTTCACGGAGCTTCCGGTATTCGCGGGAGAACGGCGTTTCGAGAATTGAAATCGCCTTATCGATGTCGCCGGACTCAAGACTGAAGCGCGCGCGCTCGATGAGGTCTAATTCAAAAAGACGGCGGCGGCGTACGACCGCATCGCAGACAGCCCTGAACAGGCAAAGGTTAAAACGCCAGTTTTCGTTTATGGACGGGAACTCTTCGGACAGGGAAACGAAACCATCGAGGGTGAAGTCGATGAGCGGATTCTCCGCCGGGTCGCCTTGCCAGTTTTGCTCAAGGCAGAGGATGCCGTCGGCGATTTTTTCGGCGGGTACGTCCCAAAAAAAGCATCGCGCATAGTCGAGAAGCGTCGTGCGCAGGTCGGTCTCGCCGTAAAAATCCATGTCGCTCCAGACCATTTTATTGACGTCGTCATTCACGCCCTCTGAGTAACTGACGCTGCCGGTAACATAACCTCTTGTCTGCCGGTGAAGCGTGCGGTATTCGGTCGGCCGCGGGTTGACGCTCTCGCGCCCGAGGCAGCTTGCCAGCGCGAAATGCCAATCGTCGAGCAGGTAATGGACAGGGTATTCACAGCGCACATTGTGCGTAATGTCGGGATAGAAGCGCATCGGGTACTTTAACGGAATCTTTTTACGCAACTCGTGAATCGGGAAGGCGTGGTTGGGTCCCATGATAAAGCCGTCGATTTCCGTGGGCAGCTTTTCTAGTTCCTCGGCGAAGGCGCAGCCCCAATCGGGGTATTCGTGCGGCTTCTGCGCGGAGGGGTACATCTTCGCGTTCGGGTGACTTTTTTTCAGCTCTTGGGCAATTTTACGGCACCGGACCAAAAAGTCGTCGGCGTACAGCTCGCCGGGGTCGCCTCCGGGGGGGAACACCACATCGAGCCGGGGGATGCGCTCAAAAAGCTTGCGGCGGCGCTCCAAGGCCTCCTCCTCGGTTTCGTTGCCGTTGTTTGGGAACCAGAGGGAAACGTCCATATCCACCTTGTCGGCAAGCGCCGAGGCCTCGATGAGCAGCTCCTCCTCGTCAAAGCGCATCAGCGCATTGGGAGCAGGATGCCCCTTCTCATAGGGAATGTGCTCACAGATGTTGCAGCCGAACGCCATCATATCGAGATAGTAGCGGAAATATTGCGCGGTATCCCACGCGTCGTAAGTGTTCGGGGTGCCGCGGTAGCCGATCTGGTGACCGCGGATTTTTTTATCGGGGATATATCTACCGCCGAGATTTTTAATCAGCGTGATATTTTTCCCGGCATACAGGCTTTTGCGTAAAAACAGCGAATAGCCGTAAATGAAGCCGCGTATGCCGTGCGCGTACACGGTGACCGCGTTTTCGGCCTGTAGTATCTCAAAGCAGTCGTTGTCGGGCAGACGCTCGTCACCGCATGATAAAAAGGTCACTGTTGGATTCGGAAAAGCTTTTCCCGTATGCGGACGGCGTCCGGTGCGCTTCTCCAGCTCGTCAGAAAACAGCTCGGCGGCGTAGAGCCCGGCGGTATCCGAGGCAATGATATTCAGCCCCGTAAAATCATAGGTCACGTTTTCCACTCCTTTGCGCAAATCATAAATCTATTTTAGCATAAGCATTCGGGCTTTGGCAATAGATTGGTAAAAAAGCTTGTATTTTATTACATTCTTTGCTAAACTTATAATATTATTAACAGCGTCGCAGACCCTTTCAAATCTGACATCTGATATCTGACATCTGATGTTTCTTAGAGCGGATAAGACTTCAATTTGATTATAGTTAGATGGGAGAAAAACACATGAACCTACTCGGTTTCGCAACCGGCGCGATTGCCGGCAGAATGTCCAAAAACGCGCAAAAGCGTTTTATAAAAACCCCCCCGCCGGAGCTTCCCGAAGGAAAATTTGACTATATTGCCGAAGCCAAGGCGGATTATTTCACCGTCGGGTTCGGCAAGACCGTCATCATGCCGTCCGACATCCATGCGCGGCCGTTCTACGTCGCGGGGTATCGCGGGAACAACCCTGCCACCGATGTGCTCGACGACCAAATGGTGCATGCGGTTTGGATTGACGACAACTCCGGACGCGGCGGCGTCGTGTTTGTGTCTACGGACACCATCGGGCTGTTCAAGTATGATACCGACATCATTCAGGAGTCACTGTCTGAGTTTAAGAAAAAGACGGGTTGCCGGGCAATCAACATTTTCAGCACTCACGATCATGCCGCCCTCGACACCATGGGGCTTTGGGGACCGACCATCGGCAAGAAAATCCCGAAAAAGACGGGGCGCGACCCCGAATTCTGCGAGATCGTCCGTCAGGGCGTCAAAAAGGCCGTCGAGCTCGCTTACGAGGACCGGCGTGACGGCGAGATATTTTGGGGCGCCAAGGATGTTCCCGACACCTGGCAGCGCGATTCACGGCTGCCCGAGGTCAAGAGCACGCTGATGACAAGGCTCCGTTTCGTGCCGAAAGAAGGCGGCCGCGAGGTGTATATCCTCAATTTTGCCTCGCATTCCGAATCCTTACAGGGCAAGAATACGAAGGTCAGCGCCGATTTCCCGTGCTACCTGCGCCGGGAGATCATGGAAAAAACCGGAGCGGAGGTCGCCTATTTTGTCGGGGCTATCGGGGGACTTCTCAGTATGCACCCGATGGACGAGGACAATGAGAAATCAACGATGATTACCGGGCAGAAGCTTGCCGGGATCGCGCTTTCAATCGACAACGAGAAAAAACTTGAACCGAAAATCAATTTTATCCGTCAGGAATTTTACGTCGAGGCCGAGAACTATGTCCTGATCGCCGCCGCCAAGACCCATATTATCCCTGCCGTGCCCTATGACATCGGCCGCGGGAAAATCAATCTTGGACTGCTTACCGAGATGAGCTATTATGAAATCGGCGACTGTCATATGTTGCTTTTACCGGGAGAGATTTATCCGGAGCTTGTCTACGGCGGCTATCTGTCGGCGGAGCAGTCGGCCGAGGGCAAGCCCCCAGAGGAGAATCCGGTGCCTCTTCAGCAGCTTGCGGACGACAACGGCCTGCTCGTTTTCGGGCTTTCCAACGACGAAATCGGCTACATCGTCACCCCCAACGATTTCATGCTCAATGCCGATCTTCCGTATATCGATCAGGTGCGCGACCGGCTCGATAGGCGTCACTATGAAGAAACCAACTCCTTAGGGCCGAATACCGCCCACATCATCGCCGGAGTATTCACCGATATGATTGCTCAGGTGAAGAAAGCCAAACAGGGATAAGAGGGGTATAATATGAAATCCGCAAAAACGATTCTTTGGTTTACGCGCTTCGGCGGCTCGCTGATTGGTATTTTGCCCAAAAAGCACAAGGCAGAGTTGCTTTATAAGACGGGCGACTACAAAACATATAAGCCCTATGTCGATAAGCTCGTCCTCGACTGGATGATACCGCAGGTCGCCGCCGCGGGCGTTATGTATACCGTGGAGGGTGAAGAGAATATCCCCGATGACGAGGCTGTCTTGTTCGTCGCCAACCACCAGAGCATTTTCGATTTTCCCGCAGTACTGATGTGCCTGAAAAAGCCCTGTGCCTTCATCGCCAAAAAGGAGGCTGCGTCCATTCCCATCGTAAAAGATTGTATGCGGCTGATGGACTGCGTGTTCATCGATCGGCAGAACGCCCGCGAGGCCATAAAGGCGCTCGACGCGGCGGCGGAAATGATCAACAGCGGACGCAGCATGGTGATCTTTCCCGAGGGGACGCGCTCAAAGACCGGGGAGCTCGGCGAGTTCAAAAACGGCGCGTACAAGATTGTTGAAAAGACCCACTGTAAGGTCATTCCGCTGCTCATAGACGGCTCCCGCAAGGCCTTTGAGGAAAAGGGCAACATCACGGCGACCAATATCCGCGTCAAGGTGTTCCCGCCCATTGAGACTAAGGATATGGACAGGAAAGCCGTCAAGGAACTGATGCCGCAGGTGCGCGAGATGCTCGCCACCGAGCTTAACGCAAAATAAAAAGGCTGGGCGCTGCCGGTAAAATAATATAAAATTTAAAGAAGACCCGGGCTCTCGGGTCTTCTTTAACTTTACAAAAATTTTCGTTTTTTAGTTCACTTTGGTGAGGGACATAGCGAATTCTAAAATATTTAGAATGTATTTATTAAAAACATACAGCATGCCGGCGGGGATGCGCTCTTCCAGCGGAATTTCGGAGGCGTACATTTTGTAATGGAGCTCCGCCGTGTCGTCGCCAAAAAACAGCTCTTCATGATTATAGGCGTGGGTCGTATAGACGGAAAGATCGGCTTCATCGAGAACGATGGCACGGCAGCCGCGTACCTCGTCGCCGTAAGAGGAAAGGGTGCAGCCGGGCGAGCAGACAAGATCGATGCCCGCGGGTGTCTCTATCTCATAGGTGTCAACATGGTCATGACCGAAAAACATCGCGACAACATCGCCCTGATCGACCATTGCCTGAAATTCGCCGCCGTTGGTGTTTGACGGGCAAGGCGCCTCATGTAAGACACCGGCTCTGGTGAGGGCAGGGTCAAGGACATAGTATTTGCCGTTACCGGATATAGCGCCCTCGGTTCCCTCGGGAACCTCAAGAAGATAATCATAGACCTCGGGTACGACGATATGCTGGAAGGCCATTGACGGTACGGCAACGCCGCCGTTGTCCGCTTTCAAGGTGTCGGCGGTGCTTCTGTACCAGTCGAGCTGATCCTGACGGACATAGTCGTAGCCGTTGTTGTTGCCGCTTGAGTCAACGTCATACATATTGGAATCAATCATCCAGAGGTTGTAGGATATTTTGCTGTTGTCGGTCGAGGAGTAGATAGGGACATTGTAGTTGCCGCATCCGTAGACGCTGTCGCCTTCGTCATAGCCGATGAAACAGCTGTACTGCGTATACATGGCCATCTGTTCCTCTTTTGTTACGCCGCACTCAGCATCATGGTTGACGAAAACCATGGCTACGGGAATACCGTATTCCTCGAAGACCGACATATAGCGGTCGATAGCGGTCTTGACGAGGACGCTGTCAACGGCATCCATGCCGGAATCACAGTTGTAGCCCGCGATATTGTCACCCGTGAGAACGATAAAATCGGGTTTTACGGTTTCAATAGACCGTACAATAATTTCTTTTGTGACGGGATTGAGCGTCGCGCCGTCCTGAATGTCCGAAAGTTGGAGGATGGTGAATTTTCCGTCGCTGCCGAATTGCAGACGGCGGGCGTAGGCGGGAGTTT
>CAZEXA010000026.1:22584-24789 GCA_964516565.1 uncultured Eubacteriales bacterium | reverse complement strand
TTTCAGCCCTTTGAGGCCGCGCCGATCACGGCGCGTAGCTTAGCGGGGTTTTTGGTCGTGATATTGTCAACGCCCATTGCAATCAAGGCTTCCATATCCGCTTTACAGTGTACCGTCCACGCCGATACGAGCAAGCCGTGTTCATGCATGACCTCGACGACTTTATGGTTTAAGCAAGGATAGTGGATGTTTAAGCCCACGCCGCCAAAACCGCGTATTCGTTCCGCCAGTGCGTTCAACGCGTCTTGGCTGTCGCGTTCAGAGGGGCTTAACGAGGCGTTGATATAATAAGGAACGAGCGGAGAACCATTTCTGACTTCCTTTGCGTTTTTTTCAAAAACACCCGTATAGAATGCCCGTTCAAGCAGTCCGGCGCCGATAAGCGCGTTCTGTACGGCGGCGGTGTTCCAAAAGGCCTTGAGATCAAGGTTCATGCGCAGCATATCGCTTTTGGCAACAGCTTCAAGCGCTTTAGAGAATAAAAGCCCCTCATTGTCCTTCGGAGAGGCGCTGTGAATGATGACGGGCGTGCCGTCCTTTCTGAACGTGACATCCATCTCGGTAATATCCGCGCCGTACCGAATCGAAGCGGCGACAGAAGCCGCGGAATTCGCTCTTGTGTGCATGGAGCCTGTATGCGCCGTGACGGTGAAGCCCGCACGGGGTGTAATGTTAATCATTAAAACTCATCTCACGAATCTTTTTCAGCTTTTTCGGTATCTCAATCTTCTGGGGACACATGGCGGTGCATGCGCCGCACTCCACGCAGGCGTCGGCGCGTCCCCCTTCGGGGATAGAGGCGTAGGCAGCCTCGAATTCGTGGGTATCGCGCTTAATGTTGTAGTCGTTATAGACGGAAAAAATATCGGGAATACACACGCCCGAGGGACAGCTTTTCACACAGTAGCCGCAAGCGGTGCAGGGGACGGCGAAATTCTTGCGAAACAGGACGGTCGCTTCGGCGACGGCTTCCGATTCTGCTTCGCTTAAGGGGAGTTTTCCCGAAAAGGTTTTAATATTGTCGCGTAGCTGCGCCTCATCGGACATGCCGCTCAAGGTGGTTAAGACATTGGGAAGCTGCGCGGCGAAGCGCAGCGCGTAAGACGCGCAAGACGCGTCGGAGGAAAGCGCGTTCAGTGCGGCGCGTGCCTCGTCATTGAGCTTGTGGAGGGAGCCGCCGCGTACCGGTTCCATGACGATACAGGGAATATGCCGCTCCAGAAGCATCTTGTAGAGCGTTTTTGCGTTCTGGGCGTCCCAGTCGTAATAATTGAGCTGTATCTGGACGAAATCCCATTCATAATCGGAAAGAAGCTGCTCAAACAGGGGTAGACCGCCGTGGAAAGAAAAGCCGAGGTTTTTAATAACGCCCTCTTTTTTCTTTTCGCGCAGCAGTTCGTAGGACCTCGTGTTTTTATAGATATCAATCAGGTCCTCGGTGACGCTGTGGAGCAGATAGAAGTCAAAATAGCCGGTCTTACAGCGGTTTAACTGAAATTCAAGCACGTCAATGGGATTAGCGTTGGTCTTTAAAAACCAGCCCGGAAGCTTCGACGCCAAAAAGAAGCTCTCACGCGGATACTTCATCAGCGCCTTGCCGACAAACTCCTCCGACTCGCCGCCGTGATAGGGATAAGCGGTATCAAAGTAGTTGATACCGCTGTCAATGGCGATTTTCAGAAGCCGCTCCGCCTCTTCGAAATCAACGCTGTCGCTGTCGGGACTTTTCAGCGGAAGACGCATGAGCCCGAAGCCGAGCTTGGATATTTTTTCACCGTTCGTATATTCGCTATACTGCATAAGCTAACATCCTTATTTTTATTTCATTCCCAAGCAATCCATCTTTTCATAGTATACAATATTTGTCAGAAAACTTCAAGTAAAAAACGTTTCAATAAGCTTATCGCAGTTTTTTGGCGTATAGCGGAAATAGTCAATATGGTTGCCGTTATAAAAATACTTAAGTTTTTTACGCGGAAAGGTTTCTCCGGCTGAGTCGATGATGACGAGCTTGATCTTGATTTTTTCGGGAATCATACTCTTTATGTAAATGGCGACCGTTTCGCCGACCGAAACATTCGGGATGTATTCAGCCAGCCCCGCGAGATTGGGGGCAAGCTCTACGAAAATGCCGTAATCCTCGATACTCCGTACGATGCCGCCGATGGTTTCCCCGACGGTAAACGCCTCGGCGTTTTCTTCCCA
>CAZEXA010000026.1:0-22574 GCA_964516565.1 uncultured Eubacteriales bacterium | reverse complement strand
CTAAAAGCTCCTTATGGGAAAGGGTGATGCGCCCCTTGTCATCGAAGCCTTTGATGATACCGCGTATGTTGTCGCCGACGGAGAAACGGGCATTGGGGTGGGGGATTCTCGAAACGGAAATACTGTCAATGGGGAGTAAAGAAGTCACCCCGCAGCCGATATCACAGAACGCCCCGAAGCTTTCGAGATGAGTGACGACCGCGTCGAGTATGTCGCCGCAGGAGAACTTTTCGCAGTCCGCCGTAAACGCGGCCTGCACCGTGCGTCGGCTTAACGAAGCGACGTGTTTACCCGCAAGCTCGGTGAAGCCCGTAACGATAAAACAAACGGGCTTGTTGACCTTTGAGATGATGGCGATATCGCGCGTAAATCCCTCCTCGATTCCCAAAGCGCATTCGCCGCGCGGAATGATGCCGCGCATACAGCCTAACTCGACGTGCAGATTGTGGTCGCAGTCGCAGACGACCGCGCGTGCTTCGAGTACGACGCGCTTCGCCGCAGCTTCGCGCAGCCGTTCCTCGGACGAAAGATAGTACAGGTTGCTCTCGGTACCGAGCAGTTTCCCCTCGGGTCGGAATTTAGTCACGATATCACCTATCTTCTGTTTTTTAAATTATCTATTTAAATCTATGTAAAAGCGTGATATAATATTTCATACGTGAATATCATTATTTTCATTTAGGGGTGTCGTGTTGGAGGTCCTTGTCGGCGATATTTTAGAAATGAAGAAGCCGCACCCGTGCGGCTGCCGTTATTTTACGGTGCTGCGCTCGGGTATGGATTTCCGTCTGTCCTGTCAGGGGTGTTCCCGTGTGTTTTTAATACCGCGGGCAAAGGCCGAAAAGGGCATTAAAAAAGTAATCCGAGGTAATGAAGATGTTTCCAAAGCTTGACAATGTCGAGGCGCGGTTCGAGGCGGTCCACGCAGAGCTGTGCCTGCCCGGCATCGTTTCGGATCAGGAAAAATATAAAGCGCTGATGCGTGAGCTCAAACAGCTGACGCCTGTCGTTGAAGCATTCCGCACGCTCAGGGAGGCACAGTGGGCTCACGCTGAGGCAGAAATGTTGCTATCTCAGCCGAATGACTCCGAAATGCGCGCCTTTCTCCTGGAGGAGCTTGAAGAAACGACGCAAAGAATCACAAAATATGAAGAAAAGCTAAAGGTTTTACTGCTGCCGCGTGACCCGAACGACGATAAAAACGTCATCGTCGAGATACGCGGCGGAGCCGGCGGCGAAGAGGCATCACTCTTTGCCGGTGTCTTGTTCCGTATGTATTCAATGTATGCGCTGCAGAAGGGTTTTAAACCCGATATTCTCTATGCCAACGAAACGGAGCTTGGCGGGTTCAAGGAAATCAGCTTCATGATTGAGGGTGAGGGCGCGTATTCGCGGTTTAAATTTGAAAGCGGCGTACACCGTGTCCAGCGCGTACCGGAAACCGAATCGGAGGGGCGCATCCACACCTCGACGGTGACCGTCGCCGTTCTGCCCGAAGCCGAAGAGGTTGAACTCGACATCAATCCGACGGATTTACAGATTGACACATTCCGTTCAAGCGGCGCAGGCGGTCAACACATCAATAAGACCGAGTCGGCTATTCGTATTACGCATCTTCCGACCGGTACGGTTGTGGAGTGTCAGGACGAGCGCAGCCAATATAAAAACAAGGACAGAGCCATGAAGATTCTGCGTTCGCGTCTTCTTGAGGCCGAACGCGAAAAGCAGAACGAACAGATTGCGGGCGAGCGCCGCTCACAGGTCGGCACCGGCGACCGCAGCGAGCGTATACGGACATATAACTTCCCACAGGGACGTGTTTCTGACCACCGGATCGGTCTGACGATCTACCGTTTGGAAGCATTCTTAAACGGCGATATGGACGAGGTCATTGACGCGCTCATCACCGCCGACACCGCCGAAAAGCTGAAATCAAGCGAAGGAAATTATGAGAACTGAACTCATACCCGTAACGGCACAAAGTAAAGAATCGCTTAAAAATGCCGCGGCGCTGATACGGCGCGGTGAGGTTGTCGCTATGCCCACCGAAACGGTGTACGGGCTGGCGGCGAACATCTTTGACGAAAGCGCCGTCATGAAAATATTTGAGGCAAAGGGGCGTCCGGCTGACAATCCTCTGATTGTACATATCGCATCACTCGCGCAGTTAAGTGAGCTTGTAAGCGAAATCCCCGATACTGTCGCGTTGCTCGCCGAACGTTTCTGGCCGGGACCGCTGACGCTGGTGTTGCCGAAAAGCGAAAGGGTACCGGACGTTGTGACGGCAGGGCTGCCGAGCGTGGCGGTCAGAATGCCGTCCCACCCGGTCGCCAAAGCATTCATTGAGGCGTGCGGAGTACCTCTTGCCGCGCCGTCCGCTAATCTGTCGGGCAGTCCGAGCCCGACCGCGGCGCATCATGTATACGACGACTTGAACGGCAGGATACCGCTGATTCTCGACGGCGGTGACTGTGCCGTCGGATTGGAATCGACCGTATTATCGCTGACCGGCAGCGTTCCGGAAATCTTGCGTCCCGGCGGAATTACTTTGGAAGCACTCCGTGCCGTCTTGGGGGATGTCCGGTTAAACCACGCCGCGCTGTCGCCGCTTTCCGACGACGAAAAACCTAAAAGCCCGGGCATGAAATATAAACACTATGCGCCGAAAACGGACATATTGCTTGTGAATGCCACACCCGACGACTTTCGCCGCTATGTCAACGAACAAAAGGATGCCAATGTTTGCGCGCTTGTTTTCGAGGGCGAGGAGGACGGTCTTTTTATTCCTTTTGTCACCTATGGCAAGCGGGGCGACAGTAAGGCGCAGGCGCATTCTCTCTTTTCCGCCTTGCGCAGCGTGGACGCGCTCGACAAAAAACGCTGTTACGCGATGTTTCCGGATACCGATGGCGTCGGGCTTGCCGTGGCAAACCGGCTCATGAGGGCGGCTTCCTTTCGCGTTATCGATCTTGAGGAAAAAGACGCCGAGAAACGCGCCTATAGGCTTGTGGGATTGACCGGCAAGACAGGTGCGGGTAAATCGACGGTTGGGCGCATTCTTGCCGATAAGGGTGCCGCCGTCATTGACTGCGATGTTGTCGCGAGAACCGTCGTTGACGGCGATAAGCGTCTTCATAAGAAACTTGTAAAAGCGTTCGGTCGGGAAATACTAAAAAAAGGCGTTCTTGACCGTAAAGCGCTCGCGGCAAAGGCGTTTGCCGACGAGGAGTCGCTGACGATGCTCAACCGCCTGACGCATCCGCCAATCATTGAAGCGGTCGATAAGGAAATTGAAAAGCACGAAGCGATGGGTGCCAAAGTCATCGTGCTCGATGCTGCCGCCTTAATCGAGAGCGGTATCGGGGATTTTTGCGACATTGTCGTCGTGGCGTCAGCCCCCGACGCTGTACGATTAAACAGAATCATGGAGCGCGACGGACTGTCCGAAAGCGAAGCGTTTTTGCGCTTAAACGCTCAGTACGCCGACAAATTTTACGAATCAGAGGCGGGTTTTATCATACGCTGTTATCCGCCTTACGATATTCATGAGGAGCTTGCGCCGCTTTTAGCAGCCCTCAGAATGAGTTGAAAGGAGCCTATTCATGCCCAAGAAAAATCCGATTGACGAATTGCAGAAAAAGCTTGTCTACGCGCCGAAAAACGCGGCGCTGACGCTCGATCAGAAAACGGTTGCCGCGGCGGATACCTTCTGTGCCGGGTATAGACGTTTTCTCAACGGCGCTAAAACCGAGCGCGAAGCGGTGGAACTATCCGTCGCGCTTGCCGAAAAGAGCGGGTTTATTGCGTTTGAGCCGGGCAAAAAGTATGCCCCGGGCAGCCGGGTCTATGCCAACAACCGCGGCAAGGCGCTGATTCTTGCCGTAATCGGTAAAAAAGCGGTATCCGAGGGCGTGCGTATCGCGGCGGCGCACATCGATTCGCCTCGTCTTGACTTAAAGCCCAATCCGCTCTATGAGGCGGACGAGCTTGCCCTTTTTAAGACCCATTACTACGGCGGCATCAAAAAATACCAGTGGACCGCGATACCGTTGGCTCTTCACGGCGTCGTCGTCAAAAAAGACGGCAGCGTCGTGAAAGTTTGCGTCGGCGAGGACGAGGGTGATCCGTGCTTTGCCGTCACCGATCTTTTGCCGCACCTGGGCGCGGAGCAGGCGAAAAGAACGCTCGGCGAGGGTATCAAGGGCGAGGAACTCAATGTACTTGTAGGCAGCCGTCCGTTTCTTTCCGACAAGGGCAGCGAGCTTGTCAAATTGAATATCCTGAACTTGCTGCATGAGAAGTACGGCATTATCGAAGCGGACTTTTTAAGCGCCGAGCTTGAGGTCGTTCCGGCGTTCAAGGCGTCGGATATCGGTTTTGACCGCAGTATGATCGGTTCATACGGTCATGACGACCGCGTCTGCGCCTATCCGGCGCTCTCCGCCGTGCTCGGAGCGAAAAATCCCGCGTATACGGCGGTGACGGTATTGACTGATAAGGAGGAAGTCGGTTCGCAGGGGAATACGGGGCTGGTAAGCGTGTATTTCAAGAATTTTATCAGTGACCTCGCGCGCGCCGAGGGCGCAGTAGGGTATGAGGCCTTAAGAAAATCCGAATGTCTGTCCGCAGACGTTAACGCCGCGTTTGACCCGACGTTCCCGGATGTCGCGGATAAGCGGAATTTTGCCTTTTTAAACAAAGGAGTCGTCATCACAAAGTATACGGGTGCGCGCGGCAAGTCCGGTTCCTCTGACGCGTCGGCGGAATTTTTGGGCAAGGTGCGCGCCATGCTGGATAAAAACGGCGTCGCGTGGCAGATTGGGGAGCTGGGCAAGGTTGACGCCGGCGGCGGCGGAACCGTTGCCAAGGACATCGCCATGCTCGATGTGGAGGTTGTAGACCTCGGCGTACCGGTGCTGTCGATGCACTCGCCCTATGAAATCGTTTCTAAAATCGACGTCTATATGGCTTATAAATCATTCGAATGTTTTTTTAAGGATAAATAAATTGCCAACTGAAAAACGCGTCAGCGTTTTTAAAAAGAACCGCTTGCGGTTCTTTACGCAGCGTTTCTATAATCTAATGTCTATCATCTAATATCTATTTTGTAAACTAAAAATTGCCGCAATATTTATTCTTCACTTCATTTAAGAAAAATAATTATAGGTGGATTTCTGTGGTCGGATTAAAAATCGGAATTGATATGGGCACAACGGGTGTTAAGGCGTATATCGAGGGCAGGGGCATTGTCTTGTCCGAGCCGTCGGTCGTCGCTGTTGAGAGCGCCGACGGCAGTCTTGCCGCCGTCGGACAAAATGCCTGTGATATGGTCGGGCGCAGTCCGGAGGTTTACCGTGTATACAAGCCTCTGGAGGGCGGCAGCGTCGTCAATTTTGAAATGGCGCAGCTCATGCTCGGCACGGTTTTTGAGCGCATCTGCAAAAACAAGGTCTTTCGTCCGACGGTGGCTGCCTGTATGCCGGTCGGCATCACGAGCCTTGAACAGAGAACGCTTATTCACCTGTTTATGCGTGCCGGAGCCGGACGCGTCTGTCTGATTGAGGAGCCGCTGGCTGCCGCCGTCGGGGCGGGGGTCGCGCTCGACAAGCCGTTCGGAACAATGGTCGTCGATATCGGCGGAGGCACCGCCGATGTTGCCGTCGTGACGATGGGCAGCATCGCCGTATCGAAGTCAGTCAAAATCGGCGGCGAGCTTCTGAATAAAAACATCATTGATTATTTGCGCATTAACCGCGGTGTCATTATTGGCGAAAAGACCGCCGAGGAGCTTAAAAGGCAGCTCGGCGCGGCGGTTAAAAGAAACGAGGAGATTGCCGCGGTCTCCCGCGGAAAATCGACCGGCGACGGGATGCCCTTTTATTTCGAGGTAACCGCGCAGGAAATCCGCTTTGCCATCCGCGAGAGTTCGGAAGCCGTCTGTAAGGCGGTATTAAGCGTTTTGGAGATTACGCCGCCCGAGCTGCTGAAGGATATCGCCGAAAACGGCATCATCATGACCGGCGGCACCTCAAGGCTTTTTGGGATGGATACACTGCTCTCTGAGTATACATCTATCAGGACGACGGTTGTCAAGGATCCGCAGAATGCTGTCGTGAGGGGCTTAGGAAAGGCGCTGAAAAATGCGGATTATCTGACAGAGCAGGGCTACGCCTTCAAAACGTATGACGAATCGGAGCTGATATGATTTTTATCACGTTCATGACGGCAGAAGACATTTTTACTATCGCGCAAATTGAAACCGAATGCTTTTCCGTCCCTTGGAGCGAAAACGCGCTGAGAAGCGAGCTTAAAAACGAAACGGCGCTCTTTCTGACAGCCCGTGTTAATGGCGAAACAGCGGGGTATGTCGGTTCGCATTTGGTTGCGGGAGAGTGCTATATCACCAATATTGTCGTGTCACCGCGTTTCCGGCGGCAGGGGATTGCCCGTGCGCTTCTTACGGAGTTATGCCGCTTGTTAAAGGAAAAGGGCGCGCAGTTTGTCACTCTGGAGGTTCGGGAGTCAAACACAGCGGCGATTGCTTTGTATAAGCGTTTCGGCTTTATTAACGCGGGCGTCATCAAGAAAATGTATGAAAAACCCGTTGAGGATGCCTTAATCTATACTTTGTATTTAATCGGAGAATCATAATGAGAATCTTAGCTTTGGAATCCTCCTGTGATGAAACCGCCGCCGCTGTCGTCGAAGACGGCAGGACGGCGTTATCAAATATTGTCGCCTCACAGATAGCCGAACATGCCGTCTACGGAGGCGTTGTGCCCGAGATTGCGTCGCGTCGTCATACCGAGGCGGTTTGCCACATCACAAAGGACGCCCTATTGGCTGCGGGGCTTAAGCTTACGGATATCGACGCGTTGGCGGTTACCTATGCGCCGGGACTTATCGGGGCGCTGCTGGTCGGCGTCAACTATATGAAAGGACTGGCGCTGTCGACCGGGCTGCCGCTGATCCCGGTACATCATCTGCGTGCTCATGTCGCCGCCAATTATCTGACCTGTCCCAATTTGGAGCCGCCGTTTCTCGCGCTGATTGTTTCCGGCGGTCACAGCCATATCGTTCAGGTGCGTTCCTACACGGAATTCGAGGTACTCGGCAGGACGCGTGACGACGCCGCCGGTGAGGTCATGGACAAAGTGGCGCGTAAACTCGGTTTGCCGTACCCCGGAGGGGTTAATTTGGACAGAGAATCGAAAGACGGCAATTCAAAGGCGTTCGCCTTTCCGCGGCCGCGCGTGGCTGCTGCCCCGTATGACTTCAGCTTTTCGGGGCTTAAGACCTTTGCGGTAAACCTTGTCCACAATGCGTCCGCGCGGGGGGATGTGCTCAATGTGCCTGACGTCGGTGCGTCGTTTATCGAGGCGGTGACCGGCTGCCTTGTAGAAAACAGTATGCGCGCCGCCGACGATACGGGCGCAAAAACACTGGTTTTAGCAGGGGGCGTCAGCGCCAATTCGGTGCTGCGCCGTAAAATGATACAGGCCTGTAAGGAACACGGCGTCCGCCTCTATCTGCCGGAGCTTGTTTATTGCGGCGACAATGCTGCGATGGTCGGCTCACAGGGGTATTACGAGTATATGGCGGGGGTCAGGGCGCCTCTGACGCTGAATGCGTCTGCGTCGATGCCGATCGGGTCGCTGCAGTACTGATTTTTTCACAGGAGAGCACAGTTTCGTTATCGGCGGCGGTACGCGTAAAGGTATAGTTTTCAGTTTCGTAAACAAGCTCGTTGAGCTCTGCGCCGACCGAAAACGCCGACAATTCACCGAGTGCCGCTATGGCTTTGTCGGTGCTTTCCTGTGTAAACGCCGCAAAATATATGGGTATAAACTGTTTTACCGTCTCGCTTGCCTCTCCCTCAAAGACGGCATGACAGGCTGTCAGTCGGTTTTTCTCATCGTAATCGACGCTGATAAGCAGCTCTTTGCCATCGGCACAAGTGATGAAGCAGTACGCGTTTTGTGTTTCCCCGCAGAGGACAAAGCCCTCGGCGTTTAGGACATTCGTGCCTAGGCTCTCGTTGATACGCGCAATCAGCGCGGTGAGGTCGTCGCCGTGATGCTCGGCAAAACAACCGGACAGAAAACTGAGGAGAATTGCCGCCAGCAGCATCCCCGTGACCTTTTTCATGATCATACCTCATTTGTTTACAGTTTTTTTACAACTTGTAACCGTAAGTATACTATAATTAAACTGTTTATCGAAACAATCAAAGCTGTTAAGGCGGTGCTTTATGAAAAAAAAGAGAAAGAAATTCAGGGAGCTGTCAAAGCAAAAGAAAAGATTGATTATTGTTTTGTCAGCTCTCGGCGTTGTATGTATCGTCGCCCTGACGATCGCGCTCTGGCCGGAGGGTCCCCCGAAGGTAGAGGGCGTCGTGATCGAGAACGGCTCGGTTCAGAGCATTATTGAAACGTCGGGTACGGTTGACAGCGAAAATACATCCGATTATACGATTCTGGAAGGCGCGTATGTTAAGGATGTCTATGTCGCCGTTGGCTCCGTCGTCAAAGCCGGCGACAAGCTTGCCGATTTCGATGCAAAATCACTCAATTCTTTGCTTTCCCAAAAGCGGTCAGACTATAATTCCGCGAATAACGCCTATAACGAATATAAGACATCGGTCAAAAACGCGAAAGCTTCCATTCCGAAAATCGAGATGCAGATTAAGGAAATGGGGAAAACGATTGCCGCTCTAAAGAAAGAGATTGCCGAGAGTGAGGCTGCGGCTGCCGCGACCGAAACGTCTACAGAAGTGACGACTGCTTCCCCCTCAGACGGAGATGTTCTCTCTGAGCTGGAAGAATTGCTCACAAACCTTGTCAATATCAAGGCAACCATTGAAGAAGTCAACGCGATGTTTGAGTCTTTTAACAGTTTGAACGGCACCTCCTACGATATGGCGTCATTGATGGCGTCAAGTATGGATACGCCGCAGAATCAGCTGATTCAGTATGAGCTCCAGATGATTCAGATGAACGCGCAGCTGACTCTTGCCCAAACGACGGCTGAGGGGCAGATGGAATCCGTTTACAAGTCGCTCAAGAACACTGCTTACGATAATTATATGCAAACCAAAACGACGGTTAACAAGCTTAAAGCGGGTTGGGTTGCCGAATATGACGGTATTGTGACGGTTGTCAACATTAAGAAAGGCACGACATTCGCTCCGAGCGAAAAAAACGCCTCGTCGAATATTGACGTTTCCTCGATTATTTCCCTTTTGTCCGACGGCGGTGATGTCAGCTCTCTGCTCTCGGCGTTTATGGGCGATTCCAAGAAGACTAATCTCGGAATGGAGATTGAGAATTACGAGGGCTTTTTCGCTACGGTATCGCTTGACAAATACAACCTTCAAGAAGTTTCGGTTGGACAACAAGTCCGCGTGATCTCTGTTGACGAAGACGTTATCTTTGATGGTGAGGTCTCCTATGTCGGCGCGTCCGCAACAGAGAAATCCTCGCTGGATATCGCTTCGCTGGCGGGAATGTTGGGCGGCTCCTCCTCGTCGACGAGCACGGCGTTATGCAAGGTAAAAATCAAGAACCCGGATAAAACCGTGGTCGTCGGTTTTGACGTCGATCTCCAAATCATCACTGCGGTCGTGGACAACGTGCCTGTCGTCCCCGTCGAGGCCGTCCGCTATGACGACGAAGGCATGTATGTTTGGATTTATGACAAAGACAATAAAACCGTTAAAAAATCCTATGTAACTTTCGGTATCAGCGAAGATACCAAATATCAACTTGATTCGGGCGCTGCTTTAGGCGACACCATTCTTATCGACCCTCCCAAGGACATTGCGGACGGTGATAAGGTTTCCCTGACACTCAGTGAGGATTAAGAGGTGACGGCGTGAACATCAAGGAAAATATCCGGATTGCCGTTTACAGTATCCGCACCAATATGATGCGCTCGCTTCTGACGATGCTGGGCATTATTATCGGCGTGGCATCGGTCATTGCCATTATCACCGTCGGAAACGGCGGACGCGATTATATCGTCGGCATGATCAAGGAACTGGGCGGCTCCAACGCCGTGAGTATCGCGGTCAATCCCACGACCGCTTCTCCGAGCGACTACATCACCGCCGACGACATTCAAGCGATCAAGGAACTTGAACTTGTCGAGCGTGTTTCGCCGACGGTCATCAATATCGGTACCTTTAAGAACGAGTATGAAGATGGTATCGCCATTACCATCGGCGGTACGACGGACCTCAAGTATATCATGGGTACAGACTGTACTTACGGCAGGTTCTTTACCGAACAGGAATACGAATCGGCGCGGTATGTCTGCGTAATTGACACCGCCAGCGCCTCGGCGCTGTTCGGTTATGAAAACGTCGTCGGAAAGCGGATAGAATATACGGCGAACAACAAAACGTATAAGCTTAAAATTATCGGCGTCATGGATTTGCTCAGTATGTTCGGCAGTAGTACAGAAGAATACTCGGAGTCGATTTCGGGCATGTCGAGTCTAATGGGCGGAACGATGATTTCTTCCTGTATGCTGCTGGTTCCGGCGATGACTGCCTCCAAGATGATGGACGCACAGGACCGTTACGACACCTGCTATATTATGTCCGAGGACCCCAATGACCTTGACGCGGCAGGCAACGCCTCGCTCAATCTGCTCAAGGCGCGCCATAAAAATTTTGACCGCGATGTCTATACCGTGACCAATATGGCGACGCTTGTTGATTTACTCAACTCCGTCATTTCCATATTTACGCTGTTCATCGCCTGTATCAGCGGCATTTCGCTTGTCGTCGGCGGTATCGGCGTTATGAACATCATGCTTGTGTCCGTCACCGAACGAACGCGGGAGATTGGGATACGAAAAGCGCTGGGAGCGCGAACCTCGACCATTTTGTTTCAATTTTTAACAGAGTCTGTGATTATGTGCTTTATCGGCGGCATCATCGGGCTGATTATCGGGGCTTCGGGCGCGCTGGGCGCGGCGGCCATTGTCGGTATCCCCATAAAGGTCAAGGCATCCACTGTCCTGCTCGCAGTTGGCTTTTCGAGCGCCATCGGTATTTTCTTCGGCATATACCCCGCTAAGCGCGCTGCAAAGATGCCTCCGATTGAGGCTTTACGCCGTGATTGACAAAATTTTTTGTCTACCCCTTGCATAGTATTTAACAATGTTGTAAAATATGACAGTAAACAAGGGAAGGTCACAGGCTCTGCCTGTGACTGTAAATCCTTGTGTTTGCATCAATAATGATTTAATAAAAGTAAGGAGTACAGTATGAGCGTTTTAAACAAAAAATCCGTTGAGGATCTTGCCGTAGCAGGAAAGCGCGTCCTCGTACGCTGCGACTTTAATGTCAAGATGGAGGGCGGCGTCATCACCAGCGACAAGCGTATTGTCGAATCTCTGCCGACGATCAAATATTTGATTGATAAGGGCGCTAAGGTCATACTCTGTTCGCATTTGGGCAGACCGGCAGGCGGCGTTTTTGAGCAGGAATTTTCCCTCAGTCCCGTTGCGAAAAGGCTGTCCGAACTACTCGGCAAAGAGGTATATATGGCGGGCGATGTCGTCGGCGAATCCGCGCAGTCACTGGCGGCTTCTCTCAAAGACGGCGACGTGATGTTGCTTGAAAACGTCCGTTTTGAGAAAGGTGAAACGAAAAACGACCCCGAGCTCAGCAAAAAATTTGCAGCTCTCGCGGAGCTTTACGTCAACGACGCGTTCGGTTCGGCGCACAGGGCACACAGCTCCACGGCAGGCGTGGCAGGTTATCTGCCCTCTGCCTGCGGTTACCTGATTAAAAAGGAAATCGAGTTCATGGGCGGCGCGCTCGAAAACCCGAAACGGCCGTTAGTCGCCATTCTCGGCGGCGCGAAGGTGTCCGATAAAATCGGCGTCATCAATAATCTTATCGATAAGGTAGACACGCTGATCATCGGCGGCGGCATGGCGTATACCTTCTTTGCCTCCTTAGGTTGGGGTTACGGCACCTCGCTCTGCGAAACCGACAAGATTGAGGATGCTAAGCTCATGATGCAAAAGGCGAAGGATAAGGGCATCAAGTTTTTAATTCCGGTTGACAACAAGGTCGGTAAGGAATTCGATCAGAATACCGAATACGAAGTTGTTCCCGCCAACGCCATTCCCGACGGCTGGATGGGGCTTGATATCGGCCCCGAAACGGAAAAGCAGTTTGCCGACGCAATCAAGGGCGCGGGCACCGTCATCTGGAACGGTCCGATGGGCGTTTCGGAATGGGCGAACTTTGCGTCCGGCACCATAGCGGTCGCTACGGCGATTGCCGCTTCCGGAGCCGTTTCCATCGTCGGCGGCGGCGACAGCGCTGCGGCTGTCAAGAAACTCGGTTTCGACAAAAAGATGTCGCACATTTCCACCGGCGGCGGAGCCTCTCTTGAGTTCCTCGAGGGCAAGGAGCTTCCCGGTATTGCCGTTATCAACGATAAGTAAGAAGGGACAAGCATATATGGACAAATCAAAGCGCAGAGCCGTTATCGCGGGCAACTGGAAAATGAACAAAACGCCTGCGGAAACAACGGTTCTGATTGAGGAAATGAAACCCCTTGTCGCCGGTGCGGACTGCGAAGTCATCGTCTGCGTTCCGTTTGTCGATTTGGATACCGCGCTGAAGGCGACCGCCGGATCAAACATCCGCGTCGGGGCAGAAAACTGCCACTGGGCGAAAAGCGGCGCGTTCACCGGCGAGGTGTCCGCGGATATGCTCGCGGCCATGGGCGTTCCCTTTGTTATCATCGGCCACTCTGAGCGTCGGACGTTTTTCGGCGATACCGATGTAACCGTCCGAGACCGCACCAGGGCTGCGCTCGACGCCGGTCTTACGGTCATTCTCTGCGTCGGAGAGTATCTTGAGCAGCGTGAACAGGGCGTAACCGGCGAGGTCGTTTGTGCGCAGACAAAAATTGCGCTCGGCGGCGTAAGCGAGGCGGAGCTTGACAGAATCATCATTGCCTATGAGCCCGTGTGGGCTATCGGCACCGGGAAAACCGCCACCGCCGCGCAAGCCAACGAGGTTAACAAGACAATCCGCGATCTGATTGCCCGGCTGTATTCACAGGCGGCTGCCGATAAATTCGTTGTACAGTACGGCGGTTCAATGAACGCCGCCAATGCCGAGGAGCTGCTCGATCAGCCCGACGTAGACGGAGGACTCATCGGCGGAGCGTCACTCAAAGCCGCCGATTTTGCGGTTATCGTCAAGGCAGCGTCAAGATAAATTAAATAATGTATAATTTTAGGCGGGGCTTTAGCCCCGCACCTAAATTATACCGAAAGGCAAAAAACATGAAGAAACCCTATGTACTCTGCATCATGGACGGCTTCGGGAATAACCCCGACAGCTACGGCAACGCCATCATGGCAGCCGATACCCCGAACCTTGACAGGCTTTTTAATTCCTGTCCGCATACGCTTATTGGCGCTTCGGGGCTGGATGTCGGTCTGCCAGACGGTCAAATGGGCAACAGCGAGGTCGGTCATACGAATATCGGCGCCGGACGCGTCGTCTACCAGGAACTTACGCGTATTTCAAAAATGATCAGCGACGGCGAGTTTTATCAAAACAAGGTTCTTGTCGGTGCGATGGAAAACTGCTTAAAAAACGGTTCGGCGCTCCACCTGATGGGACTTTTGTCCGACGGGGGCGTACACAGCCATAATACGCATCTCTACGCATTGCTTGAGCTTGCAAAGCAAGCGGGGCTGACCAAGGTTTTTATCCATTGTCTTATGGACGGTCGCGACGTTCCGCCGACCTCCGGCGCGGGATTTGTTGAGGAGCTGTACGCAAAAACAGAGGAGATCGGTGTCGGTAAAATCGGGTTGATTGCCGGACGATACTATGGTATGGACCGCGAAAAAAAATATGACCGCGTAGAGAAGGTCTATGACGCGCTGACCGCGCTTAAAGGCGAGAAGTTTTCCGACGGCGTTACGATGCTTAAAGAATCCTATGAAAACGGCGTGACCGATGAATTTATTATTCCGTGCCTGTCAGCCTATGCCGAACCGGTCAGGGACGGCGATTCTTTTATATTCTTCAACTTTCGTCCCGACCGCGCCAGAGAGATTACGCGTGCCTTTGTTGACAGCGCGTTCGACGGTTTCGCGCGTGAAGAAAAACCTAAGCTGTACTATGTCTGCATGACACAGTACGATGCGACGATGCCGGGTGTTCATGTCGCCTATTTGCCGCAGTCGCTTGATAAGCCATTTGGTCAGATAATCAGCGAGCAGGGGATGACCCAGCTGCGTATCGCCGAGTACACGAAATACGCGCATGTCACGTTCTTTCTGAACGGCGGCACCGAAACGGTATATCCGGGCGAAGACCGTATACTGATTGATTCACCGAACGTCGCCACCTATGATCTAAAACCGGAAATGAGCGCTTTTGAGGTCACCGACCGTCTGCTTTCAGAGCTGCGCGCCCACAAATATGACGTCGTTGTCATCAATTACGCCAACTGCGACATGGTTGGTCATACCGGCGTCTTTGAGGCGGCAAAAAAGGCGGTCGAGGCCGTCGATATCTGCATCGGCAAATTGGTAGACGAGGTCAGAAACCAGGACGGTGTCATTCTGATTACCGCCGACCACGGCAACGCCGATAAAATGTACGAACAGGACGGCTCGCCGTTTACCGCGCATACGACGAATCCCGTACCGGTCGTCATCGCCGGATACCCGTGCAAACTGCGCGCGGGCGGCCGCCTCTGCGACCTCGCTCCGACGATGCTTCAAATGATGGGGCAAAAACAACCGGAGGAAATGAGCGGAGTATCGCTTATTGTATAAACAGTAAAAACAGGACTGCGGCGTAAGAAATTACGCCGCAGTCTAAAATTTTCGTAAGGTTAATTAACTTTCCCAAGATACTCTTCAAGGCACGGTTCGACACCGTTTTCGTTCCGCATCTTGTACAGTTCCGTCGCTGCCTTCACTCCGACATACCGCCAATGCCACGGCTCGTAGCTGACGCCGGTGATATCGGTTTTTTCCTCGGCGTATCGCATGATAAAGCCATATTTATAGGCGTTTTCACGCAGCCAGGTGAATTCATCGGTCAATTTGAATTTTTCCTCGGCGCTTACAATGTCCATCGCAAATCCGAGATTGTGCTCGGAGGAGCCGGGCGGCATTATCCACATGGCGGCCTTGACGGCGGCATCCTTTTCGTTATAACCCTGATTGACGTAGTAATCAATTTTATTTTCATAATTTGATTTCTGTTTCGCATAAGAGCGGTACCCTGAGTACGGCTTCAGATTAAGATTTTCCTTTTTAGCGGCGTTGTACATATCCATATAATGCGTTGCCACGCGGCTGTCAAGCTTTTTGCCGTCAAGAACTACGCTGGTGAGCTTCGGGGGCGCATAGTTCGCAGGAAGACGGTATTGTGTGTTGACAAGCGTCAGCTCCCAGTTCTTGCTGCTGACGGTGACGACGGATGGATTGAAGACGCCGTAGCTCGTGTTGGATTCGCTTGACAAAGCGGCGGTTGAGGCAATGGTTGTATTATCGGTTTGCGGGGCGTTTGTGGGCTTTTCGGACGGCGCAACGCTTTCTGTGACGGGCGAAACGGTTTCGGAACCCGTCGTCTGTGCCGTCTGTGTTGCTGTTATGTCGGCTGATGCCGTAGAGTCCGGAACTTCAGGCGTCAGAGTAAAGCAGACGACGGCCAAAAATGCGCTCATAGACAGTAGCGTACAGCCTAAAAAGAGCTTTGCGGCAATCGTATTTTTTTTATGCCTATTACTTTGCGTTTGGTTCAAAGAAATTCCTCTTTTCTCGGGAACATATAAAATAATTATACCTACACGGACAAATAAGTCAATTCATTCTTGAAAAATTAATAATTATGTGCTATATTGCTAAAGTACTTGTAAATATTTTACATTGGAGAGTGATTTCGTGAAAGCAACACAGAGTATCCCGAATTTTCAAGCAAAGCTCAGGGAGTACACCAATTTTGCCATACGGGAAATAAAATATATCTGTAAGGAGATAGGACCGCGTGCGTCAGGCTATCCTGCCGAACACAAGGCGCAGGAGTACGCCGCCGAAAAGCTGAAGGGTTTTGCGGACACCGTAGACATCGAGGATTTTCAGGTCAGCACGAAAGCGTTTATGGCATGGGTCGTCATTGACGGGCTGTTGTTTATAGCTGCGGCGGCGCTGTCGTTTATCGGTATCTATGCCGTTTCGCTCGCCTGCGTGTTGGTTGCCCTGTTTTTCCTTATCACCGAATTTGTCATGTACAAACAGGTGTTAGACCCGTTTTTTAAGAAATACACCTCCTGCAACGTCGTTGCGCGCCGTGCCCCGACAGGCGAGGTCAAGCGCCGCGTGATCGTCTCGGGACATATGGACTCGTCCTTTGAGTGGACATATAACCATCGCGGGGGACCCGTGTTGCTTAAGGGAGTCATGATTTACGCGATTGTCGGCGTCGTGTATGCGCTTGTTCAAAACATACTCGGGTTAATCTTCAACGGCGCGGGTTGGGTTCAGGTGATGGCTTACGTCATTTGCGCCTTTGTTCCGGGTTTTATCGCCGTTATATTTTTCACGAATTTCAAGGTGGTTGCCCCGGGGGCGAACGACAATCTGACCGGCTCGTTTACGGCGGTTGCCGCGATGAAGTTCCTTGCGGACAATTCAATCCGCTTTGAAAACACCGAAGTGGTCACGCTTTTGACCGGTTCCGAGGAGGCGGGTCTTCGCGGCGCTAAGTATTTCTGTAAAAAGCACCTTGAGGAGCTGAGTGCCGTAGAAACGGTTTTCTTCGGTTTTGACACCATGCGTGACTACGACGATTTGGCTATTTACAGCCGTGATCTTTCCGGAACCGTAAAGCATGACTCGCGTGCCTGCGCCATTTTGAAGGAGGCGTGTATAGAAGCGGGTCTTCTGGAGACGCCGTTTTCCAGCGTTTATCTCGGCGCGTCCGATTCCGCGGCGGTCACGCAGGCGGGTATTCCGGCATCGGCATTGGCCGCGATGGATCCGGCTCCGGCAAGATATTATCATACGCGTGAAGACGATATTGATCTGTTGGAGCCGAAAACCGTTGAAAAAGGCATTTATATCGCGCTTGCTTCTATTTTTCTGTTCGATGAAAAGGGTCTTGGGGAATAATACCTAAATCACCGGGTACATATTTGTGCGGTTTTAACAAAGATAAAAATTTGGCAATTTCTATTGTCAGTTGCAATGCAAATATGATATACTTAACAAGTACAAATGTGTTTTGTACTGGCATAAACAAATTGAAAGGGGTATTTTCTTTATGAAGAAAGCCTTTGCAACTCTCTGTTCGGTCTTGCTGATATTTTCCTTAGTCTTTGCTTTCGCTTCTTGCGACATTTCGGAGGACGCCGCGGAAGATACGACAGAAGCCCTTTCGTATACCCAGGGCAGTACGGTGCTGGGGAAAAACAGCGAGGAAGTGCTTACCTATTTCAACACACTTGTGAACGGAGTCAAGGATCAGACACCGGCGGTGGCTTACGAGCAGAAAATATCCGTTGACAACAAAACTATTAAAATCACAAAGCCTGACGGTACCGAGGACTCCTCTTTTAAAAAACTCAACGAAGCTGCCCCCGGCATTAAGGATTTAATTCTAACAGACATTAAGAAAAAGAGCGGTTCGGTCAGCTACGGCGATGAAAATGAAGATGTCTTCTTTGTCAAGGGTGAGAATTGGTCTTCCGCGCTGACGGTTGACGATATTCAATCCGCTGTTATGAAGGAAGTCGGCGATTCTTATCTTATCACCATTTCCTTCGGAACCGTTCCGGAGAGCGCGAGGACAACGCTTTCAAAGGCGTTTGAGCTGCGCGATAAGGCAACGATTCTCAAAGCTTCGGAATTCGCCAAGGTTTCGGCATACGCCAAGTTTAACGATTATACCGTTGAGTATTCCGGCTGTACCATATCCGCAACGGTTGACCGTCTTACCGACACGCTGCAGAGTGTTTCGTATAACAAGATTTCGAAAATCGCCGCCGACGTGACGGGGCTGTCCACCTTTGCCGAATACGGTGACATGATTGTCAATTTTGTTCTCAACGACTCAACGTCTTTCACTTTTACATGGGCACAGGAATATGAAACCAGTCCGCTCGACACCACGTCTGTTTCCTGAACACAACGCAATTTTTTCAAAAGGGATGACTGCTCATGAAAAACCGAATTACAGCGCTTTCTGTTATATTAACGGTAATCATCATTCTGACGTTTGCCGGATGCAACAATGGTCATAAGATTTATGTAGATCCGGTCGGCAGTACCTATTATGCTGTTACCGATGAAAAAGGCAATACTGTTCTTAACAACGAAGGAAATATTGTCGTCTACCAGACGGATGATAACGGTGATATCATAACCGATACCTCCGGCGTTTACCAAACCGTTGCGAATTATTTCCCGGAACAGATTATCAAGGGCGATTTTGTTCAGACGCCCACCTATACGCTGACGCTTCCGGGCGGTTGGTCTGCACAAGAGGATGATTTCGGCAAATATACAAAGAAATCGGCTGATGCCTCTGTGGAGATTAGTATTATAGAGAACTTCACATTAGAAAAGTATCAGGAATATACGGAAACCTTTATAAAAATGCTTAAAGAAAAAACCACGGGTGAAGAAAGCATTTCGTACAAACAGGATACCTTTCATTATACCGCGGCCAATACAGAGGCGATTCGCTATACGCTTGTAAGGGAAGGCGGAAGCAACGACTCAACAACGATTATGCTTGTATTTAAAAATCACGGCAACCTCTATAAGATCCTGTTTGAAGCGCCGACCGCCAATCTTGAAAAAGCGAATTTTACGGAGTTTTATTCAGCAATTAAATATAAAAACTATCAGTATTACGAGGTTACCACTACCGTAAAATAAGACCAGAGGGCTGTTTCGTTTTGGAAGCAGCCTTTGTCTATGGAGGAGTAATTATGAAAACATGTAAAAAAAGTCTTGCCGTAATGCTTTGCACCGCTCTCATTTTAGTTTCGTTATGCGCCGTACCGGCGCTGGGCGCAGATGCATGTGACTGCGGGCGCGCCCCGGTTATCTTTGTCACAGGGCTCAACACTATTGATATTGTCAAAAATTTGGGAACCGATGAGCAGGAAACCATTTTTCCGCCGTCACAGGAGAAAATCACCGCCGCCGTGGAAAGCGCATTGTTGCCGCTGGCAACGGGCGCCGCTACGAGCGGATGGGATGGTGTTGCCGATGCTCTGATCCCCGCAGTCAACGATATTTTTGCCGATATCGCCTGCAACGATGACGGCAGTATACCCGAAGGGCAAGGGGTTGACTGGGAGTATCCCGTCATTACCATGCCGCATGAGGCGCAGTACAGCTTTTACTATGATTGGCGCACCGATCCGATGGTCGTTGCTGAACAGCTTACCGATTTTGTAAATTATGTCAAAGCGCAAACCGGGCACGACAAAGTATCTTTTATCGGCTTCAGCCTGGGCTCGGCGATTCTCAACGCCTATCTTTACACCCTTAACGGCGACTATTCCGGGATCGAGTCGGTCATCATGGAGGTTGCCGGCTGCAACGGCGTTTCCTGCACAGGCGATCCGTTTTCCGGTGCGATCGGCTTTGACTCGACGGCGCTTGTGCGCTTTCTCGATGAAAACGTTTTGGCACAGGACGGTTTTTCGGGACTTGTATCGATTGTGTTAGCCGCTCTTAATGAATCGGGGGCGCTTGACGGCGTTGTCAATTTCGGTAATACCGCTGTAAACGAGCTGTCTGACAGGCTTTATGCCGAGGTGTTGACAAAGAGTTTCGCCACAATGCCCGGGCTTTGGGCGCTCATCCCTGACGAAACCTATGAGGCGGCTAAAACCAAGATTTTTACCGATACGGAAAAATACGCCGCGCTGATTGAGAGAATAGATTATTATCACTATAACGTCCAGCTGACAAATGACGACCGCGCACTGGCTCTTTACAACAACCCGGACATCAATTTCGGCATTATTTGTAAGTACGGCCTTCAGCTTACGCCCGTTACTCAAAACAGCGATGTGATGACCGACGGCGTCATTGATACAAAGTACGAGAGTTTCGGGGCGACCTGTGCCGATCTCGGGACGACGCTCGGCGACGGGTATGTTCAGAAAAATGCCTGCTGCGGTCAAAACCATGTTTCCGCGGACAACATGATTGACGCCTCGACCGGTCTTCTGCCGGATGTGACGTGGTTCATCCGCGATCTTCAGCACTCCGACGGCTGCTCCTATGTCGATGCGCTGGAATCCGCCATTCTGTACGCGCCCGACCAGCTGACCGTTTTTGACGATCCGTCCTATTCGCAGTTCGCGCTTCATGATAAGGAAACCGATAACACCGTACCGCTGACGGCTGAAAATACGGCTGCCCCTGACGATTTTCTCGCCGATCTCGGAATTGATTCGGGATGGACAATTATCTTTATTCGCTTGATGACACTTATAATGGATGCCTTTGCCTAAGAGAAAAAAATAGAGAATCAAAACCTCCGGCTTGGCCGGAGGTTTTGATTTAGAGAAGAGATAAAAGTGAAGAGGTCTCGCAGACCCGACTCAATAGCCCATCTTATGTACCGCCGCCCAAGCCAAATCGGCATAAAACCGGTGTCCCTCTGCGCCGATGACGTGGATGCATCTGTCCGGCGCTCCGGCGGCTTTGTACAGCGAAGAAATCGTTTCAAAGGTGCGTTTCGCGCCGCCTATGGGGAAAATATTGTCCTCTTTACCGTTGACCATGACGAGCGCGCGCGGCGCGATGAGACCGCCGAGATCGCCCATGTTAAAATATTCACGGATACGCGGTATGAAGTTGCAGGAACAGTGGTGCATCGGAGCGATGGACTCATCATAGGTGCAGACGGCACAGGAGGGGACAGAGAGCTTTATGCGCTCGTCAAGGCAAGAGACATAAAAGGTCGCGGTACCGCCGCCGCTGTTGCCGAGGCAGCCTACCATTTTTGTGTCGGCAAACTCGCCGAAATGCTCTGTAACGGCGTCAATAGCGCGCGAGACGTCCCAGACGCGTTCGCCAACGGTTGTCCTGCCGAGCAGGAGCGCGGACATCGTCGCCTTGTAGCAGTCCGGACCGTCCTTTGTACCGCCGCATTCACCGAAGTTGCGCTGCTCGAGCGCGAGGGCGGCATAGCCCTCTTTGACGGCGCGAACGGCAAAGTCGCGGTCACCCTCGAGGCTCTTTTTATCTTGCTTACTGTTGATTTGACCGATAGAGAGGTACATACCGAGAGAGTGACCCTGTAAGCAAATCATCAGCGGCAGGGGTCTGTCGGCGTCTAAGGGCAGGCACAGATGGCAGGGAACGCTGTAGCCCGGTTCGCTCATAAAGCGAAAACGGATGTCGCGAAATCCGTCGATTCTTTTATCGTACTCCACAACGACATCCGGGGCGACCCGTGCAAATTTATCCATGCCAAGCAGCTCCGCGAGCTTTGCGCGCGCCTTTGACTGCCACGCGAAAAAATCACCGTCGTCAAACTGTAATGCGGGAATCGTACGGCGCATAACGGAGAGCTCGTATTCAAGAGGAAGCATTTTTTCCATATTCGTTACCTCAATTAAAAAATTTTAATGGGATGGCCGATGCAATCAGCTCGCCGCCGGCATGATTCGGGTGAAGATTGTCTTTCCACAACAGCTCGGGACGGAGGAAGTCGGGCTTTTCGGGGTGCCGCAGTAGGGAGTAAATGTCAATAAAACAGTCGCAGATGTCGGTGTTCTTCGAAAACCACTCGTTGACGATGCGGCGCATTTCGTTTTTGCTTTTTGTCGTGTCTATGCCGCCGCCGAAGCCCGGATAATTCATGCCGACCGTTTTTATCCCGCGTTCGCGGAACAGCCGGTAAAATCTCGTGATGGCGTCGTAATAATCTTTTGGAGCGGCGCGGTCGCCCGGCGGGGCAGCGATGGTAGCGGGCTGAATCATATCGTTGATGCCTATACAGATGACGGCATAGGCGATATTTTCGTAGTCAAAAACGTTCTCCTCTACACGTTCAAACGCGCTGACGCCGAAGAAGCCCTTCAAAGGAAGGATTTTTGAACCGCGCATGAGCCGGTTGCCGGAAATTCCCTTATTGATGACGGCGTATTTTCCCGGATATGCCTTTCGAATCTCACGCTCAAACGGATTAGTCCAAAACCCCTGATGTGTCAGTGAGTCGCCGAAGCAGACGATGGCCTTGGCACCCTCGGTATTATTGAGCTCGATGTCCTCAAACAGGGGGATGGGAAGCGGCTGGGGCAGACGGAGCAGACCGGTCACTGTAGTGAACACCTTGGTACGCTTGCGCTCGGAATGCTCGAAGGAGAGCTGAGCGGTCCTGTCGCCGTGAGCGGTGAGAAGCCTTGCGTTATTGAGGCCGTTTCCGCTGGAGAGTACGCCGGAGCGTACAAAAACGCTAACGCAGAGATAGCCTCCCGCCTCGCAGACCAGCGGCGAGGGGTCGGTGACGATTCGCTGCCCGGAATATATGGTAAACG
>CAZEXA010000025.1:0-25672 GCA_964516565.1 uncultured Eubacteriales bacterium | reverse complement strand
CGGCGACAGCATCGACTGTACCCTTGCGTTTCTTGCCGCGGACGTTGTTTTCGCTCAAGATGCGGTGCGCCGAAACCGTCGTCAGACGCTCGTCCCATAACGTAACCGGCAGCGCCGTGTGTTCTTTCAGCAGCGCGGCAAAGGCATTGACCGACTGCGCCTTGAACCCCTCCGAGCCGTCCATGTTTTTTGGATAACCGAGAACGATCATTTGCGCGTTTTTCTGTGCCGCCATGGACGCTACTTCTAAAACAAGCCGCTCGGTGTCACGCTCTGCGATGACGCCGAGCGGAAATGCCAGCATCTCATCAGCGTCGCAAAGCGCAAGACCGGTACGCGCATCGCCGTAATCAACAGACAATATAATCATTAAACTTTTCCGTCCTATCCGGGAGAAGCGATCACCGTCACATCCGTGGGTTCGGTGACCGGCGGTTTCGTTATCGTACCCGTTGTCTGCTGTGTCGTTTGCGGCACTGTAGTCCCCGTATGCGGTGTGATGTTTTTAGTTGTGGACGTAGTGTTTTTCTCTGTACTCAGTTCGGATGTCGTCGATGTATCGCACTTATCGCAACGCGACGGCAAAAAGGATTTCCTGTAGTAACCGTATGCCGTTTCGGCACATTGATCGCCTGCCAGTTTCCCGCTGAACTTACAATATTTTCTGGTGACAACATCGTCTGAATCCTCAAAGGATTTGTCTTTTAAATTTTTGTGTATCTTGTTCATAATATTGGAAAAAATTTTTCCTGCGGGATTTCCGTCGGCGCTGATTGATTTGTTCGTATCGTAGCCGTACCAGACCGCGGCGACGTAGTATGGCGTACCGCCGACGAACCAACGGTCATAATTGTCGCTCGTCGTTCCGGTTTTACCATAGGTTTCAAAGCCGTGTACGCCATATCGTGAGCCGGTTCCGCTCTTAACGACGGTGTCTAAAAGTTTTCTCATGACCCCGGCAGTCCCCTCGCTGACGGCACGCTCGCCTTTGGTTTCGTTCTCCAAAAGTACCTTGCTTCCGTCGCTGTTGGTCACCTTGGTGTAGCTGTATGGTTCATAGTACATACCGCCGTTGCCGAATGTGGCAAACGCCGCCGCCATATCGAGTGTCGTAACCCCTTTGGTCATGCCTCCGACGGCCATTGAGGACATATTGACATCGGTCTTCTCGCCGCTTTCCACAAGCGTTGACATATGAAAATTGTCTTTCAAATAATCAAAACACGTCTGCGAACCCAGCTTTTTGCAAACGCGCGCGGAGACCGTGTTGATTGATTCCGCCACCGCATACTGAACCGTGACGAAAGAGTCCGCCGCGCCATAGGAACCGCCGTAATTCTGCGGCCAGTGCTTGCCGTTAATGGTCAGCGCGTAATTCTGCATCATCGTAGAGTAGTTGATGACACCCTCCTCGATAGCCGGTGCGTATATAGACAACGGTTTGATGGAGGAACCGGGCTGCCGCGGAGAATCGACGGCGCGGTTGAGTCCTCGTACTGTCGTCTTTTTCCCGGCACCTCCGGCCATGGCAATGACTCTGCCCTTATAGTCCATAATGGTAATTGCAGACTGCGCTTTGGAATTGGAAAACGCCGTGCGGTTCGTGTAGACGCTGTTGACAATCTTCTGCACGTCGACGTTTACCGCCGAATAAATTTTAAGTCCGCCGTAAAAAACCTTACGCTCCGCGTCGCTCTCTGTAATGTCGAGCTTCACGGCAAGGTCCTGAATGACCGATTCAATGACATAGTCAACGTAATAATCGGAAATTTTCGATTTGTTGACGATTACGGCGTCGTCATCATCGTCCTTAAGATCATCCGACGGAACGTAACCCTTGCTGTTGGTGAAAACCATCTTGTAATCGACAGCTGCATTATATTCCTTTTCGTCTAAATACCCCTGATCTTTCATATTTCCCAAGCACAGGAGCTGGCGCTCGCGGTTTTTTGCGGGATTTATCAGCGGATCATATTTATACGGATACTGCGTAATGGCAGCTAAGCACGCGCACTCGGCGGCATTTAAGTTCTTCGCCTTTTTACCAAAATACTTTTCCGAAGCCGTCTCAACGCCATTGCAGCCTTGGTCGAGATACAGCGTATTGAGATACGCCTCCAATATTTCATTTTTTGTGAAATGTTTTTCTAAGTTGAGCGCAGTAAGTATCTCCTTGTACTTGCGGTTGAATGTTCGTCCGTCTTCACCGGTAAGGTTTTTAATTACCTGCTGGGTAATGGTAGAGCCGCCCTGCTTAAAATGATATTCCACCACGACGCCGACTGTTCTGATCCAGTCCACCCCGTGATGATCCCAAAATCGCTTGTCCTCAAGAGCGACGTACGCGTTGATCAAATCGTCCGGCATCTCTTCAATATCCACCCAGACACGGTTTTCCGCGCCATGCATCCGAAACAGCTCTACAAGCTGATTCCCGTCATAGCCGTAAACAAAGCTTGTTCTGTCCTGGTTGGCGACATATTCGTCCAAATCAAGAATTAGATCACCGCTGACGGTACTGACAATATTCGTCAGCATATAGACACCAACCACCGTAACGCTGACGACGCACACGGCAACAAGAATGAGCGATGCGATGACAAACCGGCGGTAAGCCGGATTTTTTCTTCGTTGTATTTGTTTTTCCGTTAGCTTTTTCGGCTTTCTTTTTTTAGAAACTCCGCGCTTAATAAGGCTTAGGTTTTTTGCCAAAGCAAGCACCTCCGTTACCAAGTAAGTATAACACAATCCAATAAAAATGTTTAGCGTTTATAAGATTTGTAATTTTTTTGTTATATTTCTGCCACAATAGCCAAGAATAATACAAAAAGCCTTAAGGACTGAGTAGCGATGAAAATAAAAATCGCCGCCGTACTGGCGGCAACCGTGTGCATTCTGATCATTGCAGGACAAGCATTTTTCGGGAAACTGGCTGAAAAGAATGAGGTTGACAACACCGTGACCGAAACTTCTGTCGTAAGCCAAACGTTAAGCAGCGTCTATCTGCTCAAGGAATATGACGGGAATTTAGCGGTGTTTGAAAACGGTTCGAGCGAGCCGGCGGAAGTTTTCAGCGTCGCTGTAAGTTCATTTCCGGAAGCCGACCGCACCCTTCTTGAAACAGGCATTGTCGTTCATTCAAAAGCGGAACTCCAGCGTCTGATTGAGGACTATACCGGCTAATTTCTCCGACAGCCTTTAGAAAAACACCCGGCTTTTTTACCGGGTGTCCGCCGCAGCGTTATTCTCGCAGATGACGGAGGCGACCGACAGGTCAAACGGCGTCGTGATTTTTATATTGCGCTCATCACCCAAAACCAGCGCCACCTTTTCCCCGTGTGCGGCGACAAGCCCCGCCGTGTCGGTGTATCGGTTAAGCTCGTCGCTGTCCGCGCAAGACAGAATATCCCAGAGCAGTGAAAAGCGGAAGCTTTGCGGCGTCTGAACTCTGTACAGAACGCTTCTGTCGGGAACGCCGCTCAAAAATGCGCCGTCATGGCTTTCTAATATGGTGTCCACACACGGAATCACGGTATTCGCCGACCCGTACAGGCGCGCAAGCCGAATGTTTTCGGCGATGATTCTCTCGTCGATAAACGGACGCACCGCATCGTGCGTCAAGATTATGTCGTCTTTTAACAGAGGCCATGTCTCACGGATGTACCGGCAACCGTTGTACACCGAGGCATTACGAGAGGTGCCGCCGGCGACAAAATGAAAACGTTCGTCGAGCGCGATATGGCTGCCGACGACGGCGCGGGTTTCCGGGAGATATGCGGCAGGCGCGCAGATTACATAAGCGTCAATAAGACCGCTTTTCATAAAAGCGTTAATTGTATGCACGAGGATCGGCTTACCGCCGATTTCAAGAAGTTGTTTTGGTTTTGCTGAGCCCATGCGCGTACCCGTGCCGCCGGACATGATTTCAGAAATCGTCACGGCGCCACCGTCCTTCGCTCAGATCAAACCCCTCGGTGCTCTCTTTTTTAAACATGATTTTTACCGTCAGCAAAATAAGTTTGATATCGAGTATCAAGGAATAGTTCTGAATATACATCAAATCCAGCTTCAGCTTGTCGTAAGCGGTCGTATTGTATTTTCCGTAGACCTGCGCGTAACCGGTAAGCCCCGTTTTCACCTTGTGACGGTACATAAACTCCGGCATTTTTTCGGAGTATTTCTTCACATGCTCGACGCGCTCCGAACGCGGTCCGACGACAGACATTTCTCCGAGCAAAATATTGAATATCTGCGGTAGCTCGTCAATCCTCCACGGACGGATAATCCGCCCTATGGGGGTAACGCGTTCGTCGTCGGTTACGGCGGGCTTTGATTTGCCGTCAGGCTCGGCATCGACGATCATGCTGCGGAACTTGAGAATGTCAAATTCCTTGCCGTCGAGAGTGACACGTCTTTGTCTGTAAAAGACGGGACCGCGGTCATACAGCTTGATGGCGGCAGAAACCATAATCAGGAGCGGTGAAAACACGATAATCATCGCGGCGGATACGACGATATCCATCGCCCGTTTAAGTATTTTCTGCTCAAGCGTCAGTCCCCCGCTCTCGCAGCAGAGAAGCGGACAGTCAAAGTAGGTGATATCGCTTGAACCGCGAATAAGAATATCAGATATTTTCGGGACAATATATGTTTTTTTGCGGTTCTCATAACAGTATTTGAGCAGGTCATTACGCGTCTGCGCCGGTACATCGCATATGATGACCGATGCGTACCGTTCCAGCTTGCCAAAGACCGTCTGAAGCCCTTCCGCGACGTTTACGGATTCACAAATGGTGTATTTATCGACCATTTTACTCATCTTAAACACAAGCTCCGTGGCAAGATGACTGCCGTAGACGATAATCATATGCTGCGGCGGATTGAGTTTCTTCATCAGCTCGGATGCTACCAGAGCCCAAATAATGGTGACCGCCGATTGTGTCATACCCAGTAAAAACAGCGGAAGAAGGCGGGCGAGCTCGGCGCCGACAAGGCTGATTTCCACATAGGCGATGGCATTGACGAACGCCACGGCTATAATGCCGGCAAAAACGTTCTCCCCCATTCGGCGCTCATCAATCTTATGGAGATTGACGGCAATCGAAACGAAAACGAGCACGACGACATAGGCGACGATAGTGAACACGCTGCCCTTTCCGTGAAACGGATGCTTAAAAAAAACATTGTACTTATTCTGCCAGACGACCCAATAGAGGACGGTTAATAAACAGTCCAATAAAAGAATGGACAGCATCCTGGCAGTCTTCTTAAATTGCTCAAAACCTTTCATAGCATCTCATCTCAATAATTTCAGATAGCGGGACTTGCACATTAACCGGCGGTCGCCAATATACTGTAGAGAGCCGCCGGTGCGTTCACCCGCGGCAAATTGCTCCGTTTGGCGAAAGGAATGGTTGTCGCATGTTTACACTTTTAATCAGCGAGCTGTCGGACCTGCTGTTTCTGATCCTACATACATCAGGCTCCGAGCAGTTCCCGCCTACCCTCACGCCGCAAGAGGAAAAGGAATGCATTGAAAAAATGATCAATGGTGATGTGAAAGCGCGCCAGAAACTGATTGAGCACAATTTAAGACTGGTTGCTCACATCATTAAAAAATATTGTCAAAACTGCAGCGAGCAGGAGGATTTGATTTCCATAGGCACCATCGGGCTTATCAAGGGCATCAGCAGCTTTAATCCCGACAAGGGCACCAAGCTTGCCACCTACGCGGCGCGCTGTATTGAAAACGAAATACTGATGTATTTTCGCAACCAGAAAAAGATGGCGCTCGACGTATCAATCAGCGAACCGATTGATACTGATTCTCAGGGCAACACCCTGACGCTCATCGACCTCATCAGCGTGGACGATACCATCGCCGATGAACTGGATCTGTCCTACCGCATAGAAAAAATGCTCATGTGTATCCGCGACATTAAAAAGAAACGGGATAAAGAGATTTTAATCAGGCGTTACGGTCTGTCGGGCAATCCGCCCGAAACGCAGAAAACCGTTGCCGACGCACTGGGCATCTCGCGCTCCTATGTTTCACGCATCGAAAAAAAGCTTTTGTCGGACCTTAAGGAAAAACTCGACGACTAATCCACGCAGACCCAGACGCGCATATCACTCTCGCCGCGGTTGGCAAAAGCAAAATAGGGAATAAATTTCAGCTTCATGGGTGTTTTTTCAGCTTGTCCGACCTCATAGTAAAGCGCGGCGTTGTTTAACCTCACGCCCTCTGCCTCACAGCGGCAAACGCCAAGGTCGCTGTCCGGAATACATTGTGCCCTCAGAGGCAGTTTCAATGCGAGAGCGTCGAGATTTTCCCCGTTATCAACCGCCTCAAGGCAATAAACCACCGGCCCGACACAGAGCGCCGCCCGACCGCGGTTGTTGTAAACCGAGGCGTTTGCCATGTACAGCTTCGGACGGATATCAAACACGATGTCAATTTTACATGCCTTACCGCCGACGGGTACATAAGCGTAGCCGTCCTTTTTCACCGCATCACACATTTTGCCGTCAAGCGACAGCGTGTAATTTGAACACCATGACGGAATTCTCAACGCAACAGTTTTAAAGCCGCCGTCGAGCACAAGCGAAACCGCGCCGTTGTTCGGATAATCGCCGCTGAGCGCCGCCTCTGTCACTGTGTCACCGTGGGCTATCCGGGCGGTATTCGCAAAATACTGGTGGACGAACAGCGTATCGTCGGAATGAGTATAGATATAGTCGCCGAGCGTCGCCATGAGCCGAGTGACGTTTGGCGGACAGCAGGAACAATCAAAAACCTCAACGCGCTGGGTAATCGGAAAACGGTGCTTGTCCCCCGCCGCCTCGGCACAAGAGCGGCCGAACATATTGATTTCCAGAGGATTTTCATAAAAAAATGATTTCCCGTCGAGTGACAGACCGGAGATAATCGCATTGAACAACGTTTTCTCCACGATGTCAGCGTAACGGCTGTCCGGTTCAATCAGGGTCATGCGCTGGGCAAAAAAGCAGAGCGAGATGGCTGCGCATGTTTCGCTGTAGGCAATGGCGTTGGGCAAATCCCAGTCAATGGTGAACTTCTCGCCGTTTCTTGTCGAGCCGATGCCTCCGGTGACATACATACGCTTATTGACGATACTGTCAAACAGGGAGCGGCATGCCGAAAGCAATTCCCCATCGTTGTCTATGCGTGCCAAATCGGCCATCGCCGAATACAGATAACACGCGCGGACACAGTGTCCGACCGCCTCGTGCTGCTCGCGTACAGGTATGTGTGCTTGACTGTAAAGTAAGGGGGTCAGCGTGGATTTCTCATTGTCGGCCTGACCGCGCGCGTCAATGAAATGACGCGCCAGAGCAAGGTACCGGTCGTTATTCGTGACGCTGTACAGCCTTAAAAGCGCCAGCTCGATTTCTTCGTGACCGGGGGTCGTGTACTCCGCCGTTTTTTCTGTTACGAACGCGCGTTCGATATAATCGGCATAGTCACACATCAGCTTCAAAAATTTATCCTTACCGGTGGCGTTAAAATAGGCAACCGCCGCTTCAATTAAGTGGCCGGCGCAGTACAGCTCGTGCGCATCACGGACGGTAAAACGATTCTCGGGCTCGAACATTTCAAAATAGATATTGAAATAACCGTCGGACAGGCGGTTCTTTTCGATGAGTTCAACGATACCATCAACAGCGGCCTCAAGCTCCTCGTCCCTCTCCTTGGCAAGAATGTACGCGGCGCTCTCGAGCCATTTGGCAATATCCGAATCCCAGAAAATATGCGGTCTGTTTGGGTCGCCTTCCTTCCAATTGAACTGAAACGCCTCAAAGCGCCCGGTATCGCGAAAACGATCCCGCACGGCATACATCGTTACATTTCTGTTTAGTTTCTGTCTTTTTTCAAAAAAGCCGCCCTTAAGGTCGACTTTTTCAAAAGGCACTTTTTGATACGACATGGAATGCCCTCCTCTGGTGTTATTCCTGCGGAAGCAGAATTACCTGAACCATCGTGGTCACGCCGGTACTGTCGGCGGTGGGTAAAAACGAGAAGTTGAACGGCCGACAGCAATCCTCTGTGTCTGTCTTTAGCATAACACGCGCGGTACAAAAAGTATATTTGCGTGTCTGTTTTGCCTCGGCATACGCTTTTAGGACATTCTGCACATCGTCGGCATGGACAAAACCGCCAAAATCCAATTCCTTGCCTTCCCTGAACTGATGGAGACCATATCCGAGAACGCGCGGCAAATTGTTGGAATATGTCATACTGCCGACGACATAATCAAACTGAATTATCAGGCAATCACTTTTGTTGAGCCCGAATAAAAGGGATTCAGGGTTAATGATTTCCGTTGTTTCTTCGTGCCGACGCTGAATTTCCTTGTTGGTGTTCTGTTCTGAAAAGTGCGCAAGCATTTTTTCGGTTCCTACGATGATTGGTTCATAGACGCTGAAGCCGACGCAATCGTAATTGAACAGCATCTGGGCACTGTGATCGGTCATCACTGACGGGATGGTCACGGTGCAGCCGAACGAAGACAGGTGATTGATTATCTGCGATAAAAATTCCGGTGAAAACAAGCCGGTAAACGCTTTCTCGGCAATTTCGCCCGCCAGCACAATCCTGTCAAAAACGCCTTCGCTCAGGCAAAGCAGATTCAGTATTTTATCGCCGACAAGATAGACGCCGAGTGAAAAGCCGAAACTCCTCACACTGTCGGCAAATGCCTTGAGGTTGCGCCACGAAAGCTTGTCTAAAAACGGCTGCGGCAGACACAGGCAGACATAGCGGCAGGCCTCCGGATACGCCTCGTACAAGGAACCGAGTTCCTGAAGAATCGCGGGAATATCCGCTTCGGTAAACAAGGTAAATGTGGAGAAAAAGGGCGAATAACCGGTTTCTCTTAAAATATTATCCGTCCGGACAACAATTTCTTTAATATCAATAATCGACATATGCTTTTTATTTTTAAATGAGAAGAGCGCTTCACGGAACACATCAGACGGAATCGGCAGAACGTCGCCAAGAATTGAAAACGGAAAATAATCATACCCAATAAGCGCGCCGGTCTTTTTATCGAAAACCGGGATATACCGCTCCTGCATGTCCAAATTCCCCATATCTGCGGAATTCATGTCGTACATAAAGGCCTTTTCGCGGTATTTGGCGTTATTGACCGACGGGTTAAAGAAAGCGTACATATCGCTGCCGTTGAGTTTGGACAGCTGCGCGGCAAATTCGGCGGCGGAGAGCAACGTTCTGTAGTCCGCTCCGTCCTCCGGAAAGCGGGAAACGCCGATAGTCACGGTCACCGAATGGCTGCCGGCGGCTGTTTTATATTCTTTTTTAAGATTTTTGTGCAGATCCTCAATAAACATCACTGCATCGACGCGCCGTTTTATGTTTTTGACGAAAACACAGAACTTATCACTGCCTAAACGGCAGGTCAGGCAGTCCTTACCTTTGGCTATTTCCGCAATCCGATCCCCAACGCCTTTGATGACGCTGTTGCCGAACTCGTAGCCGGAGGTATTATTGATATAAGTCATGCCATCGATATCGATATAAGCCATCAGCCCAGCGACATCCTCGCCGACATCGCGCAGATACATTTCAAATTCCGTCTTCATACCGGCTTCAACCATAAGTCCCGTCAAGCCGTCGTGGGTACGGAATTTCGGCAGAACATCGATGACAAAGAGAGAACTCTTATAGCCATTGAACGCGCCGCAGAGACGGACAAGCTCGTTGTTTTTGTCAAGCACAAACGCAACAAAGCCGATAACATAAATCTCTTTTCCGCCCTCAAAGGTCAGCCTAAACTCGGCGCGCGTTTTAAGGAAACCCTCCTTGGCGAGGCGCCTAAATTCTTCAATCGTGAAATTCTGTGTAAAACTTGCCAGATCATCCTGATGGCAGTGACTTGTCATCTGCGCCAGAGCCTCGATTAAATTGCGCGGTATGTATCCGAACAGCCCGGTCCAATCGCCCTTGTTCATTATGAACTCATCGTTACGAAAATCGTATTCGAAAATCATGTCATAGGAATCAAGTATGATCTGTTCGTATCGCTCCAGCATACGCTTCGGCAGTTTATGAACATCGGGCACCTCGGTGAATTCCTCGGTGGCAATCTCCATATTATCAAAGATTGCGTCCTGAAGCTCTGAGGGCGGCGGAGCGTTCTTAAACTCTTCCTCGATGCGTTTAAAGTCGGAAAGACACCAGTCAAAGCACTGCATGATATCCGGCGAGAACGCGCCGCAGGCACCCGTCTTTATGAGGTTGACGGCCTCCTCGTGCGACAGGGCGTGCTTATAGGGACGCTCACTTGTCAAAGCGTCATAACAGTCCGCCACCGAAACGACTTGCGCGCTGATGGGAATATCTTCATTCTTGAGTCCCGCGGGATAGCCCTTGCCGTCCCACCGCTCATGATGGCACAAACAGATTTCGTGGCAGTACTGAAAATAGACGCTGTCGCCGATTCCGTCAAGCATGGAAAGAAGCCGCGCACCTTTCGTAGTATGCGCCTTCATCAGCTCAAATTCCTCTTTTGTGAGGCGCGCCGGTTTTAGAAGGATGGCGTCGGGAATCGAAATCTTACCGATATCGTGAACCGCCGATGCCAAAGAAATAATTTCCACCTGCTCGTCGGTTAAATTGTATTGCGGACACTCGGTCGCTACCACGTCAAGCAGCGCCTTGACAAAATACCGGATACGCTTGATATGCTGGCCGGACTCGACATCACGGCTCTCGATGGCCGCCACCAACAGTTCGATAAGGTCAAAGTTCAGTTTGTGCATCTTCTGCGTTTGCTCACGCAGCTTGTTGGCCTGCATCATCAGGCGTTTGCTGTGGATCTGCGTCAGATTGCCGATTTGCTGCTTGAGCAGATACATCTCCACGAGGTTTGATATGCGGTGCAGCACAAGCTCCGTTTCCGAGGAAACGGGCAGTATATCACAGGCGAACGCCTCATAGCCGAGTTTTCCGAACCCGGTGTACGCCTCAGACGTCGTAAACGCAATAGGCACCGTGTCGAGCAGCCCCTGCTCTGAAATACGCGTAAGCAACCATGAGGTATTAAAATCATCAGACAGATTGTCAAATACAAACGTTGCCACCGAGGTCTTGTACGCCTCGATGCTGTTGCAAGAGGAAACGTCAAAACTGCATTTTACCAGTTTGTAGTTATCCTCCAGCGTTTTTACAAGACCCACCTGTGAGTCATAATCGTTACTGAACATAATGATCGTCTGATTATGCACATCACTCACCCCCGACAAAATTGAACAATTATTCATTTTATCGTACCATTTTTGCATTAAAAAGTCAACTGAATTTCCGGGCAAGCCTCAATTTTTTTGTTGAATATGCTATCACGGTCATTCTTTGAATCCCAAAAAGAAAATATTTACCGCGCTGTTGACAAACCGCGATGGATTTGTTAGAATATCACGCGGCTTAAGATAGCCATTAAAATATATTGATTTCGTAACCCCCTTCCTCGAAAAGCCTTACACCGCGTGGCTTTACGGCTCCGCATTGTAAAATGTATACCGCACAATTTAATTCAAAACCCATGAAAACTAAATATTCGTTAATTCTGCATTATGCATTCAGCATTCTGCATTATTATATCCGGACAGGTATCGAAGTGGTCATAACGGCCCTGACTCGAAATCAGGTAGTCCTCACGGGCTCGTGGGTTCGAATCCCACCCTGTCCGCCAAGAAAAAAGCTCATCGCTGCGGCGATGGGCTTTTTTTAACAAAATAAATCCTGTCGGAATTTTATAATGCGTTTCACGCACAAAAAATGGCTTGTTAATTTCTTCGGTAATTGACGGGATGATGATCAAGTGATAATATATTCAAATAAGAAAGATAGGGTGGTTTCCAATGAAAAAAATATTAATTCCTGAACAAAGTGAAAATATGCTTCATGTGCGCGCAAACTTGCATTGCCATTCCACGGTGTCCGACGGCAGAAAAACGCCTGAACAATTAGTGGCAGACTACAAAGCACATGGCTATCAGGTGCTTTGCCTGACGGACCACGAAATTTTTGTGCCGCATAATAATTTATCAACAGATGATTTTTTATTACTCAATGGTTTTGAATTCAGTATCAACGGCGACGGCTGTTGCTGCCACCTTTGTTTGATTGCCAAACAAAAGGATAACCGCCTTCAACCATGCTACCACCGCACCAAATATGTTTGGGACGGTATCGAACAATATCGAAAAGACATTTTGTTTGATGAAACCAAACTTGATTTTGAACGGGAATACACGGGAGACTGTATCAATGAGGTCATTCGTCAGGGCAAAGAAAACGGCTTCTTTGTCACCTATAATCACCCCACATGGTCCAGAGAAAACTATCCCCGTTATATCCGCTACAAAGGGATGGATGCCATGGAAATAGTTAACTTCGGTTGCGTAATTATGGGCTATGACGATGATAACGGTCATTGCTATGAAGATTTCCTTTTTGAAAGGGAAAAGACCTTTGCCATAGCCACGGATGATAACCATAATGTGTATGAGGATGATGACCCCAAGTGTGACTCTTATGGCGGCTATACCGTCATTGCCACGCCTAAACTACAGTATGAAGCAGTGACAAAGGCTTTAAGTGAAGGTATATTTTATGCTTCCACGGGCAACTACAAGCAAAGCGGCCCTGCAATCAATTTTATGGAATTAACCGATGATAAAAAGCTGAAAATTAAAACAAGCGGTGCTTATGCCATCAATTTTATTTCCAATCGGATTCATTCACAAAGCAAGGTGGCGCAAGACGGCACCGAAATCACCAATGCGGAATTTTCTATTCCCGATGATATTAAATGGTTCCGTTTAACCGTGTTAGATAACAGGGGCTTTAAAGCGTATACCAATGCGTATTTTATAAAAGACTTAGTTTAATTTTATGTTTTTATAAAAATACCAACACAAATTAGGCGGAATAAATGACCGTCCGATGGACGGTCAGAACCGCGAAGACTATAGTGCATCGTGCGCAAGAGTTGAATCCCACCTACCTGATTCAAAAGCACCCTTTACGGGTGCTTTTTGTCAATTATTGTTTCTTATCAGATTTTAATTGAATAGATTATCATTTTATGATAAAATAAAAATCATGAAGTCGAAGGGAGAATATTTATGGCGCAATGCCCGAAATGCGGCAGAAAGCTGCATCTGTATAACTGGCGTCCCGAATGCCCGGACTGTCATGTTAACATGATTTACTATAAATCCAACCATCGGTTACTGGAGGAAACGGAAGCGGCGGAAATTGCCCATGCAAAGAGCCAGCCTGCCATCGACAGGGCTAAGGCTTCTTTCTTTGGTTCACCGGCTGCCATTGTACGGATTGTTCTGTCCTTACTGCCCATAGCGGGACTGTTTCTGCCCGTCTGCCATATCGCTGAAGTAAATACCATACGGTCAATCAATATTATCGGTGTCTATAAGTTCATTGCCAAGGCGGACATCGGAGCCATTTTGGGTGATATGCTGCACGGCAATGCTCTCAGTATCAGCATTGTTACCTTGCTTGTTTCGGCGGTAATGATTCTTGTCTGCCTAATCTGCACCGTTATGTCACTGGGGAAACGCGGTAAGTTACGGAATTTTCTTCTGAATCTATTTATGATTCTGAACGCCACGTGCTCGGCAATTTGCTTACAGATTGCCGGATCGGATGCGGCGGATTCCGGTTTTACGGGGACACTCGGAATCGGCGCTTTTGTGTACATCGGTTTGATGATCGTTTTGATGGTGTATAACCTTATTCTTGCCAAAAGAGGTTTAAAATTAAAGAAAACGGTCTGTCTTATCGGCGGATTGCCCAGTGAAGACTATTTTTCCTATGTAGAGCAAGGCATGAGTGAAATTGAGATTCGCAAAAAAATGGTCGAGGCTTTAACAAAGATGCAGGATACGGTTAGAGAAAAGGCAGCCGAGGCCGAACAAAGAGCCCTCCTTGAGCGTGCTAACCATAAGTAATAGTTGGAAGTGTGAGATATGAATAATCAGCAAACAATACAACATTCTGAGGATATTGAACTTGTCAATTCAAAGCTCCGTGAGTTGGTTGATGTCGACAGACGAGTCATCTCCAAGAAGCAAACCTTGGGCTATATGCTCTTCGACGGAAGCCAAGGCTTTAATATTGACGGTCATAAAGAGCTATTCAACGACAGTATTTTGAAGCTCGGTTTGCAATTCCAATCCAAATACAACATAGTAGCCGGTGTTTGGGATATTCTCGATGATTTCCTTGTTGCCGATGTCATCGAAAAGACCCGCACCCGTTGGGGAAAGTTTATTCCGTATATTTTCTTCGGCGGTATTCCTTTCGGTCTGATCTCTATGATGTACTGGTTTCTGCCTTCAGTGTTTTCTCAAGCACATATTGATGATTTTAATTATCTGCCCAAGCTTATCATATATGCCGCCTTGGATATGCTGCTCGAGTTTTTGGGGAATTTCAGAAATGTTTCCACGGAAGGTTATCTCTCTACTATAACACCTTATCCGTCCGATAGGCGGCGACTCTTGGCAATTTCTAATTATTTCAGTATCATTTATTCCAGAATTCCCGATATTATTGTGGAATTCTCCCTTGATTTTATCAAGAACGGCTTCGTTAAATCGACTGGAAAAAATGCCGATATGATGATTAAAAAAGCTTTAATGATTATGGGGCCGTCCACGGCTATTCTCTCAGGACTTATCGTATCATGGTACGCTACCGTTGCCAAGGAACGGGTTCATCAGCGAATTGAAAAGCCTAAAATTATCGACAGTCTTCGCATCGTGTTCTCAAATAAGCCGGTTCTGATGAATATGATCTCCAATGCTCTCGGTTCGTTTGGCACGGGACTTTCCACCAACGACTATTATCGTCAGGTTCTGAATATGACCACCTTTGAGACCATTGCCGGTATCCCCTCTTTCTTCTTCCAGCCCATCGGTTTCTCCAAGTACAATAAGCTGTCAGAAAAATATTCTACCAAGTCTCTGTATATGTTCAGTCAGGTCTTTGCCAAGAGTTTTTACATTCCTTTATGGTTCTACGGCCGGTTTCTTAAATCAAAGAACGGTAAATTTTTCTTCCAGGGAAGAATTCCCATGCTGCCCGTTACGGCAATCTGGGAGTGCCTCTATGCCACTCTTTGGGGTGTCCGTACCATTTCCATCAATGAGGTTCGTAATGAATGCAACGACTACATAGAGTGGAAATGCGGTTACCGAAATGAGGCCACGCTTTCCATTGCCAGTGCCTTCATCTGTAAGATCCCCGGACGTATTAACGGCATCCTGCAGCCCTTATATAAGGCATGGGTGGATTATGATCAGACCGCGTATACCGAGTCAAGAGAGCAGCCCCTGAAGGCTCAGAAATGGATTTTCGCCATGGCAACAATCCTTCCTGCCTTCATGGTGCTGACCAGCATAATCCCCATGTTCTGGTACAAAATTGACAAAAACACCCGAGACAGAATGTACCGTGAATTGAATGAAAGACGGGCGCGAACGGCTGAGCAAATCACACTCAGCCACGATGCGGAGATGCTTCCGGCAGCAGAACTTTAATCAGGATAACAGCAAAAAACTTTTCGGTTGTTCATAAGAAATACACAGCCGCCCACGGTTTATAGTGGACGACTATGTTTTTTATTTTTTCAGCTTGGTTTACGTCTGAGAATAATTAATCTATCCTTGTCCCATATCAAGGCGCAGCTATGACTTAGATTCTAATATTGCAATTGCTTTCTTGTACTTTTCGATGCGTTCCAGGACATTTTGATCAACGATATCAAGCCGAGACAGATCGCTATTATGCTTTAGGTCTGCCAACTTTACCCTGGCTGCAATCGGATTTTCTTTCACCCTTTTCACATAGTCAATGTAGGGTTCTAATTCATCATGCGTCAACAATGCAATAGCTTCTGTAATACGCTTAGGAAAGCCCTCAGCGGTTAAGGCGTTTACTGTATAAGGTGTGTCTTCAACCACATCGTGAAGCAGCGCTACAACAGTTGTATATTCATCTTCCATCTGCTCTGCTAAGTGAAATGGATGAAAAATATAAGGTATTCCACTTTTGTCAAATTGCCCATTATGAGCCTGATACGCAATTTTCATTGCTTTTTTTGTCATTTGCGTATAAATCATTATCCCACCACCAGTTTATTTGTTTTCTTCAAAAACTTTGCCGGAATCGGTTTGTCAAGCTTCCAAGTAATGTTCATCGGTTTTGATCCTTCGTGCTTGATATAACTTGCAGTACCGAGATAGGTATAGGCAGCCGCGCCGCCTGTAATGCTATCAGACTTGAATTCCCTGACGAACAGCAACACTTTGCTCCCGTTGGTCTTATGATGGATATATCTCCGACCGGTGGAAGAATCCTCCGCCGTGGTGCTCTGGCTCTGCCAATGAAACAACACGTTATTAATAGAATAATCGTTATACATGGTTGTCGGAGAGTAGTCCTTGTCTGATTTGTTTAGCGTAACGAAAAATACATCTAAATTCTTTTCCGGCAGCCATTTCACGCCCTCACGCACAGTCGCCGGTTTTATAAAGTCCAGTGCTACTAAAAGCTGGTCTCTTGTGTAGGTGCAATGTAAATCCAGCGGGCAGTCAAAGCCAAGGTCTACCGGATCATCGATGAAATCGATATGACTGTAATTGTATTTTAGCAGCTCCACAAGCTCGGCGCACATGGTGGGGTTCTTTTTCAGTTCAGAAATACCATCCGGAATTGACGTAAAACCGCATTCCTCGAAAGGCTTTTGCCACACAGTAAACTGCAACATTTGCAGCATGCGCTGCTGCGCATCGTTAAACGAAGTAATATCCTCCGCCAAAACGCGAAACAAGAAATCAATCAAACGGCGGGAATCCACTGATGCAAAGCGGACAAATGCTTTTGTCATGGCTTCTTCAAGCGGTTCCTTAAAATCATCAATCACATCAGCGCGTGCACACAGCCGTGAGAAAGATGAAAACTTATAGATCGAGCGAGGATCAATATGGTAGTAATCGAGAAAGTTACCAAGCGTTAGCTCAAGGCCGGAATCCTCTTCAAAACTTGTAATGCGCGAAACCAGCCCGGCACTGTTGCCATAAGAGGCTCGAATGTTATCAAGTATGTATTTGGCAGCCTTCTTTTCCAGCTGAACATAACAACCCTTCGGCACGGAAATAAAGCCGTCTTTTATTTCGCGTGTGACACTGCGCGTAGTGTTGGAAAGTAGCGCCGCAAATTTATCCTCAAAGTTATATCTTTTATTTGCCTGACCGATAAAATCAAGAACGGTCAGACATTCTTTATCTTCTGCAAGGCGCAAACCGCGGCCAAGTTGCTGCAGAAAGATAGTTAGTGATTCAGTGGGGCGGAGAAAAAGAACTGTATTAACCTCCGGAATATCAACACCCTCGTTATAGATATCCACAACAAAGATAAAACGCACTTCGCCGGACACAAGACGCTGCTTGGCGGTTTTCCTTTCCTCGTCGGGTGATTGTCCCGTTAGGAACATAGACGCAATGCCATGAGTACTGAAATACTCACACATGAATATCGCGTGGTCAACGGATACGCAAAAGCCCAACCCCTTCACATCATCGATGTCAGTGATATATTTGAGCAGAGCAGACACCACTAAATCAGCGCGACGGTCAGCAGCCATTCCACTCAATGTATAGATATGGGAAAGCTCTCCCCTATCGTAGCCGCCAACGCTCCATTTAAGCCCATCAAGGTCGATCGTATCAGTCACACCGAAATATTGAAATGGGCAGAGCAGCTTGCGGTCAATAGCTTCCGGCAGACGAATTTCAGCCGCAATGCGATTATTGAAGTAGGGCAGAATACTTTTGCCGTCCATACGCTCAGGTGTGGCTGTCAAGCCCAACAGAATGCGCGGCTGATAGTAATCCAGCAACTTTTGGTAGGTGGGTGCCGCTGCGTGATGAAACTCATCCACGACGATATATTCATAAAAGTCAGGGCTAGTTTTTTCTGTGAAGTCCTGTGAATTAAAGGTCTGAACAGAGAGAAACAGATTATCTATGCTTTCCGGCTTATTATTACCGTTAAACATTTCGCCGAAGTTTGCGTCCTTCAATACAGCCCGAAAAGTATATAAGCTTTGCTTAAGGATTTCTTCACGGTGCGCCACAAAAAGCAGTCGACAGGGCTTGTCCGGATTCTGTTTACGAAAACGCTTATAGTCCAAAGCTGAAATAACGGTCTTCCCGGTGCCGGTGGCCGCTACAATAAGGTTGCGATAAAAGCCACGCACCTTACGCTCGGCTTCAAACTTGTCAAGTATTTCCTGCTGATAGGAATAAGGCGTAATGTCAAGTGTGTAGGTGTCAGCGTTATTGGAATCGGAATGCTTTTCCGCCTTCAGTGCGCGGGCAAGGCGTTCCTTCTGGTCCTCTGAATAATACTCAAATTCACTGGAATTCCAATAGCTTTCAAAGGTTGCGGCAATCTTGTCAATGGTTTCCGGCAGGTCTTTGCGGGCGACCTTTACGTTCCATTCAAGACCGCTGGAAATGGCAGCGTTGGAGAGATTCGAAGAACCGACATAGGCAGTTGTAAATCCGGTATCGCGGTAGAACACATAGGTTTTTGCATGCAGACGGGTACGCTTGGTATCATAGCTGACCTTGATGCGGGTATTCGGTAGCTTTCGAAGCTCTTCAACGGCTTTTACATCAGTAGCCCCCATATAGGAAGTCGTGATAATACGCAGTTCCCCGCCATTAAGCGTAAACTCGTTAAGTTCGTCCATAATCAGGCGAAGTCCGCTCCATTTTATGAAAGAAACGAGCATATCTATGCGGTTACAGGAGACAATCTCTTTTTTAAGCTCGGTATACATCTGAGGCTCGTGAATAGCACCGGTGAAAAGCGAACTCTGAGCAATAGAAGTTTCGGGGCGTATTATCTCCGCCTTTTCATTCAAAGCCCAACTATTGTTTTTCTTTTCAAAAAGCGCAAGAAGCTGTTCCGCGCGCCTGGCAACCGCCATAGCGTCAAAGTCAGCTTCTTTGGTTTCGGTCATTATGGTGGCGACAATTTTATTGACAAGCTCCACCTGAGCAAAGAGGTCACCACCGTTGTCGCGCACATTGTCGAGACCTTTTTCAATAATTTCAGTAATGTATTTTGAAAGCACCTTGGACGACTCACCGCCATCAATAGGCGCCGTCCGGCAGAGCTTGTCCGTAGCAGTAGCAAGCTCCCTGTCTAAGCCTTTATTGATAACCTGTTCGTATAATCCGGAGTACAGCATATATTCCTTTTCTCTTTCATGAATAATTCCTAATAATTGTCTCACAGAATATGTCCAATAATTAACACAAAACTCTTCGTGAATATATTAAGCTCTGCCAAACGACAGAGCTTATTATGCTGCCGTAACATATCTAAACGCATTACAGCGTTGTGAAAAATCATACCACATACTTCCAAATAATTCAATATATTTATGGTAAACCGAAAACAATTGACAACATCACTTTGATAGTGTAATATTACACTATCAATCATTGGAGTGATGCCATGGACAGGAAACAATTTATACAACAATGCGATCTAACCCTCAAACCGGTCAGAACCGAGTTTTCCTTTAGCCAGGAAAAGATGGCCATGGTGCTTGGAATCTCGAAAAAGACGCTTGTGGAGATTGAAAAAGGCCGTTCCTCACTTGGCTGGGCTGGCAGCGTTGTGCTTTGTACGATTTTTTATAAAAGCCAGGCGCTTCTAAGCGTTTTCGGTGGAAAGCAAGGCGAAATTCTCTTGTCTATTGCTTTTGAGGGAACCGAACCGGAATATCCTCAAGCGACGGGCGGAACAAAATGGTGGCAAACGATTGAGAATAACAGTAAGTATACGATTCAGCAAAACATCATCTCCCAGCATTATCGCCTTCTCAATGCAGAGGGAAAACGCGTGGCGTCATCCCTTGACCTTGCGGATTTAACCGAGATATTTTTCAAAGAGTCATAAATTTAATTAGCTAAGGTGGTTCTATCATGATACCCATAATGATATTCTTAGCATTTCTTCTTTTTATTTGGGTTTTTGTTATGGTTTATAGTCAAAAAAGGGATATTGCAAAGTTAAAGGAACAGTTGCAATATCTTAGCGCTAAAGTCTTTCCCGAAAGCAGTACTGAAAAAGCGGTTGAAAACAAAAAAGCCGATTTGACAGTGCCGCCTATTTACCCTCATCTCGCCCAGATGATGCCTGCTACTCCCCCGTCGGAAAGGGTTGAGGATGCTGCGTCCGATACGCCTCTGTCGGGAAGGGTTGAGAAGACTACTGATACACCTCTGTCAGAGGTATACGGGTTTCAGAACGCCGCCTCTGATAAGCCGACTAAGAAAAGAGGCTTAAAGGGAGATGTCGAAAGCTGGCTCGGGCGTAATGTTATCGGCATTACGGCATCGGTTCTGGTGTTTATCGGGCTGGTGTTTTTGGGGATGCTCGTTTATGAGCATATTACCGAAATCGGAAAAATCATCGCCATGTACCTCATCAGCTCTGTTATTTTAGGGCTTGGCATCGGGCTGACTGTTAAAAAGAGCAATAATTTTACCCTGATTCTTACGGGATGCGGGTGCGGCTCGTTCTTTATCTCCATTCTGCTGACGCATATCTATTTCAACAAAATTACTGCCCTCGTTGCCTTTTCGCTGCTGTTGGTCTGGATGGCGGGAACCTTGCTCCTCTCGAAAAAATTCGCTTCTATCCATCTGAGCATCGTTGCTCATATCGGCATGGCCGTTTCTATCTGTTTCGCCTTTGCCCAAGGGTTAAGCGACGAAAATCTTGTCTATCTGCTGATTTATCAGGGTGTGGCAATCGCCATTGTTCTGCTCGGAAATATTTTCTGTTGCAAAAAAACCTATAATTTCGGTGTAATCGTTTCTCTTGTTCTAACCATTATCACCAGCATGTTTATGTGGGATAAATTTGTTTACGGCAACTTAAATCCGACTACAACTCCCTTTGAAACCACCCTGCCGACGGCGTTGATTGCCGGGGCATTTTTTGCACAATTTTTATTAAGTTCATTTTTATCCTATCTTCTTTCTGTTTCCACTACGCGCCTAAAGAGCAGCGGCGGACAAATCGCCATTCATTTTGCGAACAAAGCTCTATGGATAACATCGTTGATTATGAATGTCTATTTTGTTGTTTATAGAATTGCCGGAATAACATGTGACTTAAATATTTTATGGAAATATGAAAACCTTTCTGCTGTTATGTTCGCTGTGCTGATAACTCTTGCGGTTATTCTCATTCACGCTGTTCTTACACTAATTCTTAGCCTAAAGGTCAATTTCAATGGAAAGCTCGAGACAATTTCGATTCTCTTGCTAACAGGCGTTGCGTCCATTCTTCTGATTGTGTTTTGGGATTGGACTGAGAGCATCACCGGGCTTATAGGTATTTCACTCTTGCTTATCCTCGCAAGTCACATCGCAAAAAATATAGTTTATTCATTAGCCGCAACGATTGTTCTTTTGGTAGATGCCCTTTTCATGTTATTTGATGGCTTTGAAATACTAAGCGACTTTGGCACAATTTTCCTGGCACTGGGATACTTAGTAGGGTATATCCTCATCATCGCGCTCCAATGGGTTTTACTTGACTCCGAACGCAGGGCATCCCTTAACACGTTTGCACGGCTCCTCGCCTTTTTCCTCACCGAACTATCACTCATTGCCATATTTTTAACGTCTTTCATTAACTACGATACGGAGATACTGCTGATAACCCTGACGCTGCTCAATACCATTCTGTATATTCTCCGTTTTGACAGAGAAAAATCACCGGTTATGCAGTGGGCTTTTAAGCTGAATGAGTTTGTGCTGCTTTCTGTTGTATCAGCCTTTATCGCTTTTGGTTTCAAAGACGTAACCTCATCGGTGCTGTATATGGTGCTTACCGCCTTGGCTTTCGTGCTGGCGTTTCTCAGGATACGCAGCGTATTGGCGCGCAACAACCACATTGAAAACATCTGGTCCGGGTTAAAGTTAACCATTTTAGTTTTGGCGTTCATAGAGGGTAATACTTCGTTGTTTGAGCAGACCTATATCTTCAGCATTGTCTGCATGCTGACCGCGCTTACCTGTATCGTAGTCGGTTTTATCGGTAAAGCCAAGACTCTTCGCTACTATGGCCTTGCGATAACCTTGACATGCATCTTAAAGCTTGTGACCTTTGACGTTACAAACCTTAACACCCTGCTCCGCGTGCTTACCTTTATCGGAGGGGGCGTCATCTGCTTCATTATCAGTGCCATTTATAACTACACATCAAAAAAACTTCTCTCGGTTCAGAATAATGATATTATGAAAATTGAGTAGCCTCCTGTTTTCTCCTACATGAAAAGGGGCTGTCGCTAAACAAAGAGTTTACGACAGCTCCTTTTATTTTTTAGCACGCGAGCAATCCAACCAGAATGAATTATTATTGTATATTCGCCATATATTTATATCTATAAACATAACCGGTGTAATATTATGATGAAAATTATTGTTGTCGGCAATCGTTTTATGAAGGATGACGGGATTGCCATTGAAGTAGCTGAAAAATTAAAAAACAAATTTAATGCTTGTGAAATGATCATTGGGGAAACCGACTGCTCAAGCTGCTTTTATTTGCTTGACGAGAATGACTTTGTGGTTATTTTGGATGCACTATGTTTGGGAGCAGAACCCGGAAGCGTTTTTGTCTTTCGTCTTAATGATTTGATGCAAAAAAGCTCCGCTTTTTATATGCCGCATGATATGAGCATTATTGAATTAATGAAGCTGTATGACCGGAAAATTAATGGATATTTTATTGGCATTGAAATAGCCGATATAGATTTTGGGGATAACCTAAGCCCTGTTCTACAGGAGAAACTACCCCTTATTTGTTCGAAAATTGAAGAGATAGTTAAAAAAATAATAATGTCATTAAATACACCTTCCGAATAAAATGAATAGATTGATATTTTGGGAGGTTTTATAATGGATATAGATTTGTTTTTGGATTTTATCAGTGACAGTATAAAAGAAATTAAAGTAGATATAGAAAATCTTTACTCAAATATTAGTATACGGAAAACATTAAATCATTTGAACAGCGAAGTAATGATGCTCGATAATTACATTAACCATTTCAGTGCAACCAATCAGTTAAGAACTCATGATACCTCGGCACAGTATAAAAACGCGTTTGCGCAACAACCGGTACCTGTTGTTAATGAAACGAAAACCTTTACATCAGAAGAATTGGCCAAATTTAATGGGAAAGACGGAAATCCGGCTTATGTTGCCATAAACGGAGTCGTATACGATGTTACAAATAATGCGGCGTGGGCGGCTGCAACGCATTTTGGTCTTAATGCCGGAAACGATTTGACAACCGCTTTTACCTCATGTCATGCGGGAAGCGACATTTTAAGCAACCTGCCGGTAGTAGGAAACTTAATCTGAATATAAGTTGGTGATTTGGTGAATACAACAGATATACAATGCCCCTATCAAGAAAGCAGATTAAAAACGACCTCAAGTCTTGTGAACCTGGTAGTAAGTACTATTACAAACGGAACACTAAAAAAGAGAAACCTTGTCTGGCTTGAATTAAACGGTTGCTCGGGCAACATCATTTCGCTTCTGAATGGGCAAAACCCTGATTTCCAATATCTCATAACACAGATGACGAATTTTATTTATAGTAACAGCTTAATTGTCGCTGAAGGAACCGGTGCCATAGAGCGGTTGTTTCGGGTCATCGGAACAGATTATATTCTTGCGGTCGAAGGTGCCGTATCTCTAAAAGATAACGGCGCCTATAACATTATCGGCAGGAGCAATGAAAAAACAGTGACTGGTCTTGAAGCAGTTAAAAAGTTGGGACCGGGCGCAGCATATGTTATAGCTGTCGGTGCCTGTGCGGCTCACGGCGGCGTATCTGCCGCAAGGCCCAATCCGACGGAATGTGTGGGCGTACAAGATGTCCTGCAAAGAAAAATCATAAAATTGCCGGGATGTCCTTGTCATCCCGATTGGTTTATGGGTACACTTGCTTACATATTGTTGTATGGCGAGCCGCCGCTCGATAACAGAGACCGCCCTTTAATGTTTTACAGTACGACTATTCACGATCGCTGTCCGCGGCGGTCATACTTTGATCGGGGAATTTTTGCGCGTAAGTTGGGTGAAGAAACCTGTATGTTTAAAATGGGCTGTCGTGGGCCCATCACCCCCATAGATTGCCCAATCCGGCAATGGAACGGACATGTCAACTGGCCGATTGGTGATGATTCTCCCTGTATAGGCTGCGCACAATTTGGCTTCCCGGATGCTATGGAGCCCTTTATCAGCTACAATACAACAAGGGGAGGCTGACTATGTCGAAAAAAATAATCATTAATCCCGTTACCCGTATCAGCGGCTTTTTAGAAATCGAGACCGATATAGCAGACAACTTCATTGCAGACGCGAAAACAAAAGGAATGATGTTTCGCGGATTCGAAAAAATGCTCATAGGAAGAAGTCCTTTTGATGCCGTGTACTTTACACAGAGAATCTGCGGGATTTGCTCATCAGCGCATTCCATGGCTTCAACTCTTGCCTTGGAAAATGCCATGAATCTTGTCCCCTCTGAGCAAGGACGGTATCTCAGGGATATCATTCACGGATGCGAATTTTTACAAAACCATCTAAGGCATTTTTTCCAATATACGATTCCTGATTTTGTAAAGCTTCCGGAGGAATACCCTCTGTTTCGATCGGATCACAACGATTATCGGCTTCCTGAAAACTTGAACGATAAAATGGTAAAGGATTATTTCGAATCTCTTGATATCAGCCGAAGGGCACATCAGATGTTGGCCATTCTCGGAGGCAAAGCGCCTCATAATCACGGAGTCTTTATCGGAGGTATTACAACCGAGGCCACCGTAGACAAAATTATCAGCCTAAAATCTCTTCTTAATGACATCGGGAAGTTCATTAATGAAATTATGATTCCCGATGTTTATGAAATGGCAAATTACTATTCGGAATATTTTCATATCGGAAGAGGTTATGGCAACTTATTAAGCTATGGATGCTTTAATAACTATCAAGAGTTGGGAACGCTTTATGTGAATCCGCTTGTTTATTCAAATAATACGATCACCGTCTTTAATCCGGATGACATTACTCAGGAAAACGAATATGCCTATTATGATTATAAAGATGACCCTGACAGACAAAAGCCACAGGCATATTCATGGATTAAGGCTCCCCGATACAATAACGTTCCGTTCGAAGTAGGCCCGTTAGCACGGCAATGGCTTTCTGGAGAATACCGAAACGGCATATCGGTCATGGACAGGACTATCGCCAGAGTTCTTGAAGCCGGAAAGATTGTTTCTGTTATAAAAACTCTTATAGAAAACTTAATTCCGGGGATATCCGTGCAGAAAGAATATGTTATACCTGAAAAAGCAAGCGGAAAAGGATTGATTGATACAACGCGGGGAGCACTTGGCCATTGGATATATATTGACAACAGCCGGATATCCTTTTATCAAGGTTATGAAAAATAAACTGTGTAAATGCGTTTAACAACCAAAATATTACAATA
>CAZEXA010000024.1:991-26243 GCA_964516565.1 uncultured Eubacteriales bacterium | reverse complement strand
TAAATGAAGTTATGCTTCGCATAAATGAAGTTTCATCTTCGATGAAAAGGAAATTGCACTTCGTGCAAATGATGTTCGCCTTGCGGCGAAATGATGTCGGCTTTGCCGAATGATGTTGCGCTTTGCGCAAATATATGATAAAATCGAATTGAGGTGATGGGCATGAAAGAAGATAAACTTGGGGATTTATCAATGTAACTTTCGGTTGAGGTTCTTGCCGTGGTAAAAGAGCTTGAAGCAAAGAAAGAACGCATCATCTCGAACCAAATTGGCAGATGCGCGACAAGCGTTTGTGCCAATATTGCAGAGAGCAAATATGCTCACGGCAGAGCGGATTTCATTGCAAAACTGGAGATAGCACTCAAAGAAGCGAGTGAAACGGGCAAATGGCTTGAAATGCTTTTAAAGACTGACCAAATAGACGAGGCGAGATATAAAAGCCTCAATAAAACTTGCTCGACTATTCGCATCTTGCTTATTGCTTCTCTGAAAACCGCAAAGGAGAATAAAGTATGACGCTTTATCACGGCAGTTCTCGCCGGATTGACTGAGCTTAAACCGTTCATTTCCGGGCATCAAGAGCCGTACATTTATTTCTCGACCAATCCCGTGGTTGCGCTTCTGTATTCTGTCAAGCCGGTATCAAAGCCGTTTTGGAGGAACATATGAAAAAGATGATTGGAATATTGACCGGTGCGACCGGTGGGATTGGAAAAGAATATGTAAAAGCATTATCACGTGAAAAAATAGACGAAATCTGGTGTATTGCCCGCAACGAAGAAAAACTATCAATGCTCAGTCAGGAATACGGCACGATGATCCGCACTTTCCCGATGGATCTGTCCAAGGCAGATTCCATTGAGAAAATCGCATTTGTTCTGAAAGAAGAATGCCCGGATGTGAAATATCTTATTAATAACGCAGGAATGGCTCGTATGGGACGGTATGATGAGCTTGGCGCGGAAGAAACAAAACGATATATCGACCTGAATGTCAGGGCTGTTGTTATGTTGACCCAAATGGTTTTGCCATTTATGTCACGGGGCAGTCATATCATCAATATGTCGAGTCAGTCAAGTTTTCAGCCACTTCCTTATATAAATCTGTACGCATCCGGGAAAGCGTTTGTCCGCAGTTATTCAAGAAGTCTGAATCAGGAATTGAAAGGCACAGGTATTACCGTGACGGCCTGTTGCCCAGGCTGGGTGGATACGGAATTGTTGCCGAAAGAATACAATTGCATCGAAGTGAAGTATTCCGGGCTTGTCAAGCCCGCTCCGGTCGTTGCCAAGGCGATGAAAGATGCAAAAAGAGGCAAGGATATGTCGGTTTATTCGTTATATGTAAAAATGCAGCATGTTATGGCGAAACTACTGCCGCAAAAGACTATAATGAAATACTGGCTTGTAAGTAAAAGGAAGTATTTAAAAAGGTGAAAAGAATCTCAGTTTATATCCGCGGCGGGTTCGAATTGCCCCGTGCGTGCCCGCACAAAGGAAGGAGCAATCATGGAAACAGTCAGCATTGATTTTACAGTGAATAAAGGCAAAACAAACCCATGCACTCTGTGAACAACGGTCCTGTATACAAGTTCGCGTCAGACCAGAGGGTGTCAAATCTCGAAGCTTACAAGGCGGCGGGAATCCCCTATGCGCGAAATCACGACGCGGCGTTTTTTAATACATACGGCGGAGAGCACAGTGTGGATATCAGTGCGGTTTTCCCGGATTTTAACGCCGATTCCTCAGATGAATTTGCAATATATGTAAAGTTACCTTTATTCAGTGTTCATTTGATTGAAATCAATACATTATAAAGGATGCTGTAAAGGCAGGGTGATACTATGTCAAAAAAAATAATTGTTGCCGGTGCGGGTCACGGCGGGATCCCCGCCGCGGCGAGGCTATCAAAGGCGGGGTTTGACGTTACGGTCTATGAGCGTCATCAGGAGGGGAAACTTGGCTATGACTGGACGGACATCTTTAACCCCCAGCCGCTCTTAGACGCGGGCATGGAAATGCCGCCAAAGGACAAATATGAGTATAAGACCAATATGACCTTTTTCGGGCCGTCCGAAAATACGGGCATCAAGCAGAATGTTCCTCCCGAAGAGAGGGAAATCAAAATGGAGCGGTCTGACATTTACGCTCACCTTATTGACTACGCACTCGCGTGCGGCGTTAAGTTTGAGTACGGCGTCACGATTACGGGGCCCATGATGCGGGGAAGCCGCGTTGTCGGTATCAAGACGGATAAGGGCGATATACGCGGCGACATGGTCATCGATTCGTGCGGATGCGAGTCCCCTGTCCGGGCAAACCTTCCCGACTGCTGCGGCATCCAGAAACACCCGCGCCGTTTTGAGAAATTTTATGTGTACCGCGCCTTCTATGACCTCGCAGCGCCCCGGGACACGGTGAAGGACCCCTATAAGGTGATGCTGCTGCCGGAGGGGAGGCTCGGCATCGGCTGGATAGCCGCAGAAAAGGAGTATTCAGACCTTCTTATCGGTCGTTTTGACCCGTTTGACATGGCGGAGGTTGAAAGAACAGCCGCCGTCTACAGAGAAAAGAATCCCCAGCTCGGCACAACGCTGCTGCGCGGCGGCAAGTTTGTTGAAATACCGGTTCGTCAGCCGCTTTCCGTTATGGTTTGTAACGGTTACGCTGCCATAGGCGACGCGGCATTCATGACGGTTCCGGTAATCGGCTCCGGTATCGCCAATTCCTTAAAGGCTTCCGTGATTCTTGCCGACACGATTATCGGCGACAAGACGGAAACCTATTGTGCAAAAACATTATGGGCTTATCAGAGGGATTACTATAAAATCCTGGGTGCGGGTTTGGCTCCTCTTGCCTGTGTGAAGCTTGTTCTTACAAGAATTACGCCGGACGAGCTGGATTATCTCATTGACAACGGAATACTCTCCGAAAAGGAAATGACAATCACCGCCAACAGTTCAAGCCTGTCGAATTATATACACCTTGATCCCACGCTGATAAAACGCGGCGCGGCTCTTCTAAAAAACGCGTCTCTGGTAAAGAAAATAAAAAGGGTTGCCGGCGATGTGGTCAAGGCAACCGTTGCCACCATGCTCATGCCGAAAGAATACTCTCCCGCAGCGGTTCGCCGGTGGGCCAAGCACTATGACGATATTTTTATTTCCGATAATTGATTCTTACTAAAAACATAAGGCGCTCCGCTGTAATTTAGCAGGGCGTCCTGTTTTAAAGCCGGAAAGGCCTTTGGCGCTGATCATCTGCGCATTTCGCTGCCGGGATACTCCTCAATACAATCGGAGGAACGTACCATATAGGTGGTGATATCAAAGGAATTCTCCTCAGAGATGTCAATGAGCCTGCCGCCGCGCATATCGTCGTCACAGTAGACATCATACGACATTCCGGCGTCGTAGGCCATTTTAATCCCGCAGTAGGTGCCCTCATAATCGTTAATATGGTCGTGACCGCAAAGAATCGTTTTGACGTCGCCGCGCTGAATGATGGCGGAGAATAATCCGGAATTAATAGGGGAGGAACCGACCTGTTCACGCCGGAATCCGCGGTAGCCCGTCTGCGCCACATTTTTATACGGGATAATAAACTCGGGCAGAGGGATATGGAAAAACATCAGCCCCGGGATTTTTTTGCCGTTATACTCCTCAAGCTCAACCGATGAATTCCAATACCACAGTATTTGGTCAAAGCGTATGGTGTCGTAGGTTTGAGACAGGTGCAAAGGATCGGGCATCATCACCAACCGGTTATCATTCGGAAGATCGTTATCGGTGAGATACTCGCGCATATCCCGGTTGGAATCCAGTCCCCAGAGATTAAAGATGATATTTTCGCTTTTTTCGGATTTGATCGGTAAAACATAGTTTCCCGTACCATGTATGTTCTCAGGCCCGCGCTTTGACAGACAAAGGGGAAAGCTTTCGTAAACCTCCTGTTGATCTTTGACGGCAAAGCCGCTTTCGGCGTCGTGATTGCCGAAAACGTGTGCCCAGGGGATATTTCTGCGCTCCGCCTCGCGTGTGACCTCGGCGAGGTATGCCCTTAAGGTCTCGGGCGACTGTGCCGCGTCGCGCCAGACAATATCCCCGATAAAAAGGAGCAGGTCGGGGCGGTGCTTATCGATTAGTGCGGCAATGTCCCTTGTCAGGCGGCGGTCAAAATTACAGACCCCGTGAAGGTCGGAAAAAGAGAGTATCCTAAACTTTCCATCCTTAAAGCGCAGTTCTTTTTTGAGCTTCAAGTTATAGATTAATTCTGACATACGGTTTCCTTTGACGGTTATTTCCCCAGTATTTTTCCGAAGGCCTTTTGCACCGCATAATACGCCGGTTTCGGTTCGCCCTCTCTCGTGACCAATCCCCAGCGCGTTTCTATGGGACAGTCGTTCTGACCGCAAATATAGCACATCTCGCTGTCGCTGTAGCAATAAATATTGGCACCGCAAAGATACGCCTTCTTATACAGCCGCGAGAGGATTTTTTCATAGAATATCGCTTGTCCCTCCGGCGTGTGCGGCATACCGGGTATTTTGGTAGCCGCGGGCATTTCACAGAACAGGTGATTGGTGATATCACTGTGGAAAAGAAAATCAAAATACCGCGTTGCGTCGTTTTTGCATATTTTTTTCGTATGCTCTCTGAGTCTTGGGGGGAGATTTTCAACGAAGTCAACGATTTTCTCCCGTGCCTCCTCCTGGCTCGACGCGCCGTATTTGTGTAAAATCGCTGCTTTTTCTTCCTTTGTTTTGGGCTTCCCGCCGCTCATATACCCGAACTCCTGAAGAATCAGGGGTTTTTCGGTAAATGCCCAAAGGGCACGCAGCAGTGCGTCATAAAGCCACAGGAACCCGCCCATATTGTAAAAGCATCCGATATAAATATCGATTCCCACATAATCACAGTATTTCAAATACGGCTTCATGCGGCTGTGCAGGTCATATTGAGGACCTGCGCAGTTATAGCCGATTATGAGCTTGCCTCTTTTGTCATAAATCGCTTCGAGCTGAACGCCGATGAATTTGGCGGCTTCATCCATATTGAGCGGCATCGTAAAAATGGGAATGCCCATCTCATTGGTTATTTGAAGCCCCGACACACAGTCTCTCATATCCTCGGCGATGAAGGAGGTGATTTCCGCTACCTTTTTAGCGCCGTCCGCCTCGCGTATGTCGGCACCGTATGCAATATAGCTTTTCGGATAAGGGGTAACTGCCATGACCTTTAACCCATTATCCTGATAAGCTTTTGACGTTTCCTTGAAGTAAATATAACTCTTACTAATGGTTCCGTCAGCTTCATACGGAAACGGAATGTCAATCCGAATCCAGTCTATGTTCGCATTTTTGATTTGCTCATAATCCTCGCTGGGGTGGCAAACACCGCAGGCAAAGCCGCTCTCACGCATTTTTCTGGTTTGTTCATTGCTTTTCGCAATAAAAAATGATTTTACCAGATTGGCGGGGAGATATTTAAGGCCTGAGGTAATCTGATTGACGACAAACTTTTCCATTAGACTGTTTTTGATTCCCCTTCGAATTCTGTTTCAAGAGATTCTATGATGATTTCAAGTTCTTCGTTCTTATTGTGTTCATTGGCGAGTAATGCTCTGCGCTCATTCAGCGCGATATACATTTTTTCTCTCTTTTCGCCTGTGAGGTCATAGAAAATATATGGAATCATTCTAATAAAGCTGGGAAGTAACCGTATGCCGTTAAAGAGGAAAAACACCTTTTGATACACAATCTTGCTGCCCTGAGACCAGGGAAGCATGGGTATCGTCGAGTCATATCCCGACCATTTGAAAAGCTTAATCGTCAGCAGCGCGTTGAGCGGCGACGTGACTTTCTGAATAAGGTCGGTTAAAATATTGATCGTACCATCAGGTCTTTCACCGGTCATATATTCGGTATAATCGTTTATCTCTCTCCCGACTTCCGCCTCAAATACGTTGGCGGGACCGTTATTGATGCCGTTGATGCCATAAAAAAGGGCATATATGCCGAGAACAGCCCATCTGTTTTGTACTAACGGACAGCCGAACAGAAAAATTCCCAAGGCGCAGAGAAGATCCCACGATCGTAATACAATAATCGCCTTGCGGTTATTGTTCTTAAATAACCGTTGAAATTTCGGAATAAACGTGACACTCAAGACATCCATAATGTTGTAAGGCATATACCCGATCATTGAGGGAATGGCGCCGCCGAAAATCTCCTGTTGAGTGACAACGTCCCAGGAGTATCCGCCGGAGCTCCACCAGCTTACCGAAAAATTCGCGATGAAGTTGCGCATGGCATATTTGTTTTTTAATATGTAGAACAAGGATTTTGTGATTGCCGCGGGTTGGGGCTGAAGAAGAATTCTTTCCTTGCAGCCGATTGCCATGGCGATGTTGCTGATGGTGCCGATGCTGGTCATCATAGTGGCGAGGACGCAGAAAACCATCGGCAGGGGTGCGTTGATGTAGCCCTTATTATTCAACTCCATCAAGGGGAGGAATACAACGTATACAAGCTGTGCGCCCGCCTCGCCGATGTAGTTTGTAAGAAGTCCGACGGTAATCCTGTCCTTCGGGTTTGCCGTTTGGAGGGAAAGCAGGTTGTTGCGCGGGATTGTATAAATCGTTGAGAAGGTTTCCTCAATAAACAGCGTTACAAAAACGAAAATAATCTTTTTCGGGTCATTGCCGGCCTTGTCACCCAAAAAAAGCGCGCCGCTGTACAGCAGTGCCGTACTCAAAAAATACGGTAATGCCGTAAAAATGATATACGGACGCGCCTTGCCCCAGCGGGTTCTTGTTCTGTCATATGCTGCGCCCATCAAGGGATTGTTCAATACGTCATAAATGCCTATCAGTGTAAGGATGAGCGTTACATAGGTCATGTCAATTTTCAATACGTTGACAAAATAAAGCGTTCTGTAACAGTTAACGCCGCTTAAAAGCCTTGTCGCGAATTCACCCACGGAGGGAAAAATCATTTCCTTGGGGGTAAGAACGCCCGTATGGAACATCCTTACGGCGATATTGTTGTATTTATTAAGCTTGCCCTTGGATAGCGAGGCAGCCGCGTTGGTTTCTGCCTTGAAAACGCCTTCGACGAAGTTTTTCTCACGAGACGCTATCGTTTTTCTGCTCATTCCACATTCACCTCACATGAAGATTTAAAGTATCCGTCATCCGACAGCGCATAAACCGTAACGACACCCTTTGAAACAGCCGTTACGATTCCGTCGCTTCCGACAGTGGCGATTGCCTCGTCCCCGCTGTACCAGGTAACGGTTTTTATGGTTGAATCCGACGGCGATACCTTGGTGACGAGTGTATGCTTCTCTCCCGGCTTAAGCGTAATCTTTCTCTCGGACATTGCCAGCGACTCGACCGAGGTTTTCACGCTAACCTCACAGGAATCGGAATAGGTTTTTCCGTTAAACTCAAAGCTGGCGGTAACCGTGGCCGTCCCCGGATTTTTGCCTGCTTTCAGGTAGCCCTCGTCGTCAACCGTTACGACGCTCTCGTCCGAGCTGCGCCAGGTCACGGTCGCCTTGGTGGGGTCCGAGCAGGTGAGCGTGGCGAGAAGATTATCCGAGGCCTTAGGTTCAATGGACATCGTTTTGTCCGAAAGTTTCAGTGAAGGCCAGGTGAAATGAAATTCGTTTTTCTCGGTAAGCGTAAATTCGACCTGTCCCTTGCCTATCGAAGAATACTCCTTCACAAACGCTACGCTTGCTTTGACGGGCATTTCCTTAGAATACTCAAGGCGGGTGAGCTCGTCGGTTGCTCTGTCCACCTGAAAGGTAATGGTTAACGTATTGTAAGAAATATCCAGCGAATCGACGGTAAGGACATGCCGGATACCGTCCGCTGTCAAGGCGTTAATCTCCTTATCGCTTCTCGGGCTATAGTTCTTTTCAAGAACGGCGTTATCGTTTTTTAAGTGAAGTACGATTTCATAGGAATCACGGTATTTCATGACATAGGGGTAGGTGCTCCCGCATTTTTCACAGCCGTCAAGAGAGGTGTCGCTTTTTTCGCCGCAGGAGATACATTCATAATAAATGTAATTGCACTCAAAACTTTTAATATCTTCTGCGGTTATGGCGGGAATCCGGACAATTTTCGAATTGTCTCCCGAAAAATCCGCGCTTTTTGACTCAAAGCTATTCGAAATTGTATTACAAAAATCTTCTCTTGCGTAGAGAAGTGAACTTTTAAACGAATCGGAATAATTACAGCTTATAGTTTTCTCATCGATATCAAAGGAATCTGAATTTTCCGTTTTCGGTTTCTCGGTTATTGCTTTTTCTACGACATAATCGAGGAATGCAACCGCTTCTTGATTGGTTTTGGGAGCTGCCGTTTTACCCGCTACATTCTCTGTCGGCGGAAATGAGCCCTCCATTGCCAATACACTGTCGATGCCCCAAACAAACCCGCCGAAAAATATTGCGCATAAAATGATCACGATTGCCGCCGTGATAAATCTTTGTCTATTTTTCTTTTCCATATCATTACTCACTTTTCTTCTCAGGCTTATTTACCGCGTTTTCTTTGTCTCTCGCTATTAACGCATCAATTTCCCTTGTAGCCGCGGTTTCGACAACGGGCAGCGGCAGATCATCTATGGCAAGCCTTCCGGCTTTAACCTCCTTATAGATCGCTACTCTGTCAAGCGTTCCCTCATTATAGGTAATGGGAATGCCTTTGATTGACAGGATAAGATTGATTGCGAAAACCACGGCAAACATCAGGATACCGACAATAAGACCGAATCCGCTTTTTCCTTCTGCAATCGGGTTGCCTGCGGCGGCATCGGCAAACCGATTGATAAATATCATCGCCGCCGCACAATCAGCCATACCGAGAAAGGCAAAAACGCAGATAATCTTCTGCATATTTTTATAACTGATGAAGCAAAGGAGAGTTAACAGGAGTACAAGCACTCCGAACAGAGCAACCGAAGCGTATACGAGCAACGCATTCTTTAGCACCGTGAAGACCTCACCCGCGAAGGCGGAATCCGCCATGGAAGAGATATAGGAAAACTCCTTGCCCGTAAAAGCCCCGTAAAGACCGAGAATTCCGAAGGGAATTTCCGTCTTCTTAAACGGGAGGCTTATCGTAAAACTACCGGAGGGGACAAGCAAAGACAAAAGCGGCAACAGCATGACGATTAATCTCGTTATCGTAAGCTTTGAACCGATAAACGCAGCCTTCATGCGTCTGGTTTTGACATGCATCGCAGCCTGCGACAGTTCCGCCAGTTTTGCTTCCTTGAAAAAGTTTTCTTCAAAATTGTAAAAGCGCACATTGACACCGCATGCGGGGCAATACTGACTGACATTATAAAAATGCAGTTTCTCCCCGCATTTAGGACATTTGGCCATATTGTTTTCTCCTTACTTTACAAGACCCACGGACATTTCATACTGCGTATACCAAAGGCCGTCAACAAAATTTCTCGGTCTGAATAGGATTTCGTTATCATAAACCTCCATCATGACACCGGTGCAAGGCCACGGTATGCCATAGCGGTTCACAAGACCGTAGGTGGGAAGATTGACATAGGTAACGCCATTGGTCGTTTCAACGTAATTAAAGCCGAATGCTTCCTTGATGAACGTTCCGTTAACGCCTGTATGAACATGACCGCTGAGATAGAAAACATTTTTGTATTTTTCGAGAGTAGCCCTGATTTTATCTCCGTATAGAGGATCCATACAGCCATCTTCCCAAATAATTTCCTGACCGTTATTGCCCTGAAGCGGCCAGTGACAGCAAACAAAGACCGGCTTACCGTCTTTGGTCCCCTCGCTAAGCTGGGTATCAAGAAAAGCAATCTGCTCATCGGAAATCTCCGGGAAGTCCCAGCTGTCGTCGGACTCATCGCTCAAAACGATAAACTTAAACCCGTTTACCTCGTAACTGTAATAAATTTTATCAAAAGCAGTACCCATAAACTCATTATAATACTTCATCAGGTAGGCGCGGGCGTCCCCCTGTGTGACCTCCTCAACATGGCCAATATCATGGTTGCCCGCCGCCGCAATCAGGGTTTTTACGGGGCTGTATGAACTGACAATATCGTAGAAGGCGGCAACGGATTTTTCATCGCCGTAGTTTGTGAGGTCTCCCGTTACCACAAGAGTGTCAATCGTCGATTCGGAATCAATAAGGCTCCGAAGACCGCTTGCTAAAGTTCCCTGAAGCACGCTTTCCCGGTAATCAATATGGGTATCCGAAATAAGCACCGCGTTTAATAGAGCCGTATCAGATTTTGTTTTAAATACATTTCCCGAAAAAACAAAACTCGGTGTAAACGCCACAATAAACATCATCAGTATGGATATGATTTGCTGAATCACTGCTGCGCCCATTTGTTGTTCCTCCTTTATCGATCAGCTTGTTATGCAAGCGGAATCGTGTAGGTATAGAGCGTATACCAATCGCCTGCTGAGAAGCCTCTGCCGCGGATGATGACCTTATCGTCATACACCTCGAATACATATCCCGTACCGTTTGAAACTGTCCCGTTGAAGTTTGCGCAGGCGTACATATAGGACGGTAAATTCACACTGTGAAATGAACCGTAGGTTTCAACGCTTTGGTATTCGTAAAGCCCCTCCGTAAGTTCATTTGTGAATCCGTCATGGATATGGCCGCTGATTAAAAAGACGTTTTTATAGCTTTTTAGAATGGCTTCAATCTGCGCCGACTGGTCGCCGAAACCGCCGTCCGCGGGTTCCGGCTCGTCATCGCCCCAGGTTTCGGGAAGCCCGTGCGTTCCGTTAATCGGCCAGTGGCTGACAACGAATATCGGAAGACCGTCCTTCGAGGCCTCTTCCATGGTATCCTCGAGCCAAACGAGCTGCTCATCGCTGATATACGCGGAGGTACGGCTGTCCTCGCTGCCGAGCACAACAAAATGATAATTGTTGACCTCAGTTGTATAATATACGTTTTCGATACCGAGACCGGTGATTTTATTGGTATACTCGATAAAGTAGTCCCGTGCTAAGTTGTATCCTTCGCTTTCCGTCCAGGTGTCGTGGTTGCCTTCACCGATTATAATGTTCTTTGCGGGAGTATATTGACTCATAGTGCCGTAAAGAAGATCATACTGCTCGAGATACCCGTGGTCGGTGTTATCCCCCGCAAAAACAAGAGCATCCAAAGGATATGCGGCGTTTTCCATATCATAGAGACCGAGCCTGAGCATTTCTGAACGCACATCCTCGTCCGTCATATGCACATCCGCAATGGCCGCAAAGTCCAGCCGGACAGTCTCTGCATCGACAGGCGCGAATGCCGCCATAAAATCCCCTGCTACCGGTGAGGCTACGACAGAAATAAGAGACAAAAGAATCAGTAGAAGTTTTTTAATGTAATATACCATATAATACACCGCCTTTATGCTATCATATCAAATGTATAACGATTTTTCAAGTAAAACAAATTTTAAATATGTAAAAAATGTACAAAATTATTATATTTTCAGATGAAATAATGTCATTTTCGAAATGATAATCATAAACTACTCATTTTGTTTGTAGCCGCACTGACAAAATGACTTGCATATTTGCGGGGATTATTGTATGATTAATAGTATTAAAGTTTTAATTGAGGTGCTCGTATGAAAAAATGGCTTTGTGTTCTCTTAACCCTTTCACTTTTCATTTCCGTGTTTACCGTGGGAGCCGCGGCAGAAGAAACCGAGGACGTTTTCGACCTGAAAATAGCCGTAGCGTCCGACCTGCATTACGAACAGTCGAAAGAGCAGCTTGAAGGCGATATCGACGATGAAATATACTGGTATGCGAACAGAAGAGCGGAAATGCAGTACGAGGGAATCTTTATCATTGACTCGTTTTTAGCGCAGTGCGCGGCAGATGAAAAATGCGCGTATATTCTGATCCCCGGCGATTTAGCCGGTAGCGGGCGTACCTCACGTCAGGACCATTATGATATTGCCGCGAAGCTTGCCGCATTTGAAGAAACTACCGGTAAACAGGTTTTCGTTATTGACGGCAATCATGACCTCGGAGATGGGCAGGATACCGACATGGCTGTTTTTAAGGAGATCTATAATGAGTTTGGGTATAGTCAGGCCCTTGTAAAGGATGAGGCTACCTGCTCTTATACAGCGGATTTAGGCGATAAATACAGACTGATTGCGCTTGACAGCTGCGATCCTACGGTTTCCACGGCTGACGGGATGAGCCAGGAAAAGCTTGACTGGGTTCACGAGCAGGCTAATGCGGCAAAAGCGGACGGAAAATACCCGATTCTGATGATGCACCATAATCTGCTTGATCATATGCCGCTCCAGAGAGTATTCAGCAAAAACTTCATCATCCGCAATCATTTAACCACGGCCGATCTTTTTGCCAACTGGGGTATAAAAACAGTGTTTACGGGTCATGAGCATTGCAGTGACGTAACATCATATACCTCTACGCTCGGAAACGTTATTTATGATTTTGCGAATACCGCGCTGACGATGTATCCTTTACAATACAGGGTTGTCACGTTCAGCGATGACGAAATTGTTTATCAGTCGCAAGTAATTGATTCGATAGATACCGACGCCCTTACGGCAGTCGTTTCAGGCTATACTCCCGCGCAAATTGCCCTGATGAATGAAGACCTTAACGCCTACGCCAAGGGTTTTCTGAAAGTGGGTATAGAGTACCGGCTTGCGAAGGGACTTTCGGCTGAAGGCGCGGGGATTGCCGCTGACAGCCCCTTTTATGATCTTGCCGATAAAGCGCTCAAAAGTATCAATAATATAATGGATATGCCGCTTTACGGCGAAAACGGACTTCAGCAGCTCGCCAAGCAATACAACATCGATATCCCTGACAGCGAATACGAAAACGTCTGGGATGTGGCGACAGATCTTGTCGCTGCGCACTATAGGGGAGAGGAATCCTCTACGCTTGAGAGCCCCGAGGTAACGATCCTTCTCAGAGCGGTTGCCATTGTGTTGCGCACAGAGCTTTCAGTAGTCAGCAACGAGGAGTTTTCACAGGCAGCGGAAAGCTTTCTTGTCGGTTTCGGAGGAACCATGGCACAGGATGAGCTGGATTCGCTGGGCAAATATGTTTATGGGAATATCACCCCCGGAGAATATTTTCTGCTCGCTCTTCTTTCTCCTGTATTGTATCAATTTGCTTTCGATGATGACGGAGTGAACGACAATAACGGCACACTCTCGGGTTACGGTACGGCTTCATTTTCCGAGAATGTTGCCAATATAGAAGCGAATTTCGATACCATATCGGCGAATTTCATTTTGTATTTGACTATGATTATGAAATATATTAATAAAATACTGGCAGTAGGATGACAAATCATTAAAAAATAAAAGCCTTGAAGTGGAAAAGCTTCAAGGCTTTTTAATAGTCTGTTAAAACCCCATCCCTGCGATGTATTCGTCGAAAAACGAAGCGCTTGACGACAGGTCGATGGTGATTGCCTTTGCGGCAATTACCTCGGCCTTTCTTTTCGACTCTTCTAAAAGAAGAATCAGCCGCGCCCCCTTAAGAGCGGCGTTGCCCGCGATGACGGTTTTGTCTTTCAGGGCGGCGGGAATCAGCCCGATGGCGGCTGCCGACGCGATGCGGATACAGCCGCCGAAGCCGCCTGCGATAATCAGAGTGTCGATATTGTCCGGCGTCAGTGCGGCTTCTCTCATAAGCGTCATTAAGCCCGCGCATACCGCAGATTTGGCGAGCTGGATGTTGCGGATATCCTCCTGTGTAATGATGACCTCGGTGTCCGGAATCCGGAATGCTGAGGCATTATTATGTTCAAAAATACAGTCTGTGAAGGCATGGCCGTCTATAAGAATCAGACCGGTATCATCGAGGATGTCGGCTTCGAGCAACACCTTGACTGCGTCAACCGCGCCCGAACCGCAGAGGCTTTGAGGTTTGCCGCTGCCAATGACTGTATACATGATTTTGCCGTTTTGCAGGGAGAGGGCAGAAATAGCACCGGGTTTGGCAACGCTGCCGCTGAAAAGAGTGGCTCCCTCAAAGGCGGGACCGGCGGCTGTCGAACAGCAGAGCAGTGCGCCGTCGTGCGCGAGCATGACCTCGCCGTTGGTGCCGACGTCGGCGAGCAGACACGCCTTGCCGTCGAGAAAACCGAAACGGTCTGCCGCGTCGAGGGCGGAGCAGACGACGTCCGCCCCGACGAATGCCGATGCGCACGGGGGCAAATATACTTCGCCCGTGAAGTCGGGCAGAAGCGGCAGAGTTTCGGACAGCGAGAAGCCGAACAGACAGTCGGCATGAAAGGGCGCGGCGGTGAGAGAGGCGGGATTACGGTTTGTCAGCAGATACAGCATCGCCGTGTTGCCGGTTATCACTGTCTTTTCAAACGGTTTCCCTTCGGGGTTCAGTGATGTCAGCATATCGCCGATACAGGAGCAGATGAGCTTTTGAAGATTCGCTCCTTGCCCCTCGAGCGCCTTTTGCAGGCGGCTGATGACGTCCGCGCCGTACGCGCTCTGGGGGTTAAGTCTGGTGTCCGAACGAAGCAGCGCGCCGCTTTCGAGATCGTACAGAGCCGCGGTCACGGTTGTCGTGCCGATATCGATCGCCGCGCCTATGCGTGCGGGGAGAGAACCCTCGCAAACACTCTTTTCAAAATCGGGTACCGCGTATTCGTCGGCAGTGAGTGTTACGGTCACGTCGCCCAGAGCGTATGCCATACATGCAAGGCGTATGCCGTTTTGCAGTTCTTCCTCTGTCAGCGCGGCACGCTCGGCGTCGGTGGGGGCACTGACGCTTCCGAAAACCTCAACGCAGCATTTCTTACAGACCCCGCGCCCGCCGCACGGCATACCGAACGGGATGCCCGCCGCGCTGAGCAGCGCGGATAGGAGCGTCGGCTCACGCAGTTTTTTAAAGGTATAAACCTGTTTCATTATCGGCACCCCTTTGAAAATATTATACAGAAGCCGCCGTAAAAAGCAAGAGTTCTCAAAAATGTTGGGCGCGTACCTTGCGTGCCCGGCATTTTTGATGTATAATATTTCAATAAACCATTACTACCAAAGGAATTGTCATGAACGTACGCCGAAAGAGAAGAATAAGACTGCTGTGTTTGGCGCTGGTATCGGCTTTGCTGGCGGTTACGCTGGCAGGGTGCACCGGCGGCGCCGCCGTGAAAATCCGGTTGTCCTCTCAGGAGGCATATGTTCCGGAGAGCGCGGGGGACGCGTTTCATCTTGTGTCGGAAAGCGCTCTTGAGCGTATGGAGTCCACCGACGAGCTTTCGCTGTATTTTGACAAAAATAACGCCGGTATCGCCGTTAAAAATGCCAATGGTGAACTGCTCTGCGCGTCTTTGGGAGCGTTTGCCGACAGCTGCGGTCTGTCTGCCGTGTTCAATATGACCGTACGCGGGGAAGACGGCAGGCTCTATCATCTGAACGCGCAGGATAACTGCGCGGTATTCGGTGCCTTTCGGGCGGTAAAAACAGAGGCGGGATTTTCGGTGAACTACAGCCTTGCTTTGAGTAAGGAGGACGCGCTTATAAGCGTTGAGGCACTGCCGAAGGGCGTTCTGCGGGCAGATGTCACGCTGCTGTTTACTCTTGACGGCGGCGCGTTGTGCTTAAGCTGCGACTGTGCCTCGTTATACGTATCCGAAGGGTACACCGTCGTGTCACTCATGCTTCTTCCGGGTCTTGCCTCGGATATTCCGAGCAAAGGCGGTTTTTATCTGCTGCCTGACGGTTGCGGGGCATATGCCGACGTAAGCGGTAAAGCGCCGAAGGATATATCCTATACATATAGTTATGGCGGCACCGATGTCACCGCAGGGGGAATGGGTACTGCGGCTTCTCTGCCCGCCTTCGCGTTCGGAAACGCAGCGATGTCCGTCTGCGTGACGGCGGAGTCGGGAGAGGCGCTGCTGAGTATCGCCTATTGGCGTACCGCGGGAGAAACGGGCGGCGCGGTCTATCCCGCATTTACCCTTGCCGCCTCAGAGGAGAAGGACGGCAATGTGTATCTCGGCCCCTCTTACGGCGGATCCCTCTCGCTTCGCTATACGTTTTTAGGTGCCGGGCGCGGCTTTGCCGATCTTTCGACGGTCTGCCGCGAACGCCTTGTCCGAAGGGCGATTTTACCGGCGGGAACGCTTACCGCGGCAAGCAATACGCCGTTCTTACTGACGGCGGTTGGAGCGTTGAATTCTAAAAGCTCCACATCCTATACGCAGTTTTCCGAAGCCAAGGAAATGCTGACTATCTTAAAGGCAAAAGGAATCGACAATCTGGCACTGCGGTATGTGGGTACGCTGACAGGCGGTCTTTTGCAGGAGGATATCACCGACGCAAAACCGCTGCGGTCTCTCGGCGGAAATGATGAGATAGAGGCACTGACCGACTACGCCCGCGTTCAGGGTTTAGAAGTCTTCTTTGAAGCGAATCTGCTCTCCTCGGACAAGAGCGGCGCGATGAGAACGCTGACCGGAGACAAGGCGGTTATCACGCCGTTTCCGGAAGCTTATACCCCGTTTCTCAAAGAGAACGATATGCAGTACGCGCTGCCGCTTGAACAACTTGATGACCGTATCGAAGCGGCGCTGTCGCTGTTTTCGGGTCAAAACGTATCGTTAGGGGACGTATGCGGCTTTTTGTACGGCGATCCGGGCACCGGCTATACGCGGCAGGAGTCAATGGAGATTATCAAAAAGGCGTGCCGTGCCTTTTCGGCGCAGGGAAACGTCATGCTGTCGGCACCGGCGCTGTATCTGCTTGAGGGCGCTGACTACGTTGACGGCCTGCCTATGGATACCATCACGGCGCACGAAGAAAACATCACTGCCGTACCGTTTTTACAGACCGTTCTGCATGGCACGGTCTATTACGCGGGTACGCCGCTCAATTTCAGCGGCGATTTGAACTTTGCGATTCTAAAATGCATCGAGTACGGCTGTCTGCCGTCGGCGGTTCTTACATACAGGACGGTAAACACCGGGTTTGACACCTATTACGCCTCACTGAGCCAGGAGCTTGCCGACGCTTATGAGCGAATGGACGCAACGCTTTGGGATTTATACGATAAGCGTATTACGGGATATACTAAAGTGCAAAAGGACGTTTACTGCACCGAGTACGCAAACACCACACTCGTCTATGTCAACTATTCGGACAAGAACGTTGAGGTCAGCGGTCTGACGCTCGCGCCGATGGACTATATGCGCGTTAATTAAGAAAATAAGCACAGTATATACCGCTGTGCGCGTAATCTGTAAAAACTTTTTGTTTTAGGTATTGCAAATTGCAGCGGAGTATGCTATTATACACAGGCACGATTTTTGCGCGGTTTTCAAAGCCGCGGCGATTAATGGCACACCATTAAGCTGGCGGTCCTCTGTCCCTTTTGGTTACGAACGCCTGAAAATTAGGAGGAAAAATACTATGGACGCTTTAAAAGCGATCGCTCAGAACAGTTTGAAGGCGGAGCCGCCGGTTATCACCATCGGAGATACCGTGAAGGTACACGTTAAAATCCGCGAGGGAGAAAGAGAAAGAGTTCAGATTTTCGAGGGAACGGTCATTGCCAGAAAGGGCAGCGGCGTCAGTGAAACCTTTACGGTCAGACGCGTTTCTTATGGCGTCGGTGTCGAGAGGGTATTCCCGGTTCATTCGCCCAATGTAGCGGCGGTGGAGTCTGTCCGGCACGGCAAGGTCAGAAGAGCCAAGCTCTACTATCTGCGTGACAGGGTCGGCAAGGCTTCAAAGGTCAAGGAGAGAATCGGCTGATAAGCAAGCTAACGGGGGGCTTCTCACATGTATTTGGTGAGGTGCCCCCTTAATCAGATATCAGATATATGATGGTCAGAGCTTTGATTGGAGATGAAGGCTATGCGGAGAACAGAAAGTAAAGTCTATCGGTTTCCCGCCAAACAGAAAACGGCTGACAATAGAAAGGGAATGAGCTGGTTTCAGAGGCTCGTTTCCTTTGACCTGTACGATTTTTGTGATTCCGTCATCTATGCGCTGCTGGCGGTCTGCGTCGTGTTCTTATTCTTTGTCAGAATGTATTCCGTCGACGGCTCCTCCATGGTGCCGACGCTTCACGACGGGGACAGGCTGTTCGTATCCAGCGTTGGCTATACGCCGGAGAAGGAGGATGTTGTCGTTATCGGCAAAACGCCGTCTTTTTCAGACTCGATAGTTAAAAGGATCATCGCCGTCGGCGGCGACAAGGTCTATATCAATTTTGCCACGGGTCAAGTGTTTGTTAACGATATTGAGCTTTCGGAATATTACATCAACACCATGACGACGAGGCAGTACGACATCGCCTTTCCCGTGACGGTTCCCGATGGTGCCGTATTTGTTTTGGGCGACAACCGCAACGATTCGCTTGACAGCCGTTCGTCGCTGATAGGCTGTGTCGATGAGCAAAACATTATCGGCAGGGTGCTCGGGAGAGCCAGCGTCGCCAACTGGAAGGTCGAGTAGAAAGAGGAGAAAACCTATGGACAACCTATCGGAGGAAAACCAGCTTCATACTACGGAGGTTACCTCTGCGGAGTCTGTGCTGACGCAGGCATCCGCACAGACGCAGGCATCCACACAGACGCAAGCGTCTGAGGAGATAAAACCATCCGAACCGAAGCCGGATGAAAATCTTCCGAAGCCTACGACGATTGAGATGATTTACGATATCGCCTCGATTCTGATGTCGGCATTCGTACTTCTGACGCTGGTCTTTACCTTTGTCTTCAGGGTAGTCGGCGTCCTCGGCGAATCCATGCAGGACACGGTTTTTGAAGGTGATTGGCTGCTGACGACGCAGAAGTCGAAATATGTCTGCGGTGATATTATCGTTTCCACCCAGCCGAATGTTTTTAACGAGCCGCTGATAAAGCGCGTCATCGCCGCCGGCGGTCAGACGATTGATGTCGATTATGCGACCTCGACAGTCTATGTTGACGGTAAGGCCCTCAGTGAGCCGTACCGCAAGGAACAGATGATGTACGCAGGGTATTCCGATGTTGTTTTCCCATTAACGGTGCCGGAAGGTTATCTGTTTGTCATGGGCGACAACCGCAACAATTCGTCGGACAGTCGGTCGAATTTGGTCGGCCTGATTGATGAGCGGTATATTCTCGGCCGCGCCCAGGTACGGGTGCTGCATACGGGAGATCACTTTAAAATCGGCGATTTCAACATTTACGACTATGAGTAGCAAACAAACAGTTCAGTGGTTTCCCGGCCATATGGCAAAGGCGCGGCGCCAGATTAAAGAGAGTTTGTCGCTTGTCGATGCCATATGCGAAATCGTTGACGCCCGTATACCCGAAAGCTCTCGGAATCCCGAGCTTTCGGATATTTTGTCAGGTAAGCCGCGGATAGTTCTTATGAACAAGAGCGATCTTGCCGACGAACGGGCGACAAAGCAATGGCTGCGCTACTACCGTGAAAATGGGTGCGTCGCCCTCGCGCTCGACTGCCGCTCCGGTCATAACGTCAATCTGTTTCTGCCGGCTGTGCGCGAGCTGCTGAAAGAAAAAATTGAAAAGAACCGTGAAAAGGGTTTGGAGAATTTGCCCTTACGCCTGATGGTTGTCGGGATTCCGAATACCGGAAAATCCTCGTTTATCAACCGTCTGACAAGAAAAGCGCGTGCCGCCGTTGCCGACAAGCCGGGCGTAACGCGCCAAAACAGTTGGTTTACCGCCGACGGCGGTATTGAGCTGCTCGATACTCCGGGCGTCTTATGGCCGAAATTCGAGGACCCAGAGGTCGCCGATAAATTGGCGTTTATCGGCTCGGTCAAGGATACGGTGTTCGATTGTGAAGCGCTGTGCATACGCCTGCTCGCCGTTCTCGTGAAGGAGTATCCCGACCGCCTGACAACGCGGTACAAAATTGAAAACTTCGCCGAGATGCCCGCCTATGACGTATTGGCGCTTATCGGTCAAAAGCGGGGGATGCGCGTTTCAGGCGGCGGTATCGACACCGAGCGTGCCGCAAACGTCGTACTCGACGAATACCGCGCCGGGAAGCTTGGCAGAATCACACTGGAAAGACCGCCCGCTTAAGATGAGTTCTTTAAGGTTTTGAGGGTTAACATGGATCTGTCATACGAAAATAAAATGTATGCAAAAGGGTACCGGACGGTGTGCGGCGTTGATGAAGCCGGACGCGGTCCTTTGGCGGGACCTGTCTTTGCCGCGGCGGTCATTCTGCCGCGGGACTACGCGCATCCGTTTATAGACGACTCAAAAAAGCTGAAGGAAAAACGGCGCGAAGAGGTTTACGCGGACATCATAAGGGACGCAACCGCATGGGCGGTCGGCATCGCCAACGAACATGAAATAGACGCATTCAATATTCTCAACGCCACATTTTTAGCCATGAGACGGGCGGTAGACGGTCTTATCGTCCGTCCGGACTTCGCGTACATAGACGGAAACCAACACCCCCTTACCGGCGTGACTGAGCAGACGCTGATTAAAGGTGACGCGCTTTGTATGTCCGTCGCCGCCGCGTCGATTGTCGCCAAGGTGAGCCGTGACCGCTTCATGCTGACGCTCGCCGAAAAATATCCCGAATACGGTTTTGAAAAACATAAGGGGTATGGAACGGCGCTGCATTATGAGATGATTGAAAAGTACGGGATATCGCCCGTACACAGAAAAACCTTTCTCAAGGGTATTGTCATAAAGGAGAGCGCAGTATAATGACCTCTCGACTGACCGGGGCCCGCGGCGAACAGGCGGCTGCACGGTACCTCAGGGATAACGGCTATGCGCTTTTGGCGGCCAATTACCGCACGAAAGCCGGGGAGATAGACATAATCGCCGAGAAGGGTAAATATATCTGTTTTATAGAGGTTAAATCCCGTCAGGAAGGCGGTTATCTGCCGCCGCGTGACGCGGTCAGTCAAAAACAGCAGCAGCGCATCGCCGACTGTGCCGAGATATACATGGCGTACAGAAAGACAAAGCTCATGCCGCGCTTTGATATCGTTGAGGTGCTGATGTCCGGTGACCGCATTGCCGGGGTCAACCATATTGAGGGAGCGTTTTAATGCGCTATTTTGATTTACACTGCGACACGGTGACAGAGTGCTTTGCCAAGAGCAAAGCGCTTTTTTCTAACGATTTGCATCTCGCACTCGACAGAGCACCGTTTAACGGCTATACACAGGTGTTTGCCGTCTGGGTTCCCGATACGCTCAGAGGGAAAGCGGCGCAGAATTATTTTAATCAATGCGCTGATTTCTATCAAAATCAGCTCCTGTTAAATAAAAAAACACTTGAAGAAAAACAAATTACGCCGGTTCTTGCCGTTGAGGGCGGGGCAGCACTCGGCGGGACGCTGTCGGGGCTTAAAAACCTTGCCGACAGCGGTGTAAAGGTAATGACAATTACATGGAACTATGCCAACGAGCTTGCCTCCGGTGCCTATGAGAGCGAGGGCGGACTGACCGTTTTCGGGCGCGAGGTACTGCGCGAAACCGAAAAGCTTCACATAACCGTCGATGTGTCGCACTTGAACCGTAAAAGTTTTTTTGATATTGCCGAACAAACGGATAGACCCTTCATCGCAAGCCACTCGAACCTCGATACCGTCGATACTCCCGAGGGACGCAAACGAAATCTGACCGTGGAGCAGGCAAAGGAGATTATTCGGAGAAAAGGGCTTTTAGGCGTCAATTTCTATACGCGCTTTCTGCAAAGAGAGGGAGAGGACTGCTTCGATGCGGTATACCGCCGTGTCGCCGAATACTGTGACTTGGGCGGCGAAAACGCCGTCTGCTTCGGCAGCGATTTCGATGGTTGTGCCATCGATCCGAAGCTGTCGGACATAGAAAAAATCCCCGTCCTGTACGAATACCTGCACGGACGGGGATTAAATGAATTGTTACTGGAAAAGATTTTTTATCAAAACGCCTCAGAGTATTTTCAGAAGCTTTAAATATTCTGACGCGATAAACGCGTGCCCGATTGCTGTCGGATGAACGCCGTCGGAAGCGATATCCGCAGGTGTAAAGTCACCTGACATTACAGCATTGTCAAAAATTGTATCTAACGGCAGAAGAAAGTCAGCGTACTTATTGGCAAGCTCACAGACGGCGATGACTTTCGGATCAAGGTCCTCATGCCAAACGGCTCTGTCGGGCAGAGCGTGGGTGACAAAGGGGACCATGAGCATGATTTTTGTTTCGGGCAAGTCCTTTTTAATTTTCTTAAGAAGCGCCTCGTATTCGGTTGTAAAGCGTTCAATGGGCGTTTCGTCGCTACTGTCGTACTTTCTCCAGGTGTCGTTGATGCCGATGAGGATGGAAAGGAAGTCTGGTTTAACATTTAAAAAATCCTCGTCATAGCGTTTGAGTAAATCTCTGACGCGGTTGCCGGAGATTCCGCGGTTGATAAACGTCACCTCGTTGTCGGGGAAAAGATAATCATAGAGCGTCTGAACGGCCTTGGGGTATCCCGCCCCCAGGTCGTTTTTTTCGCGCTTCCTGCCGCAATCGGTGACGCTGTCGCCCTGAAAGAGCACAATAGCGCCGTCACTGAAAAATCGCTTCATAGTTCGTTCCTCCTGAATTCGCCGTTTGTCATGACGGCTTTTATTTGTATATCTTCGTCGAACAACACCAAATCGGCATCATAACCGATCTGTATTTTTCCCTTTTTATTCCCGAAGCCTATCCGCTGGGCAGGGGTCAAAGACGCCGTGCGTACAGCGTCATACAGCGGCACGTCCGCGCTTTTCACCATATTGCGTACAAGCCTTGACGAGGTCGCCACCGAACCGGCAAGCGACGAGCGGTCGGCGAGCTTCATAACCCCGTCCTCATAGACGACGCTCAGCCCGTTTTTCTGCTTACAGACAGTCCCTTCGGCCATATCCGTGGCGGAGAACTCAAGACCGTCGGTAATCAGAATCATTTTATCGGCGCCCTTGCACTTATAAATTAATTTCAGGATGCCCGCGGGCAAGTGCCGTAAATCGGCGATGGTCTGTGTCGTGAGGGCGTCTATCGACAGTCCCGCCTCGACGACGCCGCCAACCCGAAACAGGTTGACCTTATAGCACGACGAGCACGCGGAATAAATGTGGGTGACATCGCTGTAGCCATACTTAATCGCTTCCTCGACAAGCTCGTATGACGCGCCCGAATGGGCGATTGAGGCGACGGCACCGTGCTCGACAATTTTTTGCCCTAAGGCAAGGCAGCCCTCGTTCTCGGGAGCGGCGCCGACTATCCGGATACCGTCCCATAAATCAAGGAGCTGCTCGGGAGCGTGTGTTAGGGGTGAGAGTATATCGTCCTCGCTCTGGGCGCCTTTGAACTCTTTGGAAAGATAGGGACCCTCCAAATGAACGCCGAGAATGTTCACGCCTTTTGACACCGCCTGAGCTTCTTTGATTGCCAGCACCGCCTTCGTGATGCTTTCAAGCGGCGCGGCAAGGGTTGTCGGCAAAATGGAGGTCGTACCGAAAAACAAATGCGCCTCACACATTTTGATAATGTCGGCAGAATCGTCGCTCATCGCCGAATAGCCGCCGCCGCCGTGGACGTGGATGTCGATAAAGCCCGGCGAAAGGTACAGCCCCTTGCCGTCGATAACTTTTGTATCGGGCATTATCTCGAATCTGTCGGGCATAGCGGCGATTTTACCGTCTCTTATGACGACGTTTCCCCGGCGTATTTTATCCGGGAAAACGATACGGACGTTTGTAAATACAGTCAAAAAATCACACCCGTTTCTAAGTAGTGTCGATTCGATTGTAGAACAAAACCCCGGCGGTGTCAATGAAATTCATCGGAAAAATTCTGCCTGATGACCGATTCTGACAGAATGTGCGTCGCTGCCGCTTTATACTATGAGAGGGTGGTGTGCGTGACAACCGTCGTCTATGTCGATAAGCTTCTGGCCGTCAACGTGCTCTTGGGCGTGATTTTGTTGCTCTCGGCATCACGGCTGTGCGGAATACATATCAAACGCGGGGGGCTCTTTCTCGGTGCGGCACTGTCCTCGCTGTCCTCCCTGCTGATATTTTTGCCCACTATGCCAATTATCCTATCCGTTCTGATTAAAACCGTTTCGGTCGCTTTGATTGTGTACTGTTCGTTTTTCCCGAAATCGTTAAAATCTTTTTTTAAAGCGTTCGGCGCGTTTTTTGCGGTCAATTTCGTCTTTGCCGGAATTGTCCTGGCGATACAGTTCCTGTTGTCGCCCGACGGCATCATGTATATCAACGGGGCGGTCTATTTTGACATCAGCGCGCTGATGCTGGTTTGTCTGTTCGGACTGTGCTACGGCGCGCTTTCGCTCGGGGAATATCTGATTTCAAAGAGAGCAAAGCCCTCCGACAAGCTGACTCTTGAGATTTCGTTTCGGGGAAAAACGGTTTTAACTGAAGCGCTGTTCGACAGCGGCAGCACTTTAAAAGAAAGTTTTTCCGGCCGTCCGGTCATCGCCGCGGAGCTGGTCAGCATCGCCGGGCTTTTAGAGCCGCAGGAGCTGCCGTTTTTTAAGGACGGCTATCTTAAAGGAGAAGCGCCGGAGTCTATTAGGACGCGCGTGCGCCTGATCCCGTACCGTGTTGTCGGCAGTGACGGACTGATGCCTGCCTTTAAGGCAGACCAGGTAAAATGTATCCGGGGAACCCATGAAACCGTTTCAAAGGATATTTATATCGGCGTGGTGACTGTTGAGTTTTCCGCCGGGGAATACCGCGCGATTGCTAGCGCCGCATTAATGGAATAGGCAGTTAAAAATGCCCAAAGAGAACCGCTTGCGGTTCAATAAGCACCGCTTGCGTTCTTTACGCAGGTTCTTATCATCTAACATTTAATATCTTTTAGGGACGAAAGGGAGAGAGCTATGAAAAAAATGAAAGCGATTTTACAGAATTTTTATTTGAGGCTGCGTATGCGGCTGAATCTCGATACAATCTATTATGTAAACTCTCAAGGCAGCCTGCCGCCGCCGCTTTCGGCGCAGCAGGAAAGAGAGATAATGGAAAGGCTTCAAAACGGCGACGAGGCCGTCCGTGAAAAGCTGATTGTCCATAACCTGCGCCTTGTCGTCTATATCGCCAAAAAGTTTGAAAACTCCGGGGTGGGTATTGAGGATTTGATATCCATCGGTACCATCGGATTGATTAAGTCAGTCAACACCTTTTCTCCGGAGAAAAATATCAAGCTTGCCACCTACGCCTCGCGCTGTATAGAAAACGAGAT
>CAZEXA010000024.1:0-981 GCA_964516565.1 uncultured Eubacteriales bacterium | reverse complement strand
TGTATCTGCGCAAGACCAATCAGCAGAAGTGCGAGGTATCTATTGACGAGCCGCTCAACGTCGATTGGGACGGCAATGAGCTGCTGCTCTCCGACATCTTAGGTAGCGACGGCTTTGAAGTCGGTGAAAACCTTGAGGACGAGGATGAAAAGCGTATCCTCTATTTGAGCATCGGCAAGCTCGGCGAACGCGAGCGGCTGATTATGAATATGCGCTTCGGCATCGGCACGGGGCGCGAGCACACACAAAAGGAGGTTGCTGATATTCTCGGCATCTCGCAGAGCTATATCTCGCGCCTTGAAAAGCGGATTATTGTACAGCTCAAACGGGATATCGAGAAGGCGCAGAAATAGAACGGCATTTTTTTTAGCGGGCAGAAATGTCCGCTGTTTATTTTTTTCAAAAAAACTGTTATGATAGCCTTGTTTCGTTCGTCTAATAGGCAAAAGGAGGGGAGTTTTTGAAAACGAAAAAACATCCGGCTGGTGTTTTTAGTGCTGATGAGGCGCTGAGCCAATACGGTGACGAGCTGCTCCGCATGGGCTTCCTTTATCTTAAGGATGTGTCCTTGGCACAGGACGCTTTACAGGATACATTTTTAAAAGCCTCAAAGGGGAAAGAAGGTTTTCGCGGAGACGCGGAGCTGAAAACATGGCTTGTGCGTATCTATATCAACTGCTGCAAGGATTATCTGAGAAAATCGAAGCGGCTTAAGCTGCCCGGCGATGAAGCGCTTGAGAAAATGGAGGGAGGCAGTCCCGAAACCGACGATACCGTGCTCTCTGAAATCATGAACTTAAAACCAATGTACCGTGAGGTTATTTTGCTTTATTATTATGAGGGGTACAAATCCAAGGAGATTGCCGTTATAACCAAAACGAGTGAGAAAAACATAAACGTCCGTTTGCAGAGAGCGAGAGAAACGCTTAAATCACGTTTGGAAGGGTGGTATTACGATGAATGACAATCTGAAAGAACGGA
>CAZEXA010000023.1:15279-27829 GCA_964516565.1 uncultured Eubacteriales bacterium | reverse complement strand
CGCTCCTTTGATACTTTTGCTGATCGTGACGCCCGCCGTCTGTTATTACGGAGGATTTGGGTATGTATCGCGCATACCAAATCCAAATGATATTCAAAGCGCGCAGATAAAAGGATTCCTCAGTTATGCGGATATTATGGTTTATGAGCAGCAGGATACGCTGTCCGGTTTTAAGAGCGACAGGGATAAAACACTGTTTACGCAGCTGCACAAAACGCTCACAAACGCAAACGACAATACAATAGAGAAGACCCTGCAAATCGACTACATGCTGAAAAACGGCAAAACGATGAGCCGCTATTATCCCATGTGTTCCGATGAGAGTCTGCGAGCGCTTGCCGCTCTGTTTGACAGCGGTACGGTCGAAACGTATATGCACAACCAGTTAGTCGGCAAAAACACTTGGCTCAACCAAACCGAAACATATGATTTACCCGGAGGTTTGCCCGAAACCGTTGACCCCGCACACCCGTATTATGTTCCGTGGCTCTTGTGTGACAATACCAAAGTCACCGTAACCTATCAGAACCGAGCGGCTGTGTCGGGCAGCCTTACCGAGAAAGATTTTCAAAAGCTGCTTTCCGGTTTGGCTGCGGATTATGTCAGCGTGAGTGCCGACGACTATTTCGCGTCCAAAGCGCAGACCGTCGCCGGTCTGACTTTTACCGTTTATGATTATGAAGGCGGTCTTCCGGACAGCGGAACCTTTCAGATTGGCGCGGCGATGACGAGAACGCTTGCCTGTTTAGACGAACTGAAAGCTGCGGATGCTTTCCAGTAGATATAGGGGGGATACCGTGAGAAGGTGGAAAAACCGCGTCGGACTAAGTGTCCGGCGCGGTTATATCGTGTATTTTTTGAGCCATTTTGCCACGCCGTCGTCGTCGTTGCTGCCGATGACGGCAGTTGCTTTTTTCTTAAGCTCCGGCACGGCGTTTGCCATGGCGTAGGCTTCATCCGCCGCCTCAAACAATGCCAGATCGTTCAGCCCGTCGCCGAAAACGATGAGCCGGTCGCAGCCGAGGTATTCTTTGAGCCACCGTGCGGCGTTGGCTTTCGATGCCTGTGCGGGCAGCACCTCGCACCACTGTGCCCCCGAATAGAAATCCTTTTGGTAGATACAGTGAAACCGGCTGTCCGCTTTCATTTCATCGTTCACCGGTGACAGGGTTTCGTCGGTATCCATGCAGGCGACGTTGAAGGGTTCGCCGTCGAATAAAGCGCCAAAGTCCTCGACGGGACGGCGGCGGATGTCGCCCCGTCTGCTGTCGAGAAAATGGCACTGGGCGGTTGTAGCGTACCGTTCGATAAACGAAAAACGCTCTTTACCGTCAATATACGAATAGACGATCGGATACACGCCGTGCTGTGTCAGGGTATCGTGGATAAACAAAGACTCCGAGCGTGAAAAGCAGTTACTGTAAAGGATTTTTTGGGTATTACTTTCCACGATGAATGCGCCGTTATAGGTAATCACGGGGAAAACCGCATTTATGCCTTCGGTCACCTTTGAGGCGGTGACCAATGAGCGGGCGGTGGCGTAGGAAAAGAAGCCGCCGCTTTTTAAAAATTCGTTGACGGTGTTTGCCGTATAGGGCGAAAGCCGCTCATCCGAGCGCAGCAGCGTCCCGTCAAGGTCGGAGAGGTACAGCGTCATCAGAGCGTCTGTATCCGGTCGCGCAGCTTCAGAAAATCCTCGAGCGCGTCGGGCTTGTTATTCGGGTTTCTGAGCAGCGCCGCCGGGTGAAAGGTGCCCATAAAGAGGATGCCGCCCTTTTCAATGAAATGACCGTGCTGTACGGTCACCTTAAAATCGGGCGATATCAGGCGCTGCGCGGCGATTCTGCCCAAACAAACGATGATTTTCGGGCGGATGACGCGTACCTGCTCGCGCAGCCAGTTGATACACGCGTCCTGTTCGGCGGGCAGCGGATCGCGGTTTTTGGGCGGACGGCATTTGACCATATTGGCGATGTAGATGTTGGTCTTACGGTCAAGATCGACCGCTTCCAAATACTTGTCGAGCAGCTTTCCGCCGCGTCCGACAAACGGCTCACCCTGTAAATCCTCGTTTTCGCCGGGACCCTCGCCGACAAACATGACCTTTGCCTCAGGATTGCCCACACCGAACACCACGGTGCGGCGCGTTTCCCAGAGTGGGCAGGCGCGGCAGGATTCACAGCGCGTCTTTAATTCATCATAAGCGGTATTCACAGTACAATCAGTTCCTTTTCGGCTTTGGTGAGATTTTCGTATCCGTCGTTTGTGATGACAGCCATATCTTCGATTCTGACGCCGAATTTTCCGGGCAGATAGATACCCGGCTCGACGGTGACGACGTTGCCTTTTTTGAGCGTGTCCTTTGAACGGGGAGAGAGGCTCGGCAACTCGTGGATCTCAAGCCCGACGCCGTGACCGGTGCCGTGACCGAAACGCGCGCCGTAGCCTGCGGCGGTGATAATGTCCCTTGCCGCCCTGTCGGCCTCGATTCCGGTAACTCCCGGACGTAGGACCTCTAAAGCGGTGCGCTGGGCGGTCAGGACGGTATCGTAGATGAGCAGCTGCTCCTCATTGGGCATACCGAGTATGACCGTGCGCGTCATATCGCTGTGATAGCCTTTGACGACTGCGCCGAAGTCGAGAGTCAGAAAATCGCCCTTGCGCACCTTTCTTTGTGACGGCACGCCGTGCGGCAGAGAGGAGTTTTCGCCTGATACCGCGATGGTTTCAAACGACAGCGCTTCGGCGCCGCCGTGAAGCATAGCATAATCAAGCTCTAAGGCGATTTCCTTTTCGGTCAGTCCGGGACGGATATAGCCGAGAATATGGTCGAAAGCGCGTTCGGCGATTCGCTGCGCGCTTTTGATGGCGGTGATTTCCGATTTTGTCTTGACTGCGCGCAGGGCGCAAAGCTTCTTGTCGAGCGTACCGTCCGATAGGACCTCAATATCCTTAAAATACTCCTTGAGCCGCGTAAAATCGGCGACTGTCAGTTTATCGGATTCAAGAAGTACGCGCCGTATCCCGCGGTCGGCAAAGAACGTAAAAAGCTGCTCTTTGGCATTCATTAGCTCCGCGACGAGGCAGGTGGTAATCGCTCTGCCGGCAGCCTCGGTGTAGCGGCTGTCAGTCAGAAAAAGAGCCTCCTCCTTTGTGAGGAGCAGAAAGCCGTCACTCGACGGAAAACCCGTCAGATGCCGCCGATTTTCAGGAGAGGAAACCACGGCGCCGACGCCGTCCTTAAGAAGCCCTTTAAGCCTGCCGTTTATCGACATAATAGCCGACCTCCTCGTCAAACCTTTCGAGAAGAGGTTGTTCCTTCTTGCGTATCTTTCTGAAATACTTTCCGAACACGACCTCGGGTCTTGCCGGATCTACTAAGAGCGGGATAGCTCCGGCTAAGTTTGCCGCTTCGACATCGGCGAAAATCTGGTCGCCGACCATACCGAGTTTCTTCACATCGACATTAAGCTTGGCTGCCGCCTTCAAAATTCCTTTCGGCGACGGCTTTCTGGCAAGAGAGATATAGGCGGTCTTCAGCTTCTGCGCCAGGAAAACCGCACGCAGAGGACTGGTATTTGATACGATGATGACCGGAAATCCGGATTCTTTTATAGTTTCTACCCAAAGGCTCGCACCTTTGCGAAACTTGAATGTCGCGTCGAAGACCAGCGTATTGTCGAGGTCTACAGCGATAGCCGTAATTCCGAGTTCCTCAAGAATTTCCGGAGTAATTTCACATACCGTACGAAAACGGTATTGAAATGAATATTTGTCCATATTGTTCCTTAAAATGAAAGAGGACGGAACCACTCCATCCTCCTCAAAATGCCGTTAATTGAATTTACGCTTACGGGCGGCCTCGGATTTCTTCTTCCTCTTGACGGAAGGCTTTTCATAGTGTTCTCTCTTACGGACTTCCTGAATTACTCCGTCCCTTGAGGTCTGTCTTTTAAATCTTCTGAGAGCGCTGTCGAGCGACTCATTTTCCTTAACTTTGACTTGACTCATTGGTGATTCCCTCCCTCCGCTGTACGCCGAAGGTACAGTTTCCAGAATACTGCGCAATTATACAACAGAAATATTGCCGTGTCAAGGTATATTTGAAATAAATTTCACCAAAAAAAGAAACCGTTAAGGTTTCTTTTTTTGTGTTACTATTTTGCCAGAGAACCGACGAGCATCATATACTCGCCGAGCTGCCCCCCGAATTCGGGGGCGCCCTCCATAATCAGCTTGCCGGTACGCACCGATTCAAGCATATCGTCGATAGACATCAGAATTCCCAAAGCGCTGTCAAAGTTGTTAAACTTCATTGTGAAGAACGGCATGGCGCGCTTGTACTCACCTTTGCCCGCCTTGCTCTTTCCTGCTTTGACGCGGATATAGGCGCTGACGTCCGGCTCGTTTTCCACCTTCCACGCGTAAACGCGGTCCGGGCTTTTCATTGCCCAGTCATGGACGGCCTCGTGATTCTGCTTGTTAAGGGTGCTGATACCCGTTGACAACAGATAGAAATACAGTTTGACCAACAGCTTTTTCGTTGCGGGGTCCTCCGGAATGGCCGTTGCGCTCAGCAGCGAGGACATTTTCAAAAGCGCTGTCATAAACGCGATAAACTCCTTCGCAAAGCGTCCTGCGCCCTTCATTTTCGGAAGGGTTGCCGGGCCGATTTTACCCTTAAAAAAATCGTTCATCGCCGCGACGCTCTTGAACTCAAGCTCTACGAACGGCTGGTTGTGGATACGGTATGCCACCTTGTCGGCATGGACAAGCCATTCGTCGCCGTTGACCATGAAATGCGTGGCATATTTGCCGTCCGGGGCGTCCGCATCGCGGGCGCTCACCTGATAGACGGCGTGTATTTTCGAGAATTTCTTCTTCAGCGACGGGATATCGGCGACGATCGTCTTGAGCAGTGGCAGCGCGCCGCAGAGGAATATTTTATTGGTATAGAGTTCGTCTTTGGTCGCCAAATCAATCAGTCCTTTCTGCGTGTCGCTTTATACCTCGTCGTTCCAGTCGTCGTCCTGCTCAAAGTCCATCTTCATTGCCTCGCGGATGGATTCGATGATGCCGTTGGAATCGATACCGAGAATCGACATGATGTCCTCGTGCAGACCAATGGGGGCGAATTTGTCCTGAATGCCGAGCTTCTTGAAGGCGCAGCCCTTGCCGCTTTCGACGACAACCTCGGCGACAGCCGAGCCCAAGCCTCCGACGACGGTATGGTCCTCGACCGTGATGATACGACGCGTCTCGACGGCGGCCTTGATGATGGCTTCTCTGTCAATGGGCTTGATGGTGTGGATGTTGATGACCCTGACCTTGAGACCGTCGGACTTCTCGAGGAATTCGGCGGCCTGCAGAGCCTGAAAGACGCAGGAACCGGTCGCGATGACCGTGATGTCCGTACCCTCGTGTACCGTGACTGCCTTGCCGAGCTCGAAGCCGTAGTCCGCATCCTTATAGAGAACGCGATCAAAGCCTCTGTTGATACGGATGTAGAACGGGCCGGGGGTGTTGTACGCGGCCATGACCGCGTTGTACGTTTCATAGCCGTCCGCCGGGCAAATAACCGTTAGGTTCGGAATCGAGCGCGTTACCGCAAGATCGACGATCGCGTGGTGGGTGGAGCCTGCCTGACCGAACGAGGTGCCCGAGTGGGTTGCGATGACCTTGGCGTTGACGTTCTGATAACAGAGGTCGGTATGGAGCTGGTCGGCAGCGCGTAAAGAGGCGAAGACCGAGAAGGTTGACAGGAAGGGGACAAGCCCCGCCTTTGCCATACCGGCGGCGACGCCGAACATGTTCTGCTCCGCGATGCCGACGTTAAAGAAGCGATCGGGGAATTCCTTTTGGAAATCGCCGATTTTTGTGGATTTGGCGAGGTCCGCCGTCAAGGCGACGACCTCGGGATGTGCGCGCCCAAGCTCAACGAGCGCCTTGCCGTAGATTTCGGCAGTCGAAAGGGAAGTGGAATCGACCGCCGTGTAGGTCATACCGCCTGCCATATTACACGCCCTCCTTTTCAGCGCGGGCTACGCGCTTCTTATATGACTCCGCCAGCGCGGTTTTCGCCTGTTCGTATTTTTCCTCGTCGAACGCGCCGTAGTGCCAGACATATTTGTCCTCGATAAAATCGATGCCGCAGCCTTTTTTGGTGTTGGCGACAATCATGACGGGCTTGTCTGTCTTGTTCTCATAGGCGAAATCAATGGCGTCGCACAGCTCGCTGATATTGTTGCCGTCAATTTCCTTGACGATAAAGCCGAAGGACGTCCACTTGTCGCAGAACGGTTCGAGCGCCATAATGTCCTCGGTACGCCCGTCAATCATACAGCGGTTGCGGTCAACAAACGAAATCAGGTTTGTCACCTTATAGTGCGCAGCAGTCATGCCGGCTTCCCAGTTGGAGCCCTCGTCACATTCGCCGTCGCCGAGCACGCAGAAGGTCTTATAGTCCTTGCCTTTAATCCGCGCCGCCAGCGCCATGCCGATGCCCATTGAAAGACCGTGGCCGAGCGAGCCGGTTGAGGCGTCAACGCCGACAACCTTGTTGGAATCGAGGTGGATGCCCATCTTGGAATTGGTGTGGTTAAAGGTTTTAAGCTGCTCTTTGTCGTTGAAGCCAAGGTCACAGAGCACCGGCGCATAGGCGATGCCGGCGTGACCCTTGCTGACAATCAGCCTGTCGCGGTCCTCCCACTTCGGGTCGTCAACCTTGATGTGCATATACTTATGATAGAGCACGGTGAAGATGTCCATCATGGACAAACCTCCGCCGATGTGACCGCTGCCCGCCCAGTAGGTGGTGTCTAGCGTAAGCCTGCGCAGCTCGTCGGCCTTTTTTTCAAGGGCGAGCCATTCGGCTTTTTTCAGTGGCATGTGTATTCCTCCTTATACTATTAAAGTTCGGGATGGTTCTTTTTGAGCGCCTTGAACGAATCCTCTGCAATCTCGATGGATTTCTGGATATCTTCGTCGGTCAGGGACGCATTCATGAAGTGATTGTGGTGGCTGGTGATGAAGATGCCGCGTTTTACGCACTCCTGAACCCATTCCTGATGAAGGAACAGGCTGTCGTCATTGGCAATGCGCAGATAGAACAGTGCCGGTTCGCCGGAAACGACAAGGTCAATGCCGTTGTTTTTGCCGGCGCTGACAAAGCCGTCGGTCAATTTAATTGCTTTTTCGCGGAACATCTTCGGGGCGTCAAGCTTTTTAAGCTTATTGATACAGGCGATGCCCGCCGCGAACGGCACGGCGCTCAGCCAGTAGCTGCCCGTGTAGGAAAGGGCGCTGACGGAGGACTTGATGAAGTCCTTGCCGCAGAGAGCCGAAACGTTCCAGCCGTTGGCGATGGCTTTGCAGAAACAGATGAGGTCAGCCTCAAAACCGTAGAAATGGTCGCTGCCGGCAAGGTCAAGACGGAACCCGCAGCGCACATCGTCGACGATGAGCACAATCCCCTTTTCGGTGCAGAGCTTTCTGACCTTCTGCCAGTAGCCCTCCGCGGGCAGCTGGTTATCAAAGAAGTTGCCGTGCAAATAGGGGGTTGAGATGAACGCGGCAATCTCGCCCTCGTTTTGGGCGACGAGCTTCTCCAGCGCGTCAAAATCGTTCCAATCGACATAGAGGTTGTTTGCAACGTCCTCGGGAATGACGCCCGGATAGTCAATCTTCTGCGTCCACGGGGCGACGCCGTGATAAAATCCGTTGACAAAGATGATCTTTTTCTTATGGGTGTGCGCGCGCGCAGTCATGATGGCGGCGGTGGTGACATCGTTGCCGTTCTTTGCGAAAAACGCCCAGTCAGCCGAGGTGACGGTATCAACCATTAGCTCGGCAAGCTCGATCATCTTGATAGACGGAGAGGTTGTGCAGTTGGCGATTTTTGACTGTGCAATCGCCGCGGCATCCACATCCTCGTCGCAGTAGCCCAGCACGTTGGGACCGTAGGCGCACATGTAGTCGATATAGTCATTGCCGTCAACATCAATGAAGTGCGATCCCTTGGCGCTCTGACCGAACAGCGGGAAAGAGGTAACGGGAATCATGCAGCCCTCCGCCGGGCCGAGATGGCCGTAGACGCCGGAGGGAATCACTTTTACCGCTCGCTGAAAATATTCGCGGCTCTTGTCATGCTTATAAATTTTCATTGCCATGTTTATTCCTCCCTTATGCCAGATAAATGGCGACACGGTCAAGTATGCGGTTCAGGTTGTCAACCATGGAGATCATGCCGCCCATGCGGATATCGCCGCTGCCGATGCAGGCGACGGCGTTGACTTTGTTGTCAAACAGCGCCCGCGCCAGATCGATGCTCTGAAACTCCATGAGTGCGCGCGGCTTTTCGGAAGGCTTCTTTATGGTAACAAGGCGGTGATCCTTGACCCGAATCGTCGCGCCGGGGCCGTCCTTAATCAGCATGGCGATGTCGCCGTCAACCATGTGAGAGGCGGAAAACTTACCGATTTCGTCGTTGTTGCCTATCTGGGAAATGGCCACGGTGATGGTGTAGAGCATCAGCGTCGTGCTGGTAATGAAGAAATCCCTGTCCTCAAGGTCCTTCGGGTCCGGACGCATATACTTGGCCAGAATATCCGTCAGCGTTGTAAATTCCTTCAGCAGAAACTTGATGTGGGTAAAGCCCTTGGAGGGGATAGGGGTCACGGTGCCGTCAACAAGACCGTTGAATTTCTCGGGAGAGGAGAAGGGAAGCTTAATGTCGCACTTGCCGACGCCCTGTTCCATACGGCATTTTCCGTTTTTGAAATAGAGCGTCGCGCTGGGGCCGTCCTTGACCTCCAGCCCGACGGAAATCGGTTTTTTGCCTTTTAGCAGCTCCGATGCCTCGGGAACCAGCTCGCATAGATTCTCAAGGGTGCCTAAAATGGCGTACATGTTGATATACGCTAAGGTTTTTGCGTCAGTCACGAAAACATCCTCCTATCAAAAAAGATTTTGCTCATTATATCAAAAAAATACAGTAAAGTCAAACAGATTATTGCGTCAAAACTTCCAAATTTTCATGAAAAAATATTGACTTTTCTTTTCATTGTAGTATAATATTAAGTGAATCAGAGTTCACCGTAAGGAGGAAACCAATATGGATACAAGATTTGCCATTTCCAAGTACAACGACGCCAAAGCGGTCACCGCACAGCTTGACGAGCTGATCAAGAAACCGATCTACTCAATTAAGCCCGAGGTACTTGCCGATTATGAAGAAAACTACTATGAGAAAAAGTGCTCCAAGAGCAAGGCTATGATCGAGGAGGCGCGCGCCATCATCCCCGGCGGCGTCCAACACAACCTTGCCTTCAACTATCCGTTCCCGCTTGTCTTTACAAAGGCCGAGGGCATGAAGCTGTGGGATATCGACGGCAACGAGTATTTTGACTTTTTGCAGGCCGGCGGTCCGACGGTTCTCGGCTCTAACCCTCCCGAGGTACGCGAGAAGGTCATCGACCTATTAAATACCTGCGGTCCCTCGACGGGACTGTTCCACGAATTTGAGTACAAGCTTGCCAAGAAGATTGCCGACAACGTGGAAACCGTTGAGATGTTCCGTATGCTCGGGTCGGGAACAGAGGCCTGTATGGCGGCTGTCAGAGTAGCACGCCTTGCCACCAAAAACAAAAATATAGTCAAAATGGGCGGTGCCTATCACGGCTGGAGCGATCAGCTCGGCTACGGTATCCGCATCCCCGGCTCAAAATTCACGCAGGCAAACGGCGTTCCTCTCTATATCTTTAAGCATACCCAGGAATTTTTCCCCAATGACCTCGACAATTTGGAAAAGGTTTTGCGCCTCAATCAGCTGCGCGGCGGCACCGCGGCCGTGTTTATCGAACCGGTCGGTCCCGAAAGCGGCACAAGACCGCTTGATTTCGACTTTAACAAGGGCGTTGAGAGGCTCTGCCGCAAGTACGGCTCCCTGCTGATCTTTGACGAGGTGGTCACGGGCTTCCGTATCGGTATGGCGTGCGCCCAAGGGTACTACGGCGTATCACCGGATTTGACTATTTTCGGCAAGGTCATCGCCGGCGGCTATCCGGGCGCGGGCGGACTCGGCGGCAAGAGGGAATACATGAAGTATCTCGGTGCCGGACTTGACGGCAGTACGAAGGTCAAGAAAGCGCTCATCGGCGGTACCATGGCGGCAACGCCCATTTCCTGCGTCGCCGGATACTATACGCTCGACGAAATCGAAAAGCAGGATGCCTGCCGGAAGGCCGGGCTGATGGGCGACAGGCTTACAGCGGGGCTTCAGGAGCTTATCAAAAAACACAACCTGCCGTTTGTCGCGTTCAATCAAGGCTCAATCTGCCATCTTGACAGCGTCGGCACCATGCACTTCTCCATTAATTGGCACAAGCCGTGGGGCATCCCCGGCGTCCTTTCGGCCACAAGCGTCCGCAAGAAGGAAATGGAGCACATGGGTGCCGCCTACATGGCTGAGGGTCTCGTCACGCTCGCCGGCAGCCGCCTTTACACGAGCGCCGCCTACACCCCGAAGCTTATCGACGAGGCACTGAAGCGCTTTGACAAGGTGTTCCAAAACGTCGCCATAAAGCCGGAAGTATAAGTTGCCAACCGGAAGTTTAAAATGCCAACCGTAGGTTCCTTTTAAATCTGATATCTGGCATCTGATATCTGACATCTGCCATCTGCCATTTGACATCTGATATCTTTTCACTAAAAGGCAAAAGCCAGAAATTCCTCAGTCATATTAAAGGAGAGTATATGGACATACAAACCGCTAAGGAGCTTGTCATCGAGGCGGGCAAAAAGCTCGTTGAAACCGGGCTGATTGCGCGCACATGGGGCAATGTCAGCTGTAGAGTCAGTGACACGCAGTTTGTCATCACCCCGAGCGGACGCGCGTACGAAACACTTACGCCCGCGGAAATCGTTCTTGTAAAAATCGACGACCTCTCCTACGAGGGAGATATTAAACCCTCGTCGGAGAAAGGAATACACGCTTCCTGCTATTCGCTTCGCAAGGATGTCAATTTCGTCATCCATACGCATCAGGTCTACGCCTCCGTCGTCAGCGCCATCGGCGCGGACATCAATTATGTCCCGGATTTCGCTGCCGGCATCATCGGCAAGGACATTCCGTGCGCCTCTTACGGTCTTCCGGGCACCTCAACCCTTAGAAAGGGCGTCGTGAATGCCCTGCTGCGTTCGGATTCCAAAGCAATCGTCATGTGCCATCACGGCGCGCTCTGCACCGGCAGCGACAGCGACGAGGCGTTTCTTGTGGCAAAAACGCTTGAACAGGTCTGCGAGCACCATCTCGCCGAACGTTGTACGGAGTTTACGGGCGCGGTTGGCGACGGCTTTACCTCTGTGCGGGAGTATGTGCTGTGCCGCATAAAAGAATCTGCCAAAGAAACCGCACCGGTCTGTGAAGCCGCCGAGAGCGAGCGTATCGGCGGCTGCTTCTCGATTGGCGAGGCGGACGGCGGGACAGCCGTCATCGATATAAAAAGCGGCGCGCTCGTCGGCGGTCGGGACGTCCCCGACACGGCAGACCTCCATTGGATGATTTATAAGAAGAGAAAGGATGTAAGTAACATCCTCCACTCGAAAAAAGACGACATTGTCGCCGTTTCCGCAGGCGGTAAAAAATTACTCCCGCTGCTTGACGATTTCGCGCAGCTTGTCGGTCCGTCAATAAAATGCGCCGCCTTTAATCCGAACCGCACTCTGAAATCCTCCAAAAAAGCCGTCAGGGCAATGAGGTGCAGAAACGCCGTATTGCTCAAAGACAACGGCGCGCTCTGCTGCGCGGGTAATAAGAGCGACGCCGAGGCCGTCGAGATGGTTACCGAAAAAAACTGCAAGGCGTATCTCGGCTCTCGGCTGTATGATAAGGTTAAGCCGATAAGTCCTTTCGAAACGCGGCTGATGCGCTTTGTGTACAAGCAAAAATATTCCAAACAGAAATAACTGCTTACCGGCTTAAAGCGCCGGTATTTTTTACGCTATTTTGTTACCGAATCGTTAACATATTGAGATTTACAAATCATATATTTTATGATAGAATAAGGTAACAAATGGAAACAATTGTTATGGAGGTGTGTTTTATGTTTTCCAGATTTTTATCCGTTCTTGTCGTATTGCTTGCCGTATTGTATGTCGGTGCTTTGATTACCGTATATGCCCTGCCTCATTTCGACTATACCTTCGCAGAGGTCGGAGCGGATAATGCCGCGCTGGGACTTACGGACGGCGACTCCATTATTCTGAAAAAGACGGACACAGCCAATATTCGGGCGGGTGACGTTGTCGCGTTCACTTATAAGGATTATGAGTATCCGGCATTTTTGGAGGTCAAGATGGTAAACACGACTGCCAATACGTTGGTATTATATATGGATAAGGCGAAAAGCGCGACGACGAGTATTGCTTCCCCGGCTGTACAAGGCGTTATGGTCGTAAGGCTGCCCCATCTTGCGGGGACTATTGACTTTTTACAGAATTTTATCGGAAAGATGCTCGCCGCCGTGATTACAGGCGCGTTTATTATTGTCCG
>CAZEXA010000023.1:0-15179 GCA_964516565.1 uncultured Eubacteriales bacterium | reverse complement strand
ATCACTGTCCGGATTGAGGGAATCACCCAAAACCTCTGTTACACGACCGTGGAGGTTCCCGTTACCGGCGACGCGCTGACTGTTAAGGATGCCGTTGCCTATGTTGACGAAAACGACGCCAATATGACGGTCACCGGGTTGGCAACCGGCTATATCACCGCCGTCAACAACGAAACCGCCGGAACCTACGGCGGCTGGGACGGCTGGACCTACAGCGTTAACGGCGTTGATCCCTCGGTCGGCATTGCCGATTATACACTCAATGACGGCGACAGCGTCGTGCTGTATTACGGTGACCCGTGGGGGGTAGGGATGCAAAAGCCCGTCCTCGATATGTCATGTTTAGGTGCCGGGATCCTCCGTCTTATCAGCGTCGATGTCACCTATGGTCCGGCTCCCGATTACACGGTAACCACCACGGAAAACCCGGTCGCGGGCGCTTTGGTTACTTGGGGCTATGGTGAAGCGACTGCACAGTATACGACCGACCAAAACGGTGAAATTGTGATTGCCGCCGCGCAGCTTGCCTCCGGAAACCATTCGGTTCAGATTGTAAAATACGCCAATAATGGTTGTCCGCTTGTTCTCCGCTGTGCGCCGGATTACGCCGTAACGCTTGCGCCGTCCGTTACACCGCTTGCGACTGAAAATGGCGCGCCGCTCATAGTAGACCGCACGAACAGCTTTTTGATTCTGAGAAACGGCGCTATGACCGTCGGCGAGCTGATGAACGAGCTTGCACCTGCCGCATTTTTAATTACCGACGGTACCGATGAGGGGAATCTTTTAACAAGAGGCGACACGCTCTTTACCGGGGCTGCCATTCAGGTCATCAATAGCGAAGGCGTCGCCGCAGACACTTTGAAGGTCGTCGCAGCCGGGGAAATCGACGCTGCCCGCGGACTTGATGTCACCGATGCGCGCGCCGCGCTGCGCTTCGCGGCGGGACTCAACATGCCGACGGCTTTAGAGCTTGCAGCTGCCGACCTTGACCGGGACGGCAAGGTCACGATTCCCGAAGCGCGCACCATCCTGCGTGTCTTTGCCGAGCTCGACAGCTTTTCGACAGTGAGTTAAAAAAGCTTATAAGCCTGTTGCAGGGAAAAAACTTGCAGCAGGCTTTTTTAATTTGCCTATAAAATAAATATTGACATTTCGCCCTTCTTGTGTTTCAATAGCATATATCATATGGCTATGATGAGAGAAGTACCCTTTTTTACAAGCCTTCAGAGAGCTGCGGGACGGTGCGACGCGGCGCTGTATATCGGGGAATAACACTCGGAGCCGGCGGAAGAAAACTCCTTTTTGGGAGTCTGTAGAACCGCTCGTGGCAAAGCGTTAATTTGCAAAGAGTGAGTTACGGTGTAACTAATTTGGGTGGTACCGCGGAAGCTGTCTTTCGTCCCTTCAGGGGACAAAAGGCGGTTTTTTTTGGGAGGTAAGACGATGGAAATATCAGAGGAGCTTGTCCGGTATGTCGCGGAGCTTTCAAGGATTCGGCTCGACGACGGGCAGGTAGGGAAAATGAGAAAAGAGCTCGGGGCTGTCATCGGGTATATGGATGTGCTCAATGCGCTTCCTACCGACGGCATCGAGCCGCTGTCGCACGTTTTTTCAATCAATAACGTCATGCGTGAGGACATCGTGTCCCCGTCGTATGACCGCGCACAGCTTCTGATTAACGCGCCGGAGCACACGGATGAAACCGTGATCGTTCCGAAGACGGTGGAATAGGTGACGAGAATGGATATTGCGAAAATGACAGCTCTCGAAACCGGTGCAGCCATTAAAAGCGGCGCCGTAACAAGCGTCAGCGCGGTGGAGACCGTATTCGATGAGATTGGGAAAAAGGATCGTACTTTAAACGCCTATATCACAGTCTGCCGTGAACAGGCGCTCGAAAGAGCGCAGCAAGTGCAACAAAAAATTACACGCGGCGAACTGTTTTCTCCGCTCGCGGGCGTGCCGGTTTCCGTAAAGGACAACATCTGCACGAAGGGCGTCAAGACAAGCTGCGCCTCGAAAATCCTCGGGGACTTTGCCCCTGTCTATAACGCGACGGTCATGGATCGGCTTGAGGCGGCGGGAGCCGTAATGGTCGGCAAGCTCAATATGGATGAGTTCGCTATGGGCAGCACGACCGAAACCTCCTATTATGGTGCAACAAAGAACCCGTGGGACACCGCGCGCGTACCGGGGGGCTCTTCCGGCGGTGCGGCGGCGGCGGTCGGATCGGGCGAGGCGCTGTGCGCCCTCGGTTCGGATACCGGCGGCAGTATTCGCCAGCCCGCGTCGTACTGCGGAGTGACCGGCTTTAAGCCGACCTACGGTACCGTTTCGCGGTACGGGCTTATTGCCTACGCCTCCTCGTTAGACCAGATCGGCCCCATTGCTAAAGATGTTGCCGACTGCGCGGCGATTTTGGACGTCATTTGCGGCAGAGACAAGATGGACGGTACTTCGCTTGACATCGAGCATCCCCGTTATCGGGAATCGCTGACCGGCGACGTCAGGGGACTGAAAATCGGTCTGCCGAGGGAATGTTTTAGCGAGGGGCTTGACGCGGATGTGTCGGCGCGCGTGCTCGAGGCAGCAAAGACCTTTGAGGAGATGGGTGCCGACGTCGGGGAAATCAGCCTGCCGTTTCTCGATTACGTCATTCCGGCGTACTATATCATCGCCTGTGCTGAGGCCAGTTCCAACCTCTCGAGGTTCGATGGCGTCAAATACGGTTTTCGCAGCCAAAACTATGACGGACTGACCGACCTTTACAATGCCACGCGCAGCGAGGGCTTCGGCGACGAGGTCAAAAAGCGTATCCTGCTCGGGACATTCGTGCTTTCCTCGGGATACTATGACGCCTACTATCGCAAGGCGCTTAAGGTCAAAGCGTTGATAAAAGATTATTTTGACGAAATCTTCTCAAAATATGATGTCATCCTGTGTCCCGTCGCCCCGACAACGGCGCCGAAGCTCGGCGAGAGCCTGACCGATCCGCTGAAAATGTATCTTTCGGATATTTTCACGGTGTCGGTCAACATTGCCGGATTGCCCGGATTGTCCGTTCCGTGCGGCTTTGACAAAAACAATCTGCCTGTCGGTGCACAGCTTATCGGCAGGCGTCTCGGCGAGGTGACGGTTTTGAATGCCGGCTACGCCTATCAGCAAAAAACCGCCTTTCATAAGCAGAGAGCGGAGGTGAAGTGAGATGGCTTGGGACGTCGTCATGGGGCTCGAGGTTCACGTTGAGCTTGCCACAGAATCAAAAATTTTCTGCTCCTGTACCACGGCGTTCGGCGGCGCGCCGAACACCCACTGCTGCCCCGTCTGTACCGGAATGCCGGGTACGCTGCCGGTCTTCAACACACAGGTGCTTGAATACGCCCTCAAGGCAGGGCTCGCCCTAAACTGCGACATCACACGGTACAATAAGTTCGACCGAAAAAATTATTTTTATCCCGACCTCCCGAAAGCTTATCAGATTTCGCAGCTCTATCTGCCCTTTGCCCGAAACGGGCGGGTAGACGTCGTGACGAAATCCGGGTTGCAAAAAACGATACGCATTCATGAAATCCACATGGAGGAGGACGCCGGAAAGCTGATTCACTCGCCATACGGCGACGTCACCTATCCCGATTACAACCGCTGCGGCGTGCCGCTCATCGAAATCGTTTCGGAGCCGGATTTTACGAGCGCCGAGGAGGTCATCGCGTATTTGACGCAGATTCGCTCCACCTTTGAGTATCTCGGTATTTCGGACGTCAGGATGGAGGAGGGCTCTTTACGCGCCGACGTCAACCTTTCCGTAAAACCCGCGGGCAGCAAAACGCTCGGGACGCGTACAGAGATGAAAAACATCAACTCCTTCAAGGCTATAGAGCGTGCTATTTGCTTTGAAACCGCCCGCCAGATCGAGGTGCTTGAAAACGGGGGGACGGTCGTTCAGGAAACGCGTCGTTGGGACGACAACAAGGGCAAGACCTTTTCGATGCGCAGTAAGGAAAACGCGCAGGACTACCGGTATTTCCCCGAACCGGACATCACGCCGATCGTTGTCAGCGAAGATATGCTGGAAGACTTAAAAAACACGCAGCCGGAGCTGGCGCACGAAAAGCGCACGAGGTATGTTAAGCAATACGGGCTGTCAGCCTACGACGCCGGGCTATTGACCGACCGCAAAAAAACCGCTGATCTGTTCGAGAAAACCGCCGCGCTGTCAGGCGACCCGAAGGAAACGGCGGTATGGATGCTCGGCGATATGGCGTATCTGATGAATGCCGGATCGGCTGATGCCCGTGAGCCAGACATCGACGCCGAACAGTTTGCCGCGTTTATCAGGGCTGTCAGCAGCGGCGTCATCAACAGAACGACGGCAAAGCCCGTCTTTGAAAAGGTCTTCGCATCCCACGACTTCGACGTGGATGAGTATATACGCGAGAACGATCTGATACAAATCGACGACACCGACAAAATCCTTAACGCCGTCCTCGGCGTTCTCAGGGAAAATCCCAAGACCGTCGAGCAGTATAAGGCCGGACAGACAAAGGTATTCGGCTTCCTCGTCGGCCAGACAATGAGGGCGCTCCACGGCAAGGCCAACCCCGCCGCCGTCAATGAGATTGTTATGCAAGAGCTAATAAAATAGCCAAGAACCGCCTGCGGTTTCAAAAGAACTGCTTGCAGTTCTTTCCGCAGAGTTCCTTGAAATCTAACGTCTAATATCTAAAATCTATAACGGGAGCAATTAAAATGGATTTTTTAAATTATGAAAAAAGACCCGATACCTCGGCTATCGAGCTGATCATCAATCAGTTCCAAAGCGGCGCGCTTAAGGACGGCGACGCCGTCACCGTTAAGGGCACCCTCCACCGCATTAAGGAGATGAGCGGCTTTGCGTTCGTCGTCGTCCGCTCGCCGCGCATGACCTTTCAATGCGTCTGGGATGCCGAAAAGAGCGCTTGCGATTTGAAGGATTTTTCTGTCGAGGAATGCGTTGTCATTAAGGGTGTCCTCGTTGCGGAGGAGCGCAGCCGCTTGGGCTTTGATATCATAATCAAAGACATGACGCGCATTTCCGGGCGCGCCGCGGTGCCGCCGGTTGAGATCGGCAACGATAAAAAAATCGAAAAGCTCAATTTGAATACGCTGCTTGACAACCGCATCCTCACCCTACGCAACCCGAAGGTACGGGCGATTATGAAGGTTGCCGACGGGGTGATGTACGCTTTCCGCACCTTTTTGCGCGAGGAGGGCTTTACCGAGTTTGTCCCGCCGAAGATGGTACACTCCGGCGCCGAGGGCGGCGCGGATATGTTCGAGGTCGATTATTTCGGCAAAAAAGCGTATCTTAACCAGAGTCCTCAGATGTATAAGCAAATTATGGTCGGCGTGTTCCAAAAGGCGTTTACCGTCGGGCCGGTCTTTCGCGCCGAGAAGTTCAGCACCAACCGCCATATCAACGAATTTCAGGGGCTTGACCTCGAGATGGGCTTCATCGACTCTTTTGAGGATTTGATGGAGCTTGAATCGCGGATGTTCAAATTCATGTATCAAACGCTCAACGAGCAGTACGCCCCGGAGCTTGAGATGTTCCTTGGCAGGGACGCGCGTCTGCCTGAGCTGACGCAGTTCCCGAAAGTTAAATTCACCGAGGCAAAAGAGCTCTTTGCCGAGGCGCACCCCGGCGTACAGGGACAGCAGGCGCTGCTTGAACCGGACTTTGCTCCCGATGAGGAAAAATGGCTCGGCGAGTATTTCAATAAGACGTACAACGCCCCGGTCGTATTCGTCACGCACTACCCGACGGTCAAACGCCCGTTTTACGCGATGGACGATCCGGCCGACCCGAACTATACCTTGAGCTTTGATATGCTCTTAAACGGCCTTGAGGTCACTACCGGCGGCCAGCGCATTCACGACTATGAGAAGCAGGTCGAGAAGATGGAGAAGCGCAAGATGGATATTGCCGATTTTGAGGACTACCTGACCATGCACAAGTACGGAATGCCCCCGCACGGCGGCATGGGACTTGGGCTTGAGCGGATTGTCCAGCACGTTCTGAATCTCGACAACATCAAGCTCGCCACCGCCTTCCCGCGCGACCGCGACAGGATTAATCCGTAAGAAGCGTATAACGAAAAAAGGCTGCGTGTCATTTTAAGCACGCGGCCCTATTTATTTGTAATGGAAATCTTGCTTTAAATAGTATTACTGTGTATAGTGTTCAAAGGGGGTGTGCGGATTGATGATGACAGACGGCAAAGGACGAGCGGCTACGCTATACAAATGCGTTGCGATCCTAATCGGGGCGTTCCTCATGGGGATGCTGTGGCGGCAGCGCGGTGATCATGGCTTCGGCGGCATGTGGGGTATGTTTGCGGTTTCGGCAGGTTTCTGTCTTTATCTGTTTTCGGTTTTTAAGGACAAGATGAAAATAAATTATGAGCTGTTTCCCATAACACTCGTTTCGATGGCGGTCACCGTGACCGGTTGGGGTACGCTCCTCGAGCAACCCTTGGGGCGTCTTGCGAGTGCGGTGCCGTTTGCGGGGGAGACAGCGGTGCGAGTCGTGGAAATGAATCCGCTGTCGGGCGTTTTGATTATGCTCTGCCTTGGGTTCGGCTGGATGCCTCTCTTTGGGTTTATGATGGGGCGGTTTTTTTCGAATAAACCGTATACGCTTAAACACATTCTGACGGCATTTGCCGTGTTCTTCGCCGCCGAGCTGCTGCTAAAAGCCACGGCAGCCCATTTGGCATTGCGGCTAATCAATCCCGACGCCGTTTCGCTTTTTCAGAGCGGACTTATAGATCAAGGCATACAGGGAAGCCCCTACGGGGTATATATGAGCCACTTTAACAGCGATGTGTGGGCGAAAGCCATTCCCGGAGGCAGAAATTATTTTACCTCGATTGAGGTCGTTTCCTTCGCGCTGAGCGCCCTTTGCGTCTTTCTCTATCAGCGGTTTTTCCTGAAGGACAAAACCGGCGGACGCGTAAGCCTTGCGGTCATGGGTATCGCGGCGCTCGGCATCACGCTGCCCGATGCCTTCAATATCATTCAGGCGTCCGGCGGCGTGCTTTGGGGCGTTAAGTTCCCCGAATGGCTGTACCGATACGGCTGGTCCTACTGGGAATACTTCACGGGATTTTTCATCGGGTTGGGGCTGATGATTCTGTTCGTCCTTGCCGCCAAAAAAAAGGGCGGGCAAAGCGGCGCGCGTGAGGACGGCTTCCGGCTCCGCGGCGTCAAAGGACTGATATACCACGGAGGCTTTACGCTGTTCGGCCTCTGGCTGACGATTTTAAGACCTGCCGTAGTAAATCTCGCGGGGCAGGAATATACGGTGCGCGGCGCACGGATTTTCACCGATGCCGCCGCGTATAGCGCCGCCATAGCCGCCGGGGCGGACCCGACGACGGTTGCCTATATGCCGGACGGGATGTTCCCCGAAATCCCCGGACGGATTATCACCGAGGTGCTTCTTTTAGGCGTCTGCGTTGCCGTCGCCTATAAGAATCTGATTCGTAAAAAGAAAGAAACGCCCGTCAATGCTGATTTCGGGGCGTTTTGTGCCAAAGCGGTATTTCTTTATTTCTGCGCCGCGGTCACCGTCTATTTCTTTTTAGGCGGCGCGTATGCCCTGCAGCCGACTTTTACACCGGTCACATGGCTGATGCTCATCTCGGCGGGCGTCGTCGCCGCGGGGCTTATTATTATGAGCCATATACGAAAAAAAGTAAATGAAACAAACTGATAACGCAAAAGCGGCGCGTTTTGCGCCGCTAAAAGGAGAAAGCCGTGTTTGAAAACGATTATATCATGCGCCAGATTTCGCGGCTCGTACAGTTTGTGTCCCTTTTAGCCTTCGGAAAATCCAGCCCCGCCTACCAGCGGCAGGACGAGCAGAACCCGACTAAGGGCGACTTTCTCCACGCCGAGCTGCTAACGCTGCTTGAGGCGGACAGGATCAACGAGGCGGAGAACCATTTGTTCAAGCAGCTGGAAGCCGGAACAGACGGAGCCTTAGAGGTCGCGCTGGATTTCTACAACCGCCTGAGCGCCTTTTCCGATGACAGGCTCGAAAAAGCCGGATTTTCGCATGAGGAGATAGACCAAGGGCTTAAAGACGCTTTAAGGCTCGGCGGAATCGTACTGCCTGACGATTTTGAACGGCAGCTGACCGGAGAAATGTAAGTGAACAGTAGGTGTTTCGTTGCGCGAAACGTTAAGGGCGCGCATATTGTGTAAGGGCATTTTGCGATATTACCACGTGGACGTATTCGAGGGGTACAAGGCAGATTTGACACTGTATTGCAAGAAAAAGCCTTAAAGGCGTCTATAGTACGGACACTCTTTATATTCTATCGCTATATGGCAAGGACTTAATATAATACTCCATATATGCCCAGTCTGGCGAACCATCCAGCGTGGCAGGGAGTTTGATGGTATGCTTCTTTATGTCTTTTTGCCTATACTGTTTCCCGTATGAATAGCGGTATTTGTCCGCGTTAATAACCGTTACAATAAATAGTTTTGCGTATAGGCTCATAGCATATTTATTTGAAAGTGTTAAAATATTGTCATCGCAATAGAATTCATAGTTGCGATAAAAGGCATTACCAAACATATCAATAGTAATTTTATTAGAATAATTTTTACAAACATCTGTTTCGATATATTCTGCAATACCTTGATTTTGAAAACCAGCTGTTACTAATGGCACTGTACCACTTAAACGATTTTCTTTTGTTATTCTTGTTCCACGAACAAAACTAAATAAATCACATACGGGAAAATCGCTCCATTTATCCACAGGGCGTAGTACTGTGGATTGCGGCGTTACTGCCGTTTTAATTGGCACAATTGGTACACTGTAAACCCATTCTGGGATAGCATTGGGTAATTCTATGTCTTTAAGTGTTTTATTGGCCTGCCTACCCCAACAATACTTGTAAGCGTTTTTCTTGATACACATACAGTAGAATAACTTCTCTTGCAACGCCAGCTCTTGTTTTGGGAATAATACCATTATATGAAACGCCGTATAAAATGTCTTGTGTTGCACAAAAGCCGAACAAACACCATTGCCGCTCAATGCAACGCTAATTAGTCCGGCGGAAAAAGGTGTTATTCCGTCAACAACATCAACTTGTGCAACAACGCCATTTCCTTGTGAAGTTCGAGAGATAAAATTCACTTCTGAAAATTCATTAGTTTCAAGGTGCGTTAAATCTAAGCTATTGCCCTGTTTGAGGGTGAACAAGTCTTTAACCTTCATTGAATTCACCCGACTTTACAAGATACGCCAAATAGTCATTGACTGTCTTTTGAAAATCGTCTTGTGTGAGTGTTGAATAGTCTGTATTCATATACGCCTCACATAACCATTCGTCGCTGTGTTTGACGCAAGCGCGAGATGATAAACCGTCAACAACATCACGGTTACGATACAGTTTCAGCCATTCCGAGAGTATACCAGCCCATTTGTTGTAATAATCAATACGACCGAGTTTTTTACGCTTTACAAAACCGTCATTCTTGCAATAACCAAAAAATGTTTCTTGCGTGCTATCATGTGGTGCGTGGGCTTGCCATACCATAACACACGGGTTAGTACCCGTCGGATAGAAAATATCATCGGGCATACTGAAAACAGCTTTTAGAGTATGTTTCTTAAACAGTCTTTCGCGGACTTCTTTAAACTTTGTGCCTATCGCGCAGGACATAGGCACGACAACAACACCGGTACCGCCGATGGCAAGAATGTTTAACAGTTGCTCCACGAACTCTAATTCAACCTTGCCGCCTTTAAGTGAATACGGTGGGTTAATCAGTCCGATATTTATATCTTTCGGTAACTGTTTAATAACTTTCGTGTCAAAACAATCACCTTTAATAATGTTTGATTTGCCATCTTGACGAATAATCATATTTGCGATAGCAAGAGTATATAAACCATCGTCTTGCTCAATACCGAATAGACGTTCCTTGCGGATTTGCTCCACTTCAACCGGGTTTGCGTTGCGGAACATCTTTGACATAGCGGTAACAAGGAAACCACCCGAACCACAACAAATATCTACAACCTTGCTATTTTTATTGACGCCCGCCAATTCACACATAAATTCGGTGAGGTGTTGCGGGGTTAGGACGATACCAAGCCCCGAACCGTCGCCGCCGGAATACTTGATAAATTCATGATAGAACACACCGAGCGCGTCAAGCGTACTGTTAGCGTAATCCATCATCGGCTTTATTTTCATTTCAAGTTGCTCAACATACCACACAAGCGACTTTTTTTGCCCGTGCGGAATAGCCGCAAATTTTGAATTATCTTGCAGCATACTGAAAATTTGTTTTATATATGCCGTTCTATCGCTCCGAATGCCGCCCTTTTTCAATTCGTTTTCTATTGCTGTTTGGATAGCGGCCATAACAGCGTTGTAAGACGGCAAGTGTGTATAACTCTTGCCGAAATCATCATTATTGAGAGCGATGAGAATACCCGCTATGAATATGGGCTTGTGTTCCTCTCTGACGGCTATTTCTCTCAGATAGTCGTGCATTTGAATGGCTGTTTCGCGTATCTCATCGAGGGAATAAGCTTTTTGCAGTTTCTCACCCTTGACAAGCTTTATATAGTTTTTTGGTTCTAAGATAATGTCTTTTGACTTATTGAGCAATTCCACATCGTAGGTCGTTAGCCCTTTGCCCCAGTAAAACGCGTCAACTTTCGCCGTGGCGGTTGTCGTTCCGCTCACCGCTACCGCAATGACGTTAAATTCCTCTTTGAGAAATTTCGCATAGTAAAGGACACCATCTACGGCATACCCATTCGGGCAATCGTGGTTAGGCGTTTCGTGTTGCTTTGCCGACTTCTTGCACTCAAAAACAATAATCGTATGTATGTCGTCATTAAACGTGATTATAAATTCGGGCTTGGCTTTACCGCCGCCGCCCGTTGTAAAATCTTCAAGGGCGCGTTGCGCGGGTTTGCCGCCTGCCTTTTTCAGTAAAGTTAATATTTTATCAGCGTCGGCAACGTCGCCTTGTGGGAATACCCAACCCCACCCGTTGTCGCCGAGCGTTACTTTCATCTCTTTTAGCGTTAGACTTTCGGTGTATTGCTCAATTGACATAGCGCATACTCCTTCCCGTAAATATAACGATACATTTATTGTTGTATCATCAATTCAAGCAAAACGCAATCCCCATAAAGAAAATATTTTTACGTATCAACGGATATCTTCGAGCATCATTTAGCAGATTTAAGCAACAAAACGACAAGTAAACACGGTACAAATCCAGTAAAATCAAGGTTTGTCATGTTTAATTAGTCTTTATCAAACCAGATGACTACTTTATGCGTTCCCGGTTTTGTCGTCACGCTGACGACGCTTCCCGTTCCAATGCCTATAGGCAATATATTCACCTTGCCGTCGGTTTCGACGGCTTTGATTTTTTTATGCGCGTAAATTTCCGTCGGCGCTTTGAACGCCGCGTCCTGTCGGTATTCGAGGACAAAAACGTTGTTTTCGCGATCGTGTTTATAGGAAAGGATTTCTCCCGTAACCGCTTGGGGGTACGGCTTGTTGAGAAAGCCGCTGTTTTCCTCGGAATCGAACAGGCCCGTGTAATACGCCCAGTAGGTATCGCTCCATTTGTACTCGTCAAAGGTGTCAAGGATATACTCGCCGTGATAACGCCACTCTGGGGTCAAGGGACCGCCGCCCCACTCGCCGAAAACGACGGGGATATTTAAGCGCCGCTGTGTGCGCCGCGCCTCGTCGAGCTGGGCGCGAACGCGCTCGGTTCCCGCCAGATGATACATCGGTGTCTCCAGCGCGATGTCATAGGTGTGCGGGGCATAAGCCATGCGGTCGTCGATTTTTTCAACGGAGCAGGGGATACCGACATTCGACATCACGCAGTGCTCGGCGAAGATGATGCCGTTTTTATTTTTACCGCGGATGCACGCCGTCGTTTTATCCAGAAACGGCGTATAGGTCTGTATATCGAATTTGCGCACGAGCGCGTCGGCCTTTGACGAGATTTTGCGGACGTGGTATGCCTTGTACTGGTCGAGCAGATGAAGGCGCTTATTCTTGTTCAGCAGCACGGAAAATAGTTCCCTCTTACTGACCGACGGGTCCGATAAAGTGACCTTGACGGCCTCGAGGATGATCCTCATATACATTTTGCCGCCCTCGGAGCCGATGAACGGCTCGTTCATCAGATCAAAACCGATGACCGCCGGGTGCGTGCCGAGTTTTACGGCGACGTGCAGCCACATGTCCGTATAATAGTCCTGTATGCCCTTGCCGTTTACGGGTGTATTTTTCCAGAAGTTGTCGAAGGATTTTTTAACGGCCTTATCAAAAACATATCCCTCGCCCCATACGAAATAAGTCGGTTTGCGGGTGTGGCCTTCCGTAAGACACGCCCATAGGGGCGCGCCGTCGCCGGGAGTCGTTTCGTTTTCAAAATAGGAGAACAGGTCCTGATGCATATCGAGATAGACATACAGCCCGTTTTCGGCGCACTTATCAAGGATTTTTTCGAGATCATCGAGATACGCGTCGTCATACTTCCCCGGTTCGGGCTCAACTGCGTCCCATGTAATACCGAAACGGATGAGGTTCATGCCGCGCGCTTTCAGTTCGGCAAAGACGCGCTCATCCCATGTGCGCGCGTAGGCGCGGCGTTTCTGCCCGGGGACGGGCGTTCCCTTGTCGCAGACGTTGATGCCGTGGAAAATACGCTCTCTGCCGTATTCGTCGGTAAACGACAGACCGTTGGTGCTGATTTGTTCCATAGTTCACTCATTTCTTTTTGCCGGCAAACGGCTTATCCTCTTTCTCTTTCGGCTTTTTGGATTTTTTGCCCTGAGACTTGTTTTTGGCGGGCTTCTTATCTTCCGATTTGGCTTGTCCGAATTTCTTTTCACCGGACGCCCCGCCGTTGGCCTTCGCCGCCTTTGCGGCTTTTTTCTCCTCCTTGAGCTTCTGCGCATATGCCTCTTTTTCGGCTCTGTCGCGCTCGGCGGCTTCCTCGTTTGCCAAACGCTGCGCTTCGGCGCGCGCTTTGGATTCCTCGTAGCGCTCCTTGATTTCCTCGTAATGGCGGTAATTCTCCTGCTGAATCAGCAAGCGCTTGGCATCGAGATACGGCTTCGCCGCGACGTTATAGATAGAATACTCCTTATTGGCCGCCTTGATACCGCGTTTGATTTTCGCTTTTTCCGCTTTGAGAGAGGTAATCTGCGCCTTATTTTCGGCTGCGTACGCCTCCTTCAGAAGCGCATCGGTTTCATCTTCTGCCTCAAAGAGACGGTTTAAACTATCATCGTTAAATTCCGTAATGCCGCTCGGGTAAGATTTGCGGATAGCCCTTTTGGCGTATTTTTCAAGCTTCGCGCGGTAGAACGCCATGCGGCGGTATTCTTTTTCGTCGTCCGTCGTTTTCGGAAGAGCTAATAAAATTTCCTTCGGTATCGGTTCAAGCGAAACGATTCCGGCAAGACCGCCGGCGGCAATTTCCTCAGCGCGCCGCACGTCGGACTGAATCTCCGGCGTTTCGAATTTGCTCATTTCCTTGACGACATACTGTGAAACAATGATTTTTTCATTGATAAGACGAGCGTCCTTATAGGCGCGCTTTGCCTGCTTGATAAGCGCCTTATCATGGGTTTTCCGGGCGTCTTTGATTTGGCTCTTTGAAAGCTTAATCGGCTCGCGGCCGATGTATTCCTGCGCTTCTTCGATCATGTCGATGGCTTCGACGAGCGCTTCGTCCGAGAGGGCGTTGTTGCCGTAGTCCTCAAACAGTGCCCGGATTTTCAAGACCGTAATCATACCCTTTTGTTTGACCTCGGTCAGGTCATAGAAGAAAAACGGGATAACGTTTAAGACCGCGCCGATGGCGGAGGCGAGCACAAGCACGCTGGCAACGCTTCTGAAATAGCCGGTATTGAACAGGACGTCATAGACGTTGCTGCCGTCATATCCCAACGATACGGCGACCTTTGTATTGAGGCCGGCACGTTCGTATATCTCCGGAAGCACAAGACTTGTCGCCATGGTGATCAGACTGCCGACAAGACCGACAGCCACAAACATCCCGTCGATGCGCTCGCCGGTGATATAATGCTGATAATCGCGGATATCGGCGTTGAGACTGCCGCTCAAAATGCTGCCGAGGGTGTTGGCGAAGCTGTTGACAAACATACAGAGCAGCAGAATCCAGATGATTTTGTGCAGATTGCCGTAGTGAACCACCGGGTACATGGTGAGGATAAAAATGATGTTGAATAGATTGGAGAAAATGAGCATATTACGCTTTCCGACGGTTCGTATGAAGAACGGCGCGAACAACATCGGCCAGAGAGAGGCGTTGCCGCTTATGGCGACAATCAACGAGTATTGTCCTGCGGAACAGGCCTGCTGGTAATTATAGAGCCAGGCGAGAATGTTGCCGTAGGAGCTTTCGAGAAAGCCGAGCCACGCCGCGCAGGAGATAATCCAGAAATATTTGTTCTTGGCGACGGCGAGCAGCGCGTCTATAAAGCGCATATGGACGACATGGGTTTTCGCCTGTACGATTTTTTCGCGTGTGTTTACATAGATGAGCAAGGACAGAATGAAACCGCCGATGATGAACGGAGGATACAAAATCCTGTATACGCGCATATCGAACAGCGTGTTCTCGCCGGTGACGAGCCTGGCGAGAAGCGGCAAGAAAATGCCGCCGAGCGAAGGGGCGAGATTGTCGATGACCGCGGTAATCGAAAAGGCGTCGGAACGCTCGATGGTATTCGGTGAAAGAACATTAATCAGGCTGCCGTAGGCGTCTGTGTAGAAATTATAGAAGAACTGAAGGGCGAGGTTAAAGCCGAGAACGACTGCGCATTTGACAAGGTTGTCCATCCTGTCGTAGGGCATCCAGGTGAAGCCGACCGACAATAGCATAGTGGGCAGTCCCATGGAGAGTATGTACGGACGGTACTTGCCTTTTTTATTTCGGGCGTTGTCAATCATGTTCGCCCGAAGAGCCGTCAGCGGGAAATTGACGGCGGTACTGATGAGGAAAATAGCGTACAGCATTTTCGGCGGTATGCCAATGGTGTTGCCAATGAGCGTGTTGCCGACGTACAGCATCATGTTGCTGACGCAGTAGGA
>CAZEXA010000022.1:25746-27933 GCA_964516565.1 uncultured Eubacteriales bacterium | reverse complement strand
GCTGTCGAACAAGGCGGAGGACGCGGCTTTACGCGCGTAAAGCAAGGACGACAACACAGTGCGGCGGAAAAAAGACCGCCAAGAGAGTGCAATATTTAGTTGGTGGAGCAATAATAGTAAATACAGTTGAAATTATTTATTTAATATGTTAAAATTTAACAAAATTAAGGAATGAGGCGGTTATATGAAAAAACTGATATCCATATTCATATCAATTGTTATGCTTGTTTGCGTTATATCCCCTGCGGCGTCGGCGGCAGATGGCTGTAATTGCGGTCAAAGTCCTATTATTTATGTATCCGGGCTCGGCAGTGCTTCGCTCATACGCGATGCAGGAACCGAAAACGAACAGCAGCTTTGGAAGATTGATACTAAATTTGCTCTTAGTGAATGCGCAAAGCTTGTCCCATCATTAAGCCTACTCCTTGCGGACGGCAACTGGGATGCCTTTGGTGATGACCTTATCGGTGTAGTTGACAGCCTTTTCGGTGACCTTGCTCTTGACGGAAATGGTGTTTCGAGCGACAGAGTTACCTACGAGCTCGATGAATACACCACCTCCGAGCACGGTCTTGATAAGGATTATTATTTTTCATATGACTTCAGAATCAGCCCATTTGAAAACGCAGGTTATCTTGATGAAGCGATTCAGACGGTTAAGGAGCTTACCGGTCACGACAAGGTATCCATAAGAGCCTCCTCAATGGGCGGAGTTATAACGATGGCATACCTTTCACGCTACGGAACAGACAATATTGACAAGATTATATTCACCAACTGCCCGATACTCGGAACAGAGGTTGCAGGCGAGCTTTTCACTAAGCAGCTTGAAATAAACAAAGAAGCTCTGCTTAGATACGGAACACAGGCTCTGCCCGCACTTGACAACGACCCTCTTTCCGCATTTCTCTATCTTCTGATAGTCACATTTAATGAGGCGGGTATGTGGGACGAACTATTATCAATAGCAGACCTTCTTGTTGAAAATCTCGGTGACAGAATATTTGAAGAAGCACTGATTCCAATATTCGGAAGTATGCCGGGTATATGGGCATTTGTTTCGGACAAATACTTTGAAGAAGCCAAGCTTATTTCAAATAATCCCGAGACTCAGCCAGGTATCCTCAGCCAAATAAATGACTACCACTATAATGTTATGAACAAGGCGGAGGAAATCTTAAAGGGCGCACAGGATGATGGCGTTTGTATTTATGTAATTGCGGGCTACGACATGCAGCGCACACCTATTGTTCCCTCCTATATGAATGACAGCGACGGAACAGTTGACACAAAATATGCAAGTATCGGCGCAACGGTTGCGCTTCTCGGAGAAGAGCTTCCCGAGGATTATGTTCAGGCAGTTGACTTCGGCGGAACAAATTATATTTCCCCCGACAATCACATTGACGCGTCAACCTGCGTGCTACCCGAAAGTACCTGGTTTGTAAAAGATATGCTTCACTGTAATAATCATGACGGGCACAGGGCATTATACCACAAGCTATTTGAAAGCGATACACAGCTGACGGTATTCTCAGACGCTCAGTATCCTCAGTTCCTACAGAATGACCGCGAGAACCAGACCTTCTATCCGGTTGTCCCGAATGACGAGTATACCACGATGGATATATTTCAAACCGCACCGAGTCTGTTTCACTTCACATTACTGCTCGTTGAGCTCCTCAAAGAGATTAGAGTTTTTATTGGCGTTTAAAATAAAGCAGTTTATATAACCGCTTTGCGATGAAAAGCCACCACAAATTTAATTTAGCATAAAAAAAGACCTCCGATGAGGTCTTTTTTTATAAAGCTATGTAAACTTGGGAGCATAAATCGGCATCAAACAAAAAAAGCGAGATAGGACGCACGTTTTGCACGCCCTTGTCTCACTTTTTCCTTATATTACCGGCTTTTCTAATAGGTAAAACTAAAGGTAGTCAGTCAACTTGTATCATTGACTGACTACCTTTGTGGCGGAGACGGAGAGACTCGAACTCTCGCACCAGTTACCCGGCCTACGCCCTTAGCAGGGGCGCCTCGTCACCAACTTGAGTACGTCTCCATGGTAAACAAAATAAAATATGAAATTGTCTGATTAAAATAGGAGAAGGGGATATCTTCGCGGCGCTTTCGCGCCTTGCACCTCGAAAATATAGTCGTCTCACTCGCTATCTCTCGTGATACTCC
>CAZEXA010000022.1:1661-25646 GCA_964516565.1 uncultured Eubacteriales bacterium | reverse complement strand
GCGCCTTGCACCTCGAAAATATAGTCGTCTCACTCGCTATCTCTCGTGATACTCCTTATTTTCTCACTCGTTCGCCTCGCTTCATCCGCCTTAAGGCGGCGCTTCGGCTCAGCTCCCTCTCGCACCGGTTACCCGGGCCTTAAGCCCTTAGCAGGGGCGCACTCGTCTGAAACTTTGAGTACGTCTCCATGGTAAACAAAATAAAATATGAAATTGTCTGATTAAAATAGGAGAAGGGGATATCTTCGCGGCGCTTTCGCGCCTTGCACCTCGAAAATATAGTCGTCTCACTCGCTATCTCTCGTGATACTCCTTATTTTCTCACTCGTTCGCCTCGCTTTATCCGCCTTAAGGCGGCGCTTCGGCTCAGCTCCCTCTCGCACCGGTTACCTCGGGCCTTAAGCCCTTAGCAGGGGCGCACTCGTCTAAAGCTCTGAGTACGTCTCCATGGTAAACAAATATGAAATTGTCTTATTTCCCTATTGTAATAATATATAGCTATTGGATGATGGGCGGCCAAACTCCTGGCTCCTAATCCCTAACACCTAAACTGGCGGAGAGAGTGGGATTCGAACCCACGGTGCGTTGCCGCACGACGGTTTTCAAGACCGTTCCGTTATGACCGCTTCGGTATCTCTCCACGGGCGAAAATTATGTTATCATAAGCGGCTGAGGTTGTCAATGGTTTTTATGAATTTTCCGGCAGGTTGTTTCTGGGACAAACGCGCATACAGATACCGCAGACGGCGCCCCGCCCGATATGTCGGAAGTACTCCTTCATATAAGCGCTGCACCTCTCGGGGACAAACATGGCACCGGGTGTGTTGGCTTCACTAAAGGGAAGTCCGGTAATCGCGCCGGAGGGGCAGCATTTTACACAGAGCGCGCAGTCGCCGCAAAGCGGCTGCTGTATAGGCGACTGCGGTGAAAGCGGACAGTCGGTCATGAGCGTGCCGAGGCGTACCGCTGAGCCGAAATCCTTGTGAAAAAAGAGATTGTTTTTTCCGATCCAGCCAAGGCCGGAGAGACGAGCGGCCTTTTTGTGCGAATAGCGGCCCTCGTAGGGCGTTTTTGTGCTCTGCGAAGCGGGGACGGGGATGTATTTGTAGCCGTGATCCTGTAAAAAGAGACCGAGTTCCAAAAGAATACGGTCAATATGGGCGTTTACCGTGCGGTAATGATGGAAATAGGCATAGGTCGGTCCGTCGCCGATTTCCCCGACAACAGCCTCAGACAAACGTACCACAATGCTGACGGCATAACGGCAATCCCCAAAATCGCCGTCGGGGATTTCGCAGAAGCCGGTGTCCGATACGCCTCTTGCTTTCAGAAAGTTTAAAATATCTTGTTCTGTCATAGTGTTTTCAGCGGTATATCCGCGTGGTTGGCGTTGATGTCGCCGCCCTTAAGCAAGGGAGAGGCGGCGCTATTGAGGTATGTCAGGGTACGGTTCAGGCCGCCGTTTTTGATACGAAAAAACCGAACCGCTCTTAAGGGCAGTGATAACGCGTCGCTGACGACGCGAAAGCGCGGCGCGGTTTCGTCACAGACCGTAATCCCGCCGTCAAAAACGCTCAAAAAGACGCCGAGCGCGACATCAAGAACACGCTCGCTGCCCATTGCTTTCGCGGCTTTTTTATCAATGGCTTTCCCGAAGGTAAAAGTGTTGAGAAGACGCGCCGTACCCTCTACAGTGGCGGTACTGAGCTTTTTGAGCGGATACCGTGCGAGCTTCCATACCTTCTTTGCCTTTTTTTGTCCCATGCCGACCGAGGCGACAAGCGCGGCGAATTCCTCCGGCTTGTTGTCGGCGGCCGCTTTGACGATTTTCGTAATGAGATTCGTCGCATGGTCGCGCAGATAGTCGGCGGTGTAGGTTCTATCGGCGTAGACAAAGCTTTTTTGATGTTTTACGTCAATGTGTAAAATGCCGTCTTCAACGGCGCAGTACGCCATAGGGGCAGGGTAACCGCAAATGGAGGCAACGTTGATTTCATAAAACGGATCGCCTGATGGCGTGTCGAACTTCGTAATATGCTGCATATGCGAGTGCCCGACAAACACCGCATTAAGTCCCGCTTCGGCGACCTTGGCGGCAAGAACGGTTTTATATTCAACGCTTTTTTTGCCGCTGACGGCCTTGTCGAGGGCGGTCAGCAGATAGTGGTGGTGATTCATACCGATGACATTGTCGCCGCGCTTTCGGGCGTCATGACATTGATGCGCTATCCATTCGATATGTTCATCGGAAAAGCCGGAACCGTTGTCGCCGTTATCGTCGTCGTTGAGACAGAGAACGGTCAGCCCGGCGCAGGGGCACACGGCGTAAGATGCGTTGCCGTGCGCAGTTGTGTAGACCGCAATTGCTTCGGATAATCCGAATTCCCTGTAAAAATCCGTAAGCTCCGGCATAGAAAGGCAGGGGACATCGCGAAACACGCTGTCCCCGTCGTAACGCCGCGGGTTTTCGTCGGAGCACCAGTCGTGCGTCGATGTGATGAGATATATCGGTTTTTTTGTTTGGTATTTACGGACAATGTCTCGGAATTCCTCATGAGAAACGCATTCGCCGTTGTTGGTGACATCGCCGGCAATCAGGATGAACTGCGCGTCAGAGGCGCAGATGTCGTCAAGAGCGGACTTTAGTACCGCTCCGCTTTCGGCGAGAACCTTTTGATCGGACTCGCTGCGCATGGTATAGGCGCTTCCGGTGATGCCGAGCCGCGGCGAATAATAGTGCGGATCGGCGATAACACAAAATCGAATTACATTCATTTTGCGGTCTTATTGATAATTTCTATAAATTTTTTGACGATGGTTTCACCGGCGTGCGGTCCGGCGGACACCGACTCCTCGTAGTGCTGCGGCGCGAAAATACTGCCGTAGTCGTTGGCGGGCAGAATATAGCCGATGGAGTCGTTACACAGACCGATGACCGTCAGCTTCGCGCCTTCCTTGACCAGTGAGGTTAGCGGCGGGAACTCCCACGGCTGCTTGCGGTAGGAATCCTTTTCGTCGAACGTGCCGCCGAGAAGCAGCTCGGGGGCGAATTCGCCGGGAATCAGGGCAAAGCGCTGATTTTCGCCGAGCTGGACATAGCCGACCTCGGTGACGAACACGACGTCGGAAGCACCCTTGCCGGTGCGCAATATGATGTTTGAAACCAGTCCGACTTTGCCGATGAGTGTGAAAACCTCGTTCTCGGCGGGTATAAACGTTTCCTCGATATGGACGTTCAAAATAGGCTTGACCTCTTTTTCCTTATCCGTTTTGGCAAGTGACATCGCGTAGCGGGCAAGGCCTCTGCCGTATTTTTCGTAGCCGGGTAGTGCGGAGTTTTCCAGTTCCTCGTCAACGACGTCATAATGAACGGTCACCGCGAGTTGGGGTCCCTGGAAAAAAGCGCCGTTAAAACCGTTCTTATTCAATTCGTTGACCAGATAATACGGATAGTCTGCGCTGACCTTTGTGTCGTTTTCGCCCAAGGCGATCGGATGCGCCGCGCCGAATACCGCGATGGTCTGCTTACTCTTATCATCGGGCACGAAGCGCAGAACCGTCAGATCCTTCTCAACAACGTCCGGCTGACGCTTGTCACGCGAAAACTTCTTTTCATCGCTGACCGTGCAGTAAAGCTTTCCTTTTTTCATATCTTCGACGGCTTTTTTGATGGTATCGGCCGCCACGGTGTAGAGATTCTCCATGAAATCGGGGTTTTTCCCGGACTGAAGACCCTCGGTTTCTCCCTTTTTGAGTTTCTTATAGTTGGTTATGACGGCGCCGGGAAGTAAATCGCCCCAAAGCCCCTGCGTATCGACGCCGCAATGGCAATGTGTCGCGGAGATGTTGATACAGTGGATATGGTGCTCCACGGCGAAATCTTTAAGCCTTCCGCGTATTTTCCGGATATCGGCACCGGACATACCGATACAGTCAATGACGGCGAATACGCCGATTCCTCTGCCGGAGCCGTCGTCGAGAGCTATGGCGCGAATGGCTTGGTCGTCAAGGACGCCGTCAACAACCTGCGGAGGATAGCTTAAGTAACCGGCGATATAATGCCGTCCCTTATCGGTTGCCAGAGAGCCGAGAATGGAGGAGGTTGCGTAGCCGAGCGACCATTTCGCCTTAGCTTTGGGCGCATCAATAAAAGTATCGGTGCCCGCGTAAAAGTTTTCGGGGATATATTCCTGTTTGAGAGGCCAGCCAACGCCGGGATAGACCTTGGCAACCCCGCGGAGAAGCTGGCGCGCCGCCGTATCCTTCGCGTCATAAGCAAATCGTTTTTTCTTTTCTTCATCAGTCTTTTTATAGGCGAGTACTCCCGCGCCTCCGAGCGCGGCGGCGGCGACTGCAAGCGTTGCCAAAGTCTTCATTTTTCTAACCTCCATGAAACGTATTTTTTCAGCGAAAATATAATACCATACTTTTTTCAATTTGTGTATATGTACGTTGACTTTTTATTTAACGGATGGTAAAATTAACATAAATTATTATGGGGATGGTGATAAATATGAATTTCGGAAAAATCGCGTCGGATCTTTTGAGAGACGGCTTTTTGTACGGCTCAAAGCTCATGCCGCGGTTAAAGACGGTCGAAGAGCTTCCAAAAGCGGAGTTTGACTGTATAAAGGAACCGAAAAGCACCTGCTTTACCGTGGGTTTCGGCAAAACCGAAATTCTGCCGGACGATCTCCTCAAACGCCGCTATTATATCGCCGGGTATGTCATCAACAAACCCGCAATCGGTGTTTTGGACGCGCCGCTGGCACACGCGCTGTGGGTCGATGACAACAGCGGCAGGGGCGGCATCGTCTTTGTGTCGATAGACGACGTCGGCATGCTGAATAAGGACGTACAGGCCATCCGTGATTCGCTCGCCGATTTTGTTAAGGATACAGGCTGCCGCGGCATACACATCATGAGCACTCACAGCCATGCCGGTATCGATACGATGGGCATTTGGGGGCCGCTGCCCTTGACCGGCAGGGATCCGTTTTATATGCAGGTCGTTGCCGCGGGCATACGCTCGGCAGTGCGCAAGGCCTACGCCGACAGGCGCGAGGGCGATTTGTATCTCGGCAGCGTCCATGTGCCCGAGATGCAGAAGGATCACCGCACACCGGTCGTCTATTCCGACGTGCTGACGAGGTTTCGTTTTGTCCCTAAGGACAAGAGCCGCGAGATATATTTTATTAATTTTGCCGCCCATTCCGAGTCGCTTTCCGGCTCGAACAAGCTTGTCAGCGCCGACTTTCCGGGCTTTCTGCGCCGAAAGATTTTTGCCGAGACCGGAGCTGAGACGATTTACGCGGTCGGAGCCATCGGCGGCATGATCAGTATGAATACCTATAATGACGTGGATAAACCCACCTCAACCAAGATGATCGGCGAAAAGCTCGCGGGCTACGCGCTCTCCATCGAAAACGAAAGAAAGCTGAAGCCCGTGCTCAACACGATGACGCAGGAGTTTTTCTTTGAGGCGGACAACTCGGTGCTGATGCTCGCGGCGTCTGTCGGCATCATCAAGGTTGACAAGTATCTTGACAGGAACGCACCGCTGCAGTTTGCGCTTAAGTCAGAAATGACGTATATGGAACTTGACGATTTAAAAATCGTATTGCTCCCGTGCGAGCTGTTTCCGGAGCTTGCCTTCGGCGGATACTTAAGCGCCGAGGAGAGCGGCACCGGTCAGGGACCGGAAGTCAATCCGCCGATTTTGACTGAAATCTGTAACGATAAAGATTTGCTGATTTTCGGTCTTGCTAACGACGAAGTCGGTTATGTTATTCCTCCGAACGACTTTTTGCTTGATCCGAACGTTCCGTATCTCAACCGCGGCAGAGACAGGCTTGACCGCAACCATTACGAGGAAACGAACTCTTTGGGTCCGAAAACCGCACATAAAGTCGCCGAAGTTTTTGAAGAAATGTATAAAACCGCTTCTATGATTCAATCTAAGTAAAAAACAGTAAGGATAGAGAAATTTATGGATTTTGCCCCAAACAGGAATAAAAAGCTCACTATATCGACGCCCTATGGTGATTTTTTGCGTTACCCAATCAAAACACACGTCGTTGTGAAAGGAGACAGCCTGAAAAAAATAATAGACGATTATGTCCGTCCGCATCTTTTGGACGGAGACATGATTTTTATCAGTGAAAAGATTGTCGCCATCAGTCAGGGGCGGGCATACGATATTGATGACATCAAACCCCGCAAATTGGCAAAACTGCTGTGCAGATTTGTTGTCAAGACTTCCTACGGCATAGGCTTAGGCAGCCCGTGGACCATGGAACTGGCTCTCAGGGACGTCGGCGTCCCGAAAATCCTTTTTGCCGCCTTTTGCTCGGCGGTGACAAAGCCGTTCGGGATACGCGGCGTGTTTTACAGAATCGCCGGTGAAAAGGCGCGCGCTATTGATGGTCCGTGCGACTGTACGCTGCCGCCGTATAACCACGCTGCCAAGCTTGCCCCGCTGCATCCCGACGCGGTCGCCAAAGAGCTTATGGCGTATACCGGCTGTATGGTGGCGATTATGGACGCCAACGACATTGGCAGAGAGGTACTCGGCGTATCGGATGACTATTTATCGGCAGAACTGTGTAAGGCGATATTCAATGACAACCCGCTCGGGCAGGGACGCGAGCAAACGCCTATCGCCATCGTACGGAAAACAATAATACCTGAAAACACGGAGGTGTGATTCTTTGAAAATTAATATTCTTGATACCAAGGAACAGATAGGCGAAGAGGCTGCGATACTCATCGCAAAGCAAGTTAGGAAAAAACCGGATTCGATCATTGGCTTTGCTACGGGAGCTTCTCCGATCCCTACATATCAGGCGCTGATTAAAATGTATGAAAGCGGCAAGGTCAGTTTTAAGGACATGGCGACCTTTAATCTCGACGAGTACTGCGGACTTCCGAGAGAGGACAAAAACAGCTATTTCACCTTTATGCACGAAATGCTGTTCGACCATATTGACGTGAAGGCGGAAAACACGCATTTTTTTGACGGCAACGCTCCCGACCCCGACGCGGAATGTAAGGCATACGATGCGCTGATAACGGAAAATGGCGGGATAGATCTCCAGATTCTCGGCATCGGCAACAACGGGCATATCGGCTTTAATGAGCCGGCGGATATGTTCCCCGGCGGCAGCTATAAGGTCAAAATCACCAAGAGCACGCAGGACGCCAACAAGATTTATTTTGAGGACGGCAAGGTGCCGCAGTTCGCGCTCACCATGGGCGTCGGCAGTATTTGCCGTGCACGGCATATCATTTTAATCGCTACCGGCAGTAAGAAAGCGCAGGCAATCCATGATATGCTTAAGCGCGATATCACCCCTCGGCTTCCGGCGTCTATATTGCAACGGCATGGCGATGTCAATGTCTTTCTTGACAGAGAAGCGGCCGCGCTTTTATAAGGCGGAAGGTTCAGACATAAACGAATTGATATCGTTTTTATCATAATTATTGACAAAAATAAAAAAAAAGAAGTATTTAACGACACTTCGCGTAAGATTTTGTAAAAAACTATTTCCTTTTTTGATTATCTATGATACAATTAATTCTGTAATCCGCTGTGATTTTTGTTCGGCGGGAAAATAAGGAGGGTATACCATATGCAAGACGGCAATAAGTTGTACAAGATTATCGGCATTTGTTTGGTGCTTTCTCTTGTCATAACCATTGTTACATCAAATATTGTTTCTATTACGGCACTGACCCTGATTAATACCGGTTCAGTCGTTTCCGGCGGCACGGGAACGGTTTCGACTACCGGCGCGAGCGATACCACCGCAGCGGGCGGCGATACCACCCCCGCCGATACGCAAGCGAACGTCACAGTGATTGACACTACAGGCTCCGGAACAGCCGGAACGACTTCCGGCGGAAACAACACGGGTACCACAAAAAAATCCGGCGGCACAAACGCCACGGTAAAACCGACCGCGGGACCGAAAAACAACGCCGAGGCCGCAGCGCTCTACAATAATGCGGTCAATAAGACAAAGGCGTTTAAAGGCAATGTTAAGGTCAAGAGAGTAGAAGGCATAACGACAGTAGTTACGGAAATGGGAATGGGTCTTAAGTCCCTTGCCGAAAAAGCTCTGCCCAACTCATATCCGGAAACCAGGGAAGGCACCTTCAAAAACGGCGCGGCGACAGCGGACACCAGAATTAATAAAGACGGAGAAAAAAAGGTATTTGATCCGGGCACGAAACTTATTGGATATCTTCCCCCGCCGAACAGTAAAAACGCTTCCCTTCAAGCTGCGGGCATTAAATTGTTCAAATATACTCCGGTAGGAAGCGGTTATAAACTTGAGATAACACTTGTAAAGGAAACGGGCGACGGCATCAACTTTATACCGCCGTATCACTCCTCTGTTATGGATACTTTGGCGATTTCAGACGAAGACCTCGGTGATTTCAGGGTAATGAACGCCACCGCTACATATGCAGGAGCAACGATTGTCGCAAACGTAAATGCCCAAGGACTTTTGACATCTTTGAATATTAAAGAAGTCGTAAATATTGCAGGTAAAGTCGGTCATAAGAGTTTAGGCAGTATAGGAGTTAACGCTGTTATTGACGGCAATTGGAAACAGGATATAACCCTTACCTATTGATTGGTTAATTCAATAACGGGGGAGGCGCGCTTTTTCGGGCGAGCCTCCTCGTCATTAATTAAAAATTGTAAGTGACAAATTAAAGGTCGGCACCACTAATAATTTATTGCGATTTTTTACTTGAAATGAAAATTCGGGGGTTTATTCGTGCTGTTTAAGGTTATATTTATTTTAGCTGCTGTATCGGAATTCCTATTTGTCCCTTGGTTTTTAAGGCTCATGTGGCCGAAAAAAAACGTAAGATCTTTGGTTTTAAAAATGATCTGTTCGGGCTTGTTCGTGGTTATGTTTTTGTGCGCGGCGTTGATTCGGGGCAGTTGGTCGGCGTTTACCATACTGATGATTATCGGCGCTCTCTTTGGTTTTGCCGGGGATTATCTGCTTCACACCAGAGGGTCTATGCGGTATTTTCTATACGGACTGATAAGCTTCTTGTTGGGACATTTTGCCTATATTGCAGCGTTCACCTGGGAGCTTTTGAAGAACAAGGATTTCGAATACGGCTGGCAATCGATACTTACGGGACTGTTGTTATGCTTTATCATTATGTTGGGGATAATCTACGGCGCCAAAAAGAACAAGGTGCGGCTGCGGCTGAAGGCTGTAGCGGTTGCCGTCGGCATTTACTCCATCACGTTGATTGCCATGGTTGTTCAGGCAACGACCCTTGCTGCCTATTGCTTTGCGTACCAAATGCCGTACAGGATAGCGATTCTTTGCTGTCTTATTGTCGGGTCGGTGTGCTTTTTGCTGTCAGACGGTTCGTTGGGAATCATCCAGTTTGCCGGGAAAAAGAAAGATCATGCATTAAAGATATTCAATATTATGACTTATTTCGCCGCACAGATGCTGCTGGCGGCTTCCGTTATGTTTTTAGGCTGAACCGGGGAGGAGGATATTTATGAAAAAAATGCTTACCCTCATCTGTGTTTTCACAGTGACGGTATCGTCTTTCTTTTCATCTGTTATCTTTGTCTCTGCGGATACGACAAAACAAGCCGCGACGACGTCATCCGCCGATACCTCGATTGAGCTGACCGTAGACATCAATCAGCGTTATACTGGTGGTCTTGATTATGACGGCAATAAGCTTTCTCAGAATATTTCTGCCAAGGCGCTGTACATCGGCGTCATCTGTGTTTTTCTCCTCGCCGGCGTTGTGATTATCGCCGTAAAGGCACGCCGTAGTGACGATGACGATAGCGATTCCGAGGAGGAAAACGCGAAAATTGAATAATAAAATGCGATACTATCTGTATCCGTTATAATGGTGCTAACCAAGTATAATCGGTTGAAGCTGCCTGTGTTCGAGAGCCGCGTTTAACGTTTCCTGAATCAGCGAAAAGTCGGCGACTAAGGAGTTTGGCTTTGTTTTCCAGTCATCCTGGCGGTAGGGGACAAAGAAGATATGCTTGGCGTTTTGCAGCGCCCCGATATTTTTGGCGGCGGCGGCAAGGGCGTCGTTTGTCGAAACGGCGACGATGACCGGCCTCTCGTTACGCAGATGCGCCTTTGCCGCGAAGGTGACAGGGGTGTCGGCAATCCCTAAGGCAAGCTTGGCGAGAGTATTTCCCGTACACGGCGCGATAATCAGCGCGTCGAGCGTTTTTTTAGGCCCGAACGGCTCTACCTCGGGCAGTGTGTGGAGCACATGTTGTTTGGTGATTTCCTCTATTTCGGCGATAAAATCCGCGGCTTTACCGAAACGCGTATCCAGCGTATAGCTGTTTTCGGACATGATTGGTATGACGTTGATTTTCGGGTCGGCAGACAGCTCTTTCAGTCTGCCGATTGCGTTTTTAAATGTACAGAACGATCCGCACAGCGCAAATCCGACGGTTATCACAGCACAACGCCCCCCAATTCACCGAGAATGGTTTCTCCGATGATTTCCCCGGCGGTTTTCGGCGCGACCGTGCCGGGCAGGGAGGGAGCCTTGACAACGTTAAAGCCGAGAGTACGCGCCGCGTCAAAGTCGATACCGAACGGCGACGAGGCGATTTCAATCAACAGGCAGCCGGTGTTCAGGTTGTTCAGCTGCTTTTCACCTAAGATGTGACTGGGCACCGTGTTGACCATCGCGTCGAAATATACCGGCTCAATGGAAAGACTGTCCAGCGTGCGTGTGCGGCAGCATGCCGATGCGGCTTCCGCGAGATTTTCGCGGCTTCTGGCAAGAACCGTTACGTCAGCTCCCAGCGCGTGAAGCGCAGAGGCAATGGCCTTGCCGGTTTTGCCGAAACCGAGAACGGCGCATTCCATCCCGTGAATGGTTGTAGGAAGCGACTCAATCAGAATCTTAACGATGCCCTCCGCAGTAGGAATGGCGTTGTAGATTTGCAGGCTTTTGCTTTCAAAATAATCCGAGCAGATAATTCCCTTTTCGGCAATCTGCTGCCGTATGTCCTTCGGAATCAGTCCGCCGAAGACCATATCGCCGAACTTGAGCCCCCCGATCACGCTTTTTATGTCAATGGGAAATGTGGAAAACGGCGCGTTAACGGCTGACCCGTCTTTCGTAAACGGCAAAGGAAATACCTTTACAGAAGCCTCTAATAACGCCTTGGGTGCCGATTTTTCGTCAATTACCGGCACTTTTACACCGGTATCAGTAAAGCCATATAACTTTACATCATAGAAATTCTTTTTTAAATAGTCGGCGAGAAACAGCTGGCGCCTGTCGCCGCCGATAACCACAAATTTATATGGTTTCATAGAAGCAATTACCTTCCTCTCAAGGATATACTATGAAAGCAAAGGTCATTTGTGCGGAGAATTTTTCAAACTTTTTGCCTGCAAGGGTTTATTTTTTCGGTTATATAGAGTATAATATTCCGAAACCAATTTTCTGACTGTTAGAGGATTAAGCATGAATGAAACAATAGACACCGTCCTTAAGAGCATAAAATGTGTACATTTTATCGGTATCGGCGGGGCGGGTATGTGTCCGCTGGCCGAGATTCTTCATTCTGAGGGCTATACCGTCACCGGTTCGGACAACAACGAGTCCGACACGCTTGCGCGCGTCCGGGCATTGGGAATCCCGGTGACGCTCGGTCAGCGCCCCGAAAACGTTGAGGGGGCAGAGGCGGTCATCTATACCGCAGCGCTGCTGCCGGACAATCCGGAGCTTCTTGCCGCCTACGAGCAAAAGATACCGACCTTTGAGCGCAGTAAGCTTTTCGGCGCGGTATCCCGTCGTTTTAATAACTGTGTCGGCGTCAGCGGTACACACGGCAAAACAACGGTAACGTCGCTGATTGTGCAAATCCTGATGATGGCGGGAGCCGACCCGTCCGCGCTCATAGGCGGAAAGCTGCCGCTGATCGGCGCCAACGGGCGCATCGGACACAGTGAGGACTTTATTTGCGAGGCGTGCGAGTACAAGAATACTTACCACGATATTTCACCGAATGTCAGCGTCATCTTGAATGTTGACTGCGATCATATGGAGTTTTTTAAAACCGTTGACAATCTGATCGATTCCTTTCACCATTTTGCCGATATGGCGAAAAGCTGTGTCATCTATAACGGCGACGACGAGAATACGGTCAAGGCTGTCGAAGGGATTACCGGAAAAACGCTGATTACCTTCGGGAACGATCCGAAAAATGACTGTTATCCGTCGAATATCCGTTATATGAACGGCGCATTTGCTTCTTTTGATGTGTGGTACCGCGGCGAACGGCTCGGACGGATTGCTTTGGGGATTCCCGGCGAACATAACATTTTAAACGCGCTGGCTGCCATATGTACGGCTCTTACTTGCGGCGCGACCTTTGAGCAGTGTCAGGAGGGTATCGGTGCCTTTCGCGGTGCCGGCCGCCGCTTTGAGATTCTCGGAGAATATGCGGGAGCGGTCATCGCCGACGATTACGCCCACCACCCCAAAGAGCTTGAGGTTACCCTAAGGGCTGCCAAGGCTATGGATTACAAGCGCGTCTGGGCGGTGTTCCAGCCGTTTACGTTCAGCAGGACAAAACTATTGCTACACGATTTTGCCGCGGCGCTGTCGATTGCCGACAGGGTGGTGCTGACCGACATTATGGGTTCGCGGGAGATCAACACCTACGGTATTTCCACTAATGACCTTGCCGCCGAAATCGACGGGTGCGTCTGGTTCAAGGAGTTTATCGAGGTGGCTGACTATGTACGGGAGAATGTCGGAGAGGGTGACCTTGTTCTGACGCTCGGCTGCGGGGACGTCTATAAAGTGGCGAAACTGATTTTAGGAAAATCATGATGAGATACCAAGCGGTTATTTTTGATATGGACGGCACACTGCTCGATACCCTCCAGGATTTGCGCGACAGCGTGAATTACTCGTTGCGGCAGAACGGGTATCCCGAGAGAACGACCAATGAGATTCGGCAGTTTGTCGGAAACGGCGTCGAGCGGCTGATAAGGCGTTCCGTCCCAGAGGGGACCTGTGCACATGAAGAGGCGCGTTGCCTCACCGTTTTCAAGGAGCGCTACGCGGCGCATTCACGGGTGAAAACGCACGCTTATGAGGGGATAACGGAACTGCTTTTTGCGCTGAAGTCCGATGGTGTGAAAATCGGCGTCGTGTCGAACAAATTGCATCCGGCTGTCGCCGCTTTGTGCCGTGATTTTTTCAGCGGGTTAATCGATTATGCTGTCGGCGAGAGGGAGGGCGTCCCGAGAAAACCCGCGCCGGATTGCGTGTTTGAGTGTATGGATCAACTCGGTGTTAAAACGGGTGAAACACTTTTTGTCGGGGACTCGGAAGTGGATATTCTGACGGCGAATAACGCCGGGCTCGATTCGGTCGGGGTGTTGTGGGGGTTTCGTGACGAAGCGTTGCTGCTGGAGAGCGGAGCGGGGCGTATTGCCGCAAAACCGGAGGATATATTGATGATTGTCAGGGGGGTAAAAGAATGAAGGTACTGATGATAAACGGCAGTCCGCATGAAAAGGGCTGTACATACACGGCGTTGACCGAGATTAAAGAGGCGCTTGCCGAGCGGGACATCACATCCGAAATCGTCTGTGTCGGCAACGCCGCCGTACACGGCTGTGCCGGGTGCGGCGCGTGCTCCGGCAAGGGTAGGTGCCGGTATGACGATGACATCGTCAACACTATTATTGAAAAAGCAGCCTTAGCGGACGGCTTTATCTTTGGCTCGCCGGTGCATTACGCCGCTCCTGCGGGGGTTTTGACGGCGGTGCTGGACAGATGCTTTTATGCGGGCGGCACGGCTTTTAGGGGCAAGCCCGGCGCGGCTGTCGTCAGCTGCCGGCGCGCCGGTTCGACCGCGGCGCTTGACCGCCTGAACAAGTATTTTACCATCAGTCATATGCCCATTGTGTCCTCGGGGTACTGGAACATGGTACATGGCAGCCGGCCTGACGAGGTGCGGCAGGATTTGGAGGGCTTACAGGTCATGCGTATGCTCGGCGCGAATATGGCGTGGCTGCTCCGGTGTATCGAACTCGGCAGGGAAGCAGGCGTGACGCAGCCGGAGCCGGAGCAGAAGGTCTGGACGAATTTTATACGCTGACAGTCAAATTCGAACAGAAGATTTGAAATTTTGATTGGTAATTATTAAATAATTATAGATAAAATAAAGGAGAAACCAAAATGAAACTCATGAAAAAAACACTTCCGGTACTGCTTATGACAGCGCTGCTTCTTACCTGTATGCCGCTGTCGGGCTCCGCGTATACCGTGAACTACGATTCGTCGTGGTCATCGTATTATGACGGTATTAACAACACGTTACCCCGTCTGACGCCGGGCGCCGACGAGACTCAGCTGTATATTTCCTGGCATTCGGCTGCTGATGCGCCGCAGGGACATGTAAAAATTACAGATAATATATTTTTCGGAGACGTTCAGGTCTTTGACGCGACATCTGTTCCGGCGGAAACCGACGCGCAGCGCGTCAATCAGGTCATCCTGACGGGACTTTCGGAAAATACCACCTATTTTTACTGGTACACGCTTGACGACGGCAGCTATAGTACACTGGATACTTTCACGACCCGTGACCCATCGGATTTTACGGTGCTTGTGGCAGCTGACGCACAAATAGGGTCTGCCGAAGATGGCGCCGATAAGCTGAAAAATGACGGCTACAACTGGAATACCACCATCGAGGCGGCTCTGAAGACCGCTCCGGACTTAAGCTTCATTCTGCACAACGGCGACCAGACTCAGACCGGTGTTGATGCGAATGAGTGGGTCGGCTTTTATTCGCCGTCTGCGCTGAGGAGCATCCCCATCGCTCCTGTCATCGGCAACCATGACAAGAAGGGGCTCATGTATAAGTACTACACGTTTTATCCGAACGCGTACCCCATGGAGTATCCGAGCGATATCGGCAACGTCAACTGGTATCGCTATGGCGACGTACTGTTTGTCAACTTTGACTCTACAAACGGCAGCGCAGCCGATCAGTATGCCTGCGCGAAGGCCGCCATTGATGCCAATCCCGATGTCAAATGGCGTGTGGCGTGCATGCATCACGATCTTTACGGCTCGACCGATTCTGCGGGAAGCGCGGAATCCACGATATTGTTTGAAAACATTTTCCGTCCGATTTACGACGAGTTCGGGTTTGATATTGTGTTTACGGGACACAGCCATACCTACGGCCGCTCCAAGCAAATGTACGGCGGCAAAGTCGTTTTAGACACGACCTCTGTCAGTGAAGTAACCGACCCCGCGGGAACGGTATATGTCAGCAGCGGCTGTTCGGGCGACAAATACTGCGGTTTGGAAGTGGAACAGTATGATTGGACGGCTTACCGCTATGAAACCCTGGACGACGGTCTCTACACGCTTGTCAATTTTGACAGCGACTCGCTGACGCTTAAGACCTACAGAACCGTAAACGGCGAGCTTGTCGATCAATATACCATTAACAAAACCGTTGACAGAATCATCGGCGACGGAACAGAACTCAACAACGACATGATGTTCAGTATTGTTAAAACTCTCGGTATGCTGTATATGTTTTTCTCGAATATAGCCGGTTTATTTGAAAACGTTAATATCGGTTAATTCAAGGGACAGAATAAGTCAAAAAGTCACCCGGACAGATTAGATTTGTTCTTGAGGAGAGATGGTATGAACGAGGTCAACACGCTGTACCGGCTTTGGAGAGAAAAGGCGGTACTGGACAAGGATTTAATACGGGAACTTGAGGAAAAAGAGGGCGACGAGGCGGCCCTGTTCGATATGTTTTACCGGTATCTTGAATTTGGAACGGCGGGACTGCGCGGAGTCCTCGGCGCGGGAACCAACCGGATGAACGTTTATACCGTCGGTCAGGCGACACAGGGGCTTGCCGATTATTTAAACGACACATTTTCGGAACCGTCTGTCGCTATTGCCTACGATTCGCGCGTGAAATCCGAATATTTTGCCAAAGAGGCCGCCGGTGTGCTGGCGGCAAACGGCATACGCGTCTACTTTTATCCGGAGCTTGTCCCAACGCCGATGCTGTCTTACGCGGTGCGCGTACTCGGCTGTTCGTCGGGCATCGTCATCACCGCCAGTCACAATCCTGCCAAATATAACGGCTACAAGTGTTACGACAAGAGCGGCTACCAGATGACCGACGAGGCCGCGCAAAAGACATATGAGCGTATCGCAAAAGTAGATATTTTCGAGGGTATCCGGCGCATGGATTTTGACGACGGATTGGCGGAGGACGCCATTGAGTTTATCGAGGACTGGGTTTTTGACGGATATTATGAGCAGGTGCTGAAAAAGCGTCTTGAGAAGGACGCGCCCGCTAAGTCAGGGCTAAAGGTTATCTATACGCCTCTTAACGGCACGGGTAACAAGCCGGTACGCAGGATATTAAAGAAAATCGGTATTACCAATGTCAGAATTGTCGATTCGCAAAAATCCCCCGACGGCAAATTCCCGACGTGTCCGTTCCCCAATCCGGAGATTCGGCAGTCGTTTGAAGAGGCGCTCAAGCTGTCTGAAACGTTTAAAGCCGATTTGCTGCTCGCCACCGACCCGGACTGTGACCGCGTCGGCATCGCCGTGCTCAAAGACGATGAATACAAGCTGATGACCGGTAATGAGGTTGGCGCGATGCTGACAGAATATGTCCTCTCGCGGTTGTCTGAAGCGGGGACGCTTCCGAAGAACGCCGTTGTACTAAAATCAATTGTCACCACACCCCTTATTGATGTTATTACCGAGGCGTACGGTGCTCGCCTTCAAAAGCTGTTGACCGGCTTCAAATATGTCGGCGAATATGTAACCCTTCTCGAAGAACAGGGCGCGCTGTCCGACTTTGTTTTAGCAATGGAGGAGAGCTACGGCTATCTGGCGGGAGCGCACGCGCGGGACAAGGATGCCGTCGTCGCCTCAATGCTCATCTGCGAGATGGCAGCCTACTATAAGACAAAGGGCGTAAGCCTCTTTGACTTCATGACCTCCATTTATGAAAAATACGGGTATTACATCAGCCGTCTTGACAATTACGCCTTTGAGGGTGCCAAGGGAATGGAAACGATGTCCGCCGTCATGACGAAGCTGCGTTCGCAGACACCCGGGGAGATAGGCGGGCAGGTGGTCGTTCACGTTTCCGATTACCTGACCGGTGAAACACACAACATCGCCGACGGCACAAAGGGCGCTACAGGGCTTCCCGCGTCAAATGTAATGTACTTCGCTCTGAAAAGCGGCGACACGGTCATTGTCCGCCCGTCGGGGACCGAGCCGAAGCTCAAGGTATATATCGCTTCAAAGGCGGACAGCCGCGCCGCTGCCGAGGAAAAGGCAGCCCACGTTTCTGCTGCCGTAAAAACCATTCTCGGGATTTAAAGCAGAGGCAAGCTCCGAAAACGGAGACAAGCTCCGAAGGGAAGGAAGTATATGCCCAATCAAAAAATGTTTATCCGTGTGATAGCCATTGTGTTGGCGCTGATTATGATTATCGGCGTCGTCTTTGTGGCTTTGAACGTCATCGCCTCCGCCGCGCCGTACAGCAGTGTACCCGCGGCGGTTTCGCATTCTTACGGCGACAACTTTTCCATTGCGGTTGTCATCGTATTTTTGGTAGCCTTGGCGGTTCTCATTGCTTTTTTAGCGATTTATTTTATTAATAAGAGAAAGAAATAGGGCATTTATTGGCAGGATTACTGTCACTTTTCACAAAAGTTACCTATTTATCAAAAAAGTATTTGACAAAGCGTTATTTTTGCGGTATTATGCAACCGCTAAAGATTTGTATCGAGGTTATGGTTTGAAAAACGGTTCACCTACGCACAAATACGTCCGCTGCGATAACGAAGCGCTAGCGGTTCTGGCTCAGAACGGTGACAGCGCGGCGCTCGCTTTTCTGGCGCAGCGGTTTATCAAGGTGAACAGAGCATGGTATCCGGTGGGGTATCTTGAGGTTGAGGATCTCAACCAGGAAGGTATGCTCGGCTTTTTGGCGGCGGTCAGAACGTTTCGGCCGGATAGGGGAGCCTCATTTGATACATATGCTTCAAAGTGTATCAACAACCGCATTCGCACCGTAGCCGGCAGAGCCAGCCACAAGTCGGTTTTGGCGAGCGAGCCGCTGGAGGATGACCCGTCCGGCACACAAAACCCCCTTGACGCTCTTTCCGAAAACGAAACTTTCGGCGAGCTTTTAAAATTGCTGAAAACCACGCTTTCGGACAAGGAGCAAAAGGTGCTCGCGCTATACATAAGCGGCTTTACATGCCCGGAAATCGCCTTAAGGCTGAATGTTTCGGCAAAGTCTGCCGACAACGCCTTACAGCGTGCCAAGCGAAAACTCAAAACAGCGTTAAACGGCGCATTTTACGCCGTCTAATATGCCCTCTTAGCTTAACTTAAGAAGAGCGTTGATTTCCAAAGGTGACGGTGCGAGTCCGTCCGAGGGTAATATCTTTTTTGTCAGCGAGGTAAAAACATGTTTGAGGACAAGACACTCATCTGCAAGGAATGCGGCGAAGAATTCATTTTCACAGCCGGAGAGCAAGAGTTCTACGACGCTAAGGGCTTCGTCAACGAGCCCCAACGCTGCAAGAACTGCCGCGACAACCGTAAGCAGGCGGCAAGAGGCGAGCGTGAAATTTTCACCGCTACCTGTGCAGCATGCGGAGGAGAGGCAAAGGTACCCTTTAAACCCCGTGAGGACCGCCCCGTGTATTGCAGCGACTGCTTTGCGAAATCAAAAGGACAGGCATAAGTTAAGTTAAGTTAAGTTAGCGAAAACTGATTTTGCCGCTCTGTTCCCCGCAAGGGGGATAGGGCTTCCTTTTGCTTTTTCTTACATTCTTCTCCGCTGAAAGCAAAGCGACTTTTAATAACAAAAATTGCAAATGGCAAATGGTAAATTTCAGGTCTGCGACGCTATTTTATTGGAGTGCGAGGCATCGCCTCGCCCGAAATTTCAATTTGTAATTTGCCATTTGCCATTAAAATAAAATCGGGCGAGGATTATGTCCCCACCCGATTGCTCATTTTATTCAACCTTTACATGATTCCCTGCGTCGTCATGGCGTCGGCGACCTTAAGGAAGCCCGCGATGTTTGCGCCTGCCAGCAGATTGCCCTCGCAGCCGTATTCCTTGGCGGCGTCGTAGGAGTTGTGGAGGATATTGACCATGATTTCGTTCAAGCGGTTGTCTACCTCCTCAAACGTCCACGAATAGCGGATGGAGTTCTGGCTCATTTCGAGCGCCGAGGTTGCAACGCCTCCGGCGTTGGCGGCTTTGGCAGGCCCGAACAGGATGCCGGCGGCAAGGAACTTTTCAATGGCTTCCGGAGACGAGGGCATATTCGCGCCCTCAGCGACGGCAATGACGCCGTTTTTGATCAGCAGTTCGGCCTCGTCGCCGTTGAGCTCGTTCTGCGTGGCGCAGGGGAGGGCGATGTCGCACTTAATGCTCCAGACACCGCGGCAGCCTTCAAAGTATTTGGCGGTCGGGACTTTTTTCGCGTATTCGGAAATTCGGCCCCTCTCGTCCTCCTTAAGATGACGAGCGGTCTCAAAGTCGATGCCGTTCGGGTCATAAATATATCCGTTAGAGTCAGAGAGCGTGACGACCGTCGCGCCCAGCTCAGTCGCTTTCTTGAGCGCGTAGAGCGCGACGTTGCCGCTGCCGGAGATGACGACGGTTTTGCCATCAAAGCTTGTATCTTTCATGACCTTGAGCATTTCGCGCGTATAGTAGCAAAGACCGTAACCGGTTGCCTCCGTGCGGCCAAGCGAACCGCCGTAGGTGAGACCTTTGCCGGTGAGGACGCCGGTAAAGACGTTTTGAAGTCTCTTGTACTGACCGAACATGTAACCGATTTCACGACCGCCCACGCCGATGTCGCCCGCGGGGACGTCGGTGCTCGAACCGATGTGCTTGGAGAGCTCCGTCATAAAGGCTTGGCAGAAGCGCATGATCTCGCCGTCCGATTTGCCGTGGGGATCAAAATCCGAACCGCCCTTGGCACCGCCGATGGGAAGGCCGGTCAGACTGTTTTTGAATATCTGTTCGAAGGCGAGGAATTTCATGATGCCGATGTAGACGGTAGGGTGAAAGCGCAGGCCTCCCTTGTAGGGACCGATGGCACTGTTAAACTGGATGCGGTAGCCGCGGTTGACGATGACGTTGCCCTGATCATCGACCCAGGTAACACGAAAGGTGAGCTGGCGTTCCGGCTCGACAAGTCTGCCGAGCAGATTGGACTTCTCATATTCAGGGTGTCTATCAATTACCGGAGAGAGCGTCGTCAGAACCTCTTCGCAGGTCTGTAAAAATTCAGGCTCACAGGCATACTTTTTTTTGGTGTCATCAATGATTTTTTGAACATACGCGTTCATACAAATACCCCTTTCAATAAAAAACAACGCCCAAAGGGGTTCCCGCGCACGGGAACCCCCTTGAACGCCTTTGTTCGTTTTCAGTCTACACAAAATGTCGGTTTTTGTCAACGGTTTTTTTATAGTAATCGCAAATTACAGCGGTTTTGCCCATAAACTATCGAAAGTGGAGTACTGCATTTATGGGTTCTTACAAAAAACAAATAATTCAACTAATTACTTGACTACTAAGTTAAAGTATGATAGTATCAAAGCATAAAATAGGATTGTATATAACAGAGAAAGGAAGTGTGATTGTGAACACTTCTTGCACCGTGGGCGGAGAAAACGCCGTGATGCGCCTGAAATCACTCTATGAGCGGTTCGGTTACCGAAAATTCAAAATGAGCAAGTTTGAGGAATACGATTTGTATGCCGAGAATAAAAGCTTTCTTAAGACAGAAAACCTTATCACCTTTTCCGATTTGAACGGGAGGCTTTTGGCGCTTAAGCCCGACGTAACGCTTTCCATCGTCAAGAATGTACGGGGCGAGGCGCAGCTGCCGTATAAGCTGTACTATAATGAAAACGTCTACCGCGTCGCGCGCGGCACGAAGGATTACCGGGAGATAACACAGGTCGGTCTGGAATACATCGGCGAGGTCGATTTGTACTCGGCGTTCGAGGTGCTGCTGCTTGCGGAAAAAAGCCTTGCGGCGGTCAGTGAAAGCTATATCCTGGATGTTTCCCATTTAGGCTTTATCGGCGGATTGCTCGACGAAACATCCCTGCTGCCGCAGCAGCGCGAGCGCATCTGCGAGCTGATTTCCGAAAGGAACGCGCACGAGCTCAAGACCTTGTGTGCCGCGTACGGTACGGACGGGGCACAGACAGAGAGAATCTGTAAACTTGCCGCAATATACGGCGCCTTTGAAAAGGTACTGCCCGAAGCGGAAGCGCTTGTGCAGAACGATACGATGCAGAAAGCGCTTGACGAACTGAAAAGCCTCTATGCGCTGATGAAGGACAACGGAGCGGGAAGCTGTATAAACCTTGATTTTTCGATTGTCAATGACGTCAGCTACTATAACGGCGTCATCTTTCAGGGCTTCATTGAGGGGGTCCCCGCCGTGGCGCTTTCGGGCGGCCGGTACGACAATCTGTTAAAAAAGCTCGGCAAGAACGCCGAAGCCATCGGTTTTGCGGTCTATACGGATATATTCGACAGTTACTTTACCCCCGAAACGCCGTATGACGTCGATTGCGTGCTGTTGTACGGCGATTGCGGCGACGCCGGGGCTATCGCAAGGGCTGCCGCATCGCTCGCGGCAGGAGGCAGGAGTATCCGCGTACAGCGGGAATGGCCGAAAGAACTTGCCGGAGCCGATTATTACACACTGAGAAACGGGGAGGTGACGCGTCTTGACGCCGATTCTTAATATCGCTTTGCCCAAGGGCAGGCTTGGGGAAAAGTCCTACGCGGCATTTGAGCGGATTGGGCTGGGATGCCCGGAGCTTCTCGAAAACAACCGTAGACTCATTTTTGAAAAAGAAGAGGCAGGGGTGCGCTATTTTTGGGTCAAGCCCTCCGATGTCGGCAAGTATGTGGAGCGCGGCGCGGCGGATATCGGCGTTGTCGGTAAGGATATCCTTTTAGAGCATCATCCCGATGTCTACGAGCTACTCGACTTAGGGCTGGGAAAATGCCGTATGGTCGTCGCCGGTTTTCCGGGAAGCAGCCGCAATACCGAGCGTGCCCTCCGTGTGGCAACGAGCTTTCCGAACATCGCGCGCGAATACTATGCCCGTCAGAGCCGCGATATCGATATCATCAAGCTTAGCGGTTCGGTGGAAATTGCCCCGCTGCTTAAAATGGCAGACGTCATCGTTGATATCGTCGAAACCGGTACGACGCTTAAGGAGAACAATTTAGAGCCGCTCGAGGAAATCTTTCCGATCAGTGCGCGGCTTATCGCAAATAAAGTAAGTTTTAAATTTGAAAACAGCCGCATTGATGACATTGTAAAGCGTTTGAGCGGCGAAAGGACATCCCAATGATACGGATATTGCGTACAGGCGAATATGAAACAAAGGATATTCTGACAAGAGGCATCGAACAGGCCGATGTATCAAAAACAGTGAAAAGCATTATCGATGAGGTCAGACAAGACGGCGATAAAGCGCTTTTCGCTTTTACTGAGCGCTTCGACGGCGCAAGGCTCTGTGCCCTTGAGGTATCGGCACAGGAGATGGATGAAGCCGTCGCCGCCTGTGGCGAGGAGCTGCTTTGTGTCATCAAAGAGGCTGCCGGAAATATCCGTCAATATCATGAAAAGCAGATGCGCAGCGGCTTTCGTCTTGACAAGGAGGGGATTGTCCTCGGTCAGAAGGTGACGCCGCTTTCATGCGTCGGGCTGTATGTTCCGGGCGGTACGGCAAGCTATCCGTCCACGGTGCTCATGGATGCCATACCGGCCAAAATTGCCGGGGTAAATACGCTGATCATGGTCACTCCGCCCGGTAAAGACGGAAAAATCAAACCCTCGGTACTGGCAGCGGCGCGTATTGCCGGGGTGGACAGGATCTTTAAGCTCGGCGGCGCGCAAGCAATCGCGGCGCTTGCCTACGGCACCGAAAGCGTACCGAAAACCGTCAAGATTGTCGGGCCCGGCAACGTGTTTGTTGCCGAGGCGAAACGGCAGGTTTACGGACTTGTCGATATTGATATGATTGCCGGTCCCAGCGAGATTTTGATTGTCGCCGACGAAAAAAACGACCCCGCAGTGCTTGCCGCCGATATGCTTTCGCAGGCAGAGCATGACAAAAACGCCTCCGCCGTACTCGTTACGACAAAAGAGACGCTTGCTCTCGCGGTATCCGCCGAACTGGAGAGGCAGGTTGAGCGGCTCGAAAGGCGTGAGATTGCCCGCGCGTCGATTGATAACAACGGTAAAATCATTTTGGTTCCCTCGATTGACGAGGCGATAAGGGTGTCCAACGAGATTGCCCCGGAGCATTTGGAACTGTGCGTTGAGGAGCCGTTTACCGTGCTCGAACAGGTCGAGAACGCCGGTTCGGTATTTCTCGGACGTTTTACGCCTGAGGCGCTCGGCGATTATTTCGCGGGCACCAATCACACGCTGCCGACGAGCGGCACCGCGAAGTTTTCCAGCCCGTTGTCCGTGGATGATTTTATCAAGAAAACTGCGTTCACCTATTACTCGCGCGACGCTTTGAAGGCGGTCGCAGGCAAGGTGGCGCTCTTTGCCGACGAGGAGGGGCTCGGCGCGCATGCGCGTTCGGTGCTGAGCCGTTTTGAGGAGGCGGAGAAATGAGCAGATTCTTATCCGAACGTTATAAGACCTTAGAGGTATACACTCCGGGTGAGCAGCCGACCGATTTTTCAAAATTCATCAAGCTCAATACGAACGAGCTTCCCTATCCGCCTACAAAGCGCGTCGTCGCCGCCGCCTCCCGCGAGGCGGAGAAGCTCAACCTCTATCCGCCGCTCGAATCCGTTTCGCTGAAAACGAAGCTCGCCGCCCT
>CAZEXA010000022.1:0-1561 GCA_964516565.1 uncultured Eubacteriales bacterium | reverse complement strand
CGAAGCCTTGCGGTATTACCGCAAAAGAGTTATATTTACAGTTAAAGGAAAACGGTATTTTAATCCGGTACTTTGAACAGGACAGAATCAGCGATTATGTCAGAATCAGTATCGGAACTGACGAACAGACGGATAAGCTGATTGAGGAGATGGAAAAATGCGTAAAGCGGAAATAAACCGAAAAACAACCGAAACCGATGTGTCGGTTCTGCTCGATCTTGACGGTGTCGGACAGTCAGAGATTTCCACCGGCTCGGGCTTTTTTGACCATATGCTGACGCTGTTTTCAAGACACGGCCGGTTCAATTTGACCGTGCGTTGTGCCGGTGACGCGGAGGTCGATTTGCACCACTCGGTTGAGGACATCGGCATCGCGCTGGGAGCCGCTTTTCAAGAGGCGCTCGGCGATAAGCGCGGTATCAGGCGCTACGGAGATATTGTGTTGCCAATGGACGAGGCGCTCGTGCTCTGCGCGGCTGACATTTCGGGGCGCGGCTACTGTGTGATGGAACTGCCGGTACAAAGCGAAAAGATCGGTGAGTACGACACGGAGCTGACCGCGGAGTTCTTTGAGGCGTTCTCAAGAAACGCCGGAATCACGCTGCATATCAAAAAGCTTTCGGGCACCAATGCCCACCATACCGTCGAGGCGGCGTTCAAGGCGTTCGGGCGGGTTTTGAATCAGGCCGTCGGTATCGACAACGCGTTTCCTGAGGAGATCCCCTCAACGAAAGGTGTTTTATGATTGCGGTAGTGGATTACGGAATCGGCAACCTTTTTTCCCTGCTCAGCTCTCTGAAGGCTGTGGGGGCAGACGCCGTTCTGACCGGCGAGGCGGCTGTTCTGCGCAGTGCGGATAAAATCATTCTGCCCGGTGTCGGGGCGTTTCGCGACGCGGTACAAAAGCTTAACGATACAGGGCTGAAATCTGTCGTCTGTGAAGAGGCGAAAAAGGGGAAGCACTTTCTCGGCATATGCTTGGGAATGCAATTGTTGTTTGAAAAAAGCTATGAAAACGGGTGTTATGACGGGTTGGGACTAATACCCGGCGTCGTCATGCCGCTCAAAGATAAAGTCGGCATGCTTAAAATTCCTCAGATTGGCTGGAACGCCCTGTCGTTCCCGAAGGGCAAAGAAAAAGGCAAGCTTTACGCACAAACGCCCGAAGGCGCGTTTGTCTATTTCGTCCACTCCTATTATGCGGCGGAGTGTGAAGCGTATGTATCGGCGACGGCAGAGTACGGCATACCGGTGACCGCTTCCGTTGAAAACGGGAACGTGTACGGTACGCAGTATCACCCGGAGAAGAGCGGCAAGGCGGGTCTTGCCATACTGAAAGCGTTCTGTGATTTGTAAGGAGGAGCGGTATGATTCTATTTCCGGCTATCGACCTTTATGAAGGGAACGCCGTGCGCCTGAAAACAGGGGATTTCAACAAAAAGACCGTTTACAGCAACAATCCCGCCGAGGTCGCGCGCGGCTTTCAGAGGGATGGAGCGAAATGGCTGCATATCGTCGATCTGATGGGCGCCAAGACCGGGGAACCGTCATGCACCGACGT
>CAZEXA010000021.1:10007-30403 GCA_964516565.1 uncultured Eubacteriales bacterium | reverse complement strand
TCTTCGGTAAGAGGAATCACGTCCGCCATCTGAGTGCGGTCTTTTTTAATCAGGCGCATAAGCGGAACCAATTGGGGTTCGTTGTTCCATCCGCGGTTGAGGGTGCCGTGATCGGTAAGGGCGACGATGTCGTAATTGAGGTCATAATGCTTCTGAACAAACTCGTGAATCGTCAGAAACCCGTCGCTGGCATTTGTATGACAGTGCAGTTGTGTCTTGTACGCGCTAAAGGTGTTCCAGTCAACCGCGTCATAGGGACTTGTGATCACATAATCGATATTTGCGGGCAATGCCGATACGGGGAGAAGGAATGTTGGGATGAGTATCAGTACCGAGAGAAGAAGGGCGGCATATTTCTTAAACATACGAAATTTTCCTTTCAACATTAATACTAGATACATTGTATTTCCATTTTAATTTTTTGTCAAGGCGAATCCGATTTGAAAAATTATTCTTGTGCAAAAACACAATTTGATTTTTTCACAAATTTTGAGTATACTATTATATACAACATAAACGACGGCGTATATTCTGTTGTAAAAAGAGCGTTTTTTCAGACGGAAAGGTAAACGATATGAGCGAATTTTTTCATAGTATCGGGGAGCACATTATTTGCCGCGGCGGGGAGATTGGTAAAATTGTGGATATTCGTCGTATCCGCTTTGGCGGAATCGGCGAAAAGGTCTATTATGTCGTCGCACCGATATACGACGAACACGCCGTGATGTATATTCCCGCCGGCGGTAAGGACGACGAGGGGATGCGTCAGGTTTTGACCGCAAAGCAAATTGATGCTGTTATCGCCGAAGCCGAAAGCCGCAGCGGCGATTGGGTTGAGGACCCGAAGGAGCGTGCAGCCCTTTTCGGCGGGATATTGGAAAACGGGAGCCGGACGGACATTCTGCGCGTCTTCAAGGCGCTGTCGCTGTATAAATTGGAAATCGAAAAGCAGAAGAAGCGGCTGTATATGAGCGACGCGCGGCTTCTCGAGGCAGCAGAAAAGCGAATCACCGAGGAATTCGCATTCGCGCTCGGTCTGAAAAGGGACGAGGTTGTTCCGTATATTGTTTCGCGGATTAGCGGACCATTAACGGTTGACAGTTAACGGGACGTTTTTTAGCGGCGCAGAGCCCGTATAGGTTTTATTCTCTGATATTTGAAAGAAGCTGTCCTGCATGAGCAAGACAGCTTCTTGTTGCTGTGTATTACATTTCCTTTTTAGGAATCAGGTACGGACAAGGCAAAGCCGTTAATCTCGGGCAGATACTTCCACGCGCGGTCTTTGCCGTCATCTTTGGCCTTATACAGAGCGCGGTCAGCAGTGGTGTAGATTTCCTCGGGAATGCTGAAATCCTCAAGCGGTGCGGAAAAGATACCGAGCGTGATAGTAACGATATCAGAGACCTGCGAAGCGCTGTTCGGAATATGGAGGGCCTTGACCGCGCACCGCAGTTCCTCGGCTAAAATTACGCTCTTATCGGGCGAGGTGTCCTTATAGGCGATCATAAATTCTTCGCCGCCGATACGCCCGACTTCCAGACCTTGACTTTGGCAGTGCTCCGATAAAAGCTTGCCGATGGTAATCAGCACGCTGTCGCCGGCAAGGCGTCCGTAACGGCGGTTGTAATCCCGAAAATGATCGACATCGATAACGATACAGGTCAAATAACTATCCGCCGTGTTCTGCTCAAGGCACAGCTTTGAAAGAAGTGCCATGGACATCTTGCGGTTGTTGAGCCCGGTCAAAGCGTCGGTGATGGTTTCGTGATAAAGGGCGTAGTTCGATCTTTTCAGCTTTTCGGCGGATTCCAGGTTCTCAATCTTGATTCTCGACGAACCCCATGATATTACCAGACCGAAAACGATACCGGTCAGCACATTGAACGCGTCAAACGCGGCGAGTTCGCTGCTCTTCGTCATTCTTGAGAAAAACAGAAACGCAACGGCACCAATGCCCATGGTGACAAGATTCTGAAGAGGCGATATGACAAAGATAATCTGAATGACCGCGAACATCAGCGGCAGTTTGACCGCAAGACCTTCAGGTATGAAGAAAGTGTCGAGTAATGCGGATGAAAAATAGAAAAAGAATGAGGCGAAAAAAATCAGAATGCTGACGGAATGCGGTTTTAGCGGTTTTTCGGCGGCAACGGCGCGTTTACTTAAAAAGTAAATGACCAGTGAAAAAACCGACACCGCGAACAGTGCAAACATACGGCCGTTACTGCCGGACCTCACAAAGCTTAGGAAAATTGCCTCAATCGCGCCTGCGAAGTAGGAAATGGCGCAGAATGATTTAAGAAAAGTTAAATTACTCCGGTCAATTGGCTCCCTTTGCGCAATAAGAGTATCCCTATCGAATCCGAAATATAAATACTTGTTCAGTAGATTTTTCTTTTCCACAAAATCACACATCCCTTGAAGTGGCGGAAACGTCCATCTTATGGTCGTGCACTACCGATTAGAGCAAAGGATTTGCTTTTCGACGATATGGGGGGCGTTTTACGGACGTGCGCTGCCGACCAAGGCAATATACTGCGAAACCATTGTCGATGCCGTGTTTTTGCCGAGAGAAACGAGGAAGCACCAGGAGTCGTCCTCGAGACTATCGGTTTCGGGGTTGTACTGATAGCCGCGGATAACGTATTTGTTGTCGGGCGAAATGTATCCCGCCGCGTCATTCATCAAGTCGCATACAATGACATTCTCGCCGAAAAGCTCGCGCAGGGAGGGGTATTCGAAGCCGTTGAGCGCCTCGCCGCCGGTGAGTATTTCGGAATAGATTTCGCCGGGATCCATGAAGACCTTGAGCGCGTCGCCGATTTCTATATAGCCGATTTCGGTGACGGTATAATATTTGCCGTTAGACTCGTCATAATAAAGTTCAAGGCTGGCGATGGCTGATTTGGAAAGCGTGAGCGCCACGTTGTTTTCGACCTCAGCCAGATACTGAGCCTGAGCAATGTTGAGCACGGGCTTGACTTCTACGGCTTCTGCCGCGGTGTGCCCTGCATACCAGACCGTGTAGCCTTCGTTACCGCCGTAGGTCGCTATGCCGAGCAGGTCGCCCGTCGCTTCGTTGAGGGCGGCGCAGCCTGCCTCGTCGAGCGTGATGCCAAGTGTCAGGTAGGCAAGCTCATAGCCGAGACGAATGGCGCCGTCGTGCGCTGTCAGTCCCTCAAGACCATCGTTTGAAAGGCTGCGGCCGGAGGTGTTGGTGCCGACATTGCCTTGAACATAGATGAAGTTGTAGCCGGCTTTATTGACAAGCTTTTCCATGTAGTACACAAAATCGCCGGAAATTTTCGAATCTGTCTTCAGCCCATCTTCGGTCGTGAGGAAATCATAACTCGACGACTCCGGATGGCAGCCGAAAGTCGCTATGATCGTGGGGGTGGCGGCGTCGGCATACGGGGTGAAGAGCAGGCGGTAAAGATTGGTATCGCAGGCATACGGGTAGGTCCTGTCGTGAGTGTAATCAGCGATATCGGTGACGGCATAGGACAGCGTACCCTTTTTTAAATCGGCAAACGCGTTTTTGACGGAGAGAGTCGTTGCGTCAATGATTTTCTGAAGAAAGGCGGGGTCGATACCGTACTTCTGATCGGGGCTGTCGACCGTGGCGGCGAGAATATTGTTGCCGGCGGTGCCCAGCGGATCCTGCCATGCGCCTTGGGTATCGAGACCCGAGTGGGTGTGCGTTCCCGAAACATTGATGCTGACAATGTTGTTCTCCGCGGCAAAATCAGCAAGTGCCGCGCGGATTCTGCGGACGTCAAGATTGGCAAGCCCTATGCAGTCGAGCACGCAGAACGCAACCTTGCCTCTGCCGGAGTCGTCATCCAAAATGATGGTGCGCACGCGCAAATCCTCTTTGTTGCCATCATCGTCAGTGTACACCTCGTTGGAGAGCCAATACGGTACATAGCTGGCTCTTGAATAGAATTTGGTGCCGAAATCATCGGGGATAATGGATTGCTCGTCATAGCCGAGGCTCCACGAAGCGCCCGGTACAGGATTATCAATAAACGCACCATTGCCGGACATAAAATTCGGAAGCGTACTCAAATCGACATTGTCGATACTCGCAACGGAGACGGTGTTCTGACCTTGCGGAACACAGGAGGCCAGAAAGCCCATGAGGACATCATTTAAGAAGAAATTGCTCAGAAAATTGACGATCTGCGATAAAACGGCGTTGAAAGAGATATCGGAGCGCTTATCGGAAGAACGGGTTGTTGAAAGGTACTCGTCGATCGTGACGGCCTCTGAAACGGCAGCGTCATCATTTGCGGCTGCGGCGCTGATCGGCCCGATGCCGACGGAGAAGAGCATACAAAGGCACAGCAGGAGCGCTAAAGAAGAGCGGAAAGACCTTTTCATTAAGTAGACCTCTTTTCATATATGTTTGAAATATATATAGTATAGCGCAAGCTATAAAAAAAGTCAATTACCGTCAGTATATTTTATCAGGGACGCGCCATACCTGTCCGGTGCATCGTGACCGCCGCTCTAAGGAGGGAATTTACATTTTCTTCATAATTTTCTCAAAAAAACCCTTGAAAAAACCGAAAATGGTGATATAGTATATTTTGGCACTCGGTATACGAGAGTGCTAAAACAATTCGGAGGAATAGCTATGCCAAAGAAACAATTTAAAACCGAATCAAAAAGAATGCTCGATTTAATGATTAACTCCGTTTACACAAACAGGGAAATATTTTTGCGGGAGCTGATTTCAAACGCGAGCGATGCCATCGATAAGCTGTATTTCAAGTCTCTGACCGACGACAGCGTCGGACTTTCGCGGGGCGACTTTAAAATATTACTGTCCCTTGACAAAGAACACAAAACGCTGACAATTTCGGATAACGGCATCGGTATGACAAAAGACGAGCTTGACGATAACCTCGGTACCATCGCCAGGAGCGGCTCAAATCTGTTTACCAAAGAAAACGAGCCTCAAAAAGCAGATGTCGATATTATCGGCCAGTTCGGCGTCGGCTTCTATTCGGCGTTCATGGTCGCCAAAAAAGTTGAGGTATTAAGCCGCGCCCACGGCGTCGCAGAGGCATATCTCTGGCGTTCTGAGGGTGCCGACGGCTACACCACCGTTCCCGCACAGCGCGACATGGCAGGAACAACCGTCACCCTGACAATCAAGGACAACGACGGCGAGGACAGCTATGACGAGTTTTTAGAGGAATACCGTATTACGTCGATTGTAAAGAAGTATTCGGACTATATCCGGTATCCGATCATCATGGACAAGGAGAAATCCCGCCTCAAAGAGGGAAGCGAGGATGAGTACGAAACCTACATCGAAGCCGAAATCCTCAACGGCATGATTCCGCTCTGGAAGAGAAATAAGAGCGAGATTACCCCGGAGGAATACGAGGGTTTTTATAAAGATAAATTCTACGATTATGAGAAGCCGCTGAAGGTCATCCATCAAAAGACCGACGGGACGACAAGCTACCAGGCGCTGCTGTTTATTCCGTCGAAGGCGGACTACAACTACTATTCCAAGAATTACGAAAAGGGGTTGGAGCTGTATTCGAGCGGCGTTCGGATTATGGACAAGTGTGCCGATCTGCTGCCTGACTGTTTTAACTTCGTAAAAGGCGTGGTTGACAGCGAGGATGTGTCACTGAACATTTCGCGTGAGATGCTTCAGCAGGACAGGCAGCTCAAGATTATCGCGGGCGCACTTGAGAAACGGATCAAAAAGGAACTCGCCGAGATGCTTGAAAAAGAGCGCGAGGACTACGAGAAATTCTGGAAAGCGTTTGGTATGCAAATCAAATACGCGCTGTACAGCACCTTCGGCGCACAACGCTCTCTTCTGGAGGAGCTTTTGATGTTTACGCGCGCCTCCGACGGCAAACTCTGTACACTGAAGGAATACACCGACGCCTGCCCCGAAGGACAGAAATACATCTATTTTGCCGCCGGCGACAGTGTATCGAGGCTGAACCTTCTGCCGCAGACCGAGCTTGTGCGTGACAAGGGATACGATATTCTGTTTTTGACAGATGATGTCGACGAGTTCCTGATAAGTATTCTACACGCGGTAAACGACAAGGAATTTCGCTCGATTTCCGGCGGAGACCTCGGCCTTGAAACAGATGAGGAAAAAACCGAGAAGGAAGAAAAAGAGAAGAGCTATAAGGAACTGTTTGCGTGTATGGCCGAAGCTCTTGACGGCAAGGTGCAGGAGGTGACGCTCTCCTCGCGCTTAAAGAGCCATCCGGTCTGTATTTCGAGCAAGGGGGCGCTCTCGCTGGAAATGGAAAAAACACTGCGCAATATGCCCGGCGCGAACGAGGAACTGAAGGCCGAGCGCGTCCTTGAGCTCAACGGCAGCCATCCGATATTTGAGGCGCTGACAAGGCTTTGGGATTCGCAGGATAAGGACAAGCTTTCACTGTACGCGGGCCTTTTGTACGACCAGGCGCTGCTGATTGAGGGACTGCCGATTGAGGACCCGGTGAAGTTCTCGAACGCGGTGTGCGAACTGATGAAGTAAAAAAATCCCCCCCCCGAGAGGGGGGCTTTTTAATTGCAAATTAAAATTGTAAAAAATTGTTTTTTTTATAAATACTTAGTTATAAGTTCCTTTACCGTTCCCCAGTATAGCTCCGGGTTGACCAGATGCGCGTTGGCATGAACCGCGCCGGGAATTACGAGCTTTTGCTTTTCGGCGGCGCAGGCGTCATAGACGACGTCGAGCATACGATAGGGAACGAACTTGTCGGCGTCGCCGTGGATGAAGAGCGTCGGCGTCTTTGACTTTTTCAGCTGATTGACGCTGGAAGCTTCTTTCATGCCGAACCCGGCAAGCTTCTTTGTGTAAAACGACATGAAACCAAGCATCGGAGACGATACGGCGGGCATCAACTTGTAGGTGGTTTTCATCACGTCTGAAAACTCATCCTTGACGCTTGAGTAGCCGCAGTCCTCTATGGCGCATTTGACGTTGAACGGCAGATTCTCACCGGTCGTCATCATAACCGTCGCCCCGCCCATGGAAACGCCGTGCAGGATGATTTTTATGTTGGGGTTCTGATCGAGCAGCCAAAAGATCCAGTCGATGATGTCGAGCCGGTCCGGCCAGCCCATACCGATAAACTTGTGCTCGCTGTCGGCATGTCCCCGCATATCAGGCATCAGGACATGGTATCCCATTTCGTGAAATTCATAGGCATAGGTGGCCATGCCTCTCGGTTCGCTTGTGTAGCCGTGGATGCAGATGACAAAAACGTCACTCTCTTTTTCGGCGCGGATAATCTTGGCGTGAACTGTCTTTCCGGCGCGGTTTTTCATGGATACGCTCTCAGGCATAACTGAAAGATACCATGCATCTTTTTCCCGCCTCAAAATGGTTTCATAGTCTGTGCTCGGTTTTTGCGCTCGTTCCTCGCTACGCATGTGCGCTTTTTCAAAGGTGTTTCTGCTCAGGAACATTTTCGTGGCGGCCGTTCCCGTCGCAAGCAGGAGCCCACCGCCCGCTCCCGCGATGACCGCGGCTTTTTTCAGAAATCTGCTCTTTGACATGGCATTCACCCTTTCTTGATAACAGTATACCATCTGGCTCTAAAAAAGCAAAGATAATTCGGAAAATATTGTTGTTTTAGACATAAAAATCTGTTATACTATTACAGAAATGAGGGTTTACTGTATGGATAAAGATTTTATTTTCAGAAGCTCCGTTTTCGGAGGATATAAAAAGAAGGACGTTATGGGGTATCTTACCGAGCTGAATGCCGAAAAAGCGTCTTTGCAGCAGCAGTATGCCGTCGTGAGCCATGACGCTGTTTCTTTTTCCAGACGGGTCAGCGAGCTTGAAACGCAGGCGGCGACGTTGTCCGCGGTGACTGCGCAGCTTGAGAGCGAGCGTCAGAAAGCCGCCGAGCTTCAGAGGGACGGCGAGGCTTTGAAATCCGAGAACGAGCTGCTCAAAACAAGGCTGAGCCTTCTTGAATCAGAAAAGGCGCGGCTTACTGCCGACTGTGAAAAGCTGCAAGCGGTTGAGGCGCAGTTGGGCGCGGCGATGCTCGATGCGCGTGTCTATTCCGAAAGGATGATGACTGACGCCGGCGAAAAGGCCGCGACGGTCAATAAGGAAACCGGGGACGCCATCAACAGGGCTGCTGTGAGGGTCGGCGCGCTGTCGGGGAATCTCGGGGAGCTGTCAACGCTGTTCAACAAGGCGCTTGCCGAGCTTGAGGAAAGAGTCCGCCTTCTGGTCAGCGACATGGAAAAAGCCGCCGCCGAGATGCTCGGCACCAAGCCGATAACGACTGCCATATCCGCGGCTCCGGCAGTTCAGGTACCGGCGGACAGCATCGACGGGTTGCCTGAAGCGGGCGAAAACGCCGTGTACCTGTTCGGGTCCGTATGAGTGAGGTTCGTATTACGACCGATAGTATCCGCGAGGCGGTTGCCGCGCTAAAGGCGGGTGACCGCGTTCTCTTAAGCGGTACGATTTACACGGCGCGCGACGCCGCGCACAAACGGCTGACCGCGGCAATTCAGGAGGGACAAGCCCTCCCGTTTTGGTTTTCGGACGCTGTCGTTTACTACACGGGACCGACTCCCGCGAAAAATGGTCTGGCAGTCGGCAGCGCCGGTCCGACGACGTCGGGGCGTATGGATATCTATACACCGCTGCTGCTCGATAACGGGCTTTGCGCAATGATCGGCAAGGGCGAACGCAACAGGCAAGTCATTGCCTCAATCGTTAAAAACGGCTGTGTGTACTTTTGCGCCATCGGCGGTGCGGGTGCGCTGTACAGCCGTTGTATCACCTCCTGTGAGGTCATCGCTTATCCCGAGCTCGGCTGCGAGTCGGTGAAACGTCTCACGGTTTCCGATTTACCCATTGTCACCGCTGTGGACTGCCGCGGCGGGAATATTTTTGATTTGCAGAGGAATTTATGACCATTACTTTTACCGAATTTTTGTCGTTGTTTTTTTCTTCCCCGTCTTTGGCGATTACCGTTATTTTAACGCTCGGCGTCATCCTCGTCAACGGCTGGACCGACGCTCCCAATGCAATCGCCACTTGCGTTTCAACACGTTCGATTCGTCCCCGATCGGCAATCATCATGGCGGCCGTATTCAATTTTATCGGCGTTTTTGTTATGTCGGCGATAAGCTCACAGGTTGCAGAAACCATTTACAACATTGCTGACTTTGGCGGAAATCCGCGAACGGCGCTGATTGCGCTGTGTGCTGCCATGGTCGCCATCGTCCTCTGGGCGACTACGGCGTGGAAGTTCGGTATTCCGACCAGCGAAAGCCACGCGCTGATTGCCGGGGTGTCGGGAGCCGCCATCGCTCTGCAGGGCGGGTTCTCCGGTATCAACGGCGGGGAGTGGCTTAAGGTTATCTATGGGCTCCTGCTTTCGACATTTTTAGGGTTCTTTTCCGGATTTCTGATTGTCCGTTTGGTAGAATTCCTATTCCGCCGCGCCAACAGACGAAAGACAATGCGCTTTTTCAGGGACGCACAGGTATTCGGCGGCGCGGCGATGGCATTTATGCACGGCGCGCAGGACGGCCAGAAATTCATCGGTGTATTTTTGCTTGGCGTCTTTCTCTCAAAGGGAGAGGCCAGTGCGCTAAGCTTTGACATACCGATATGGCTCATGTTGCTCTGCTCGCTGGTTATGGCGCTGGGCACCTCCATCGGCGGTTATAAAATCATTAAAGCGGTCGGAATGGATATGGTCAAGCTTGAAAAGTACCAAGGCTTTTCGGCGGATATGGCCAGTGCGCTTTGCCTGTTGCTCTCCTCGCTGTGCGGTTTTCCCGTCAGCACAACGCATATGAAGACAACCGCGATGATGGGTGTCGCCGCGGCAAGACGAATCAAATCGGTCAACTGGAACGTCGCCAACGAAATGGTGCTCACCTGGGTTCTCACGTTTCCGGGCTGCGGTCTAATCGGGTTTTTGGTCGCCAAGCTCTTTATAAATATATTCTGACAGACGGAAGGATTTTACGGATGAAAAAGAATCATAATTACTTTGAAATGATGGAGAACGCCTCAGAGTTCTGCGTTAAAATTGCCGAGGAACTTGTTTCGGCGTTTGATCAATTTGACCCTTGCGCCGTCAAGGAAGCTCTCAGCAAGCTGCACGCTCTCGAGCATGCCGCCGACAACATCAAGCACGATTTGATGGAAAAGCTCGCCAAGGAATTCCTGCCTCCGATTGAACGCGAGGATTTGATTGATCTCGCCTCGGAGCTTGATAACGTCACCGACTGTATCGAGGATGTTTTCCGCAAAATCTATATGATGAACGTCACGGTTCTCCGAAGCGATCTTGACGCGCATACTGCGCTGATTGTCACGATGACGAAAAAGCTCCATGAGCTGATGATCGAATTCCGGGATTATAAAAAATCCGAAAAAATCAAGGGAATGATTATCGAGATTAATCGCCTTGAAAGCGAGGGCGATAAACTGTATGAGGACAGCACACGCCGTTTGTATATAGGCGATACAACCCCTCTTGAGACCGTCATATGGACGGATATTTACAGAAGGCTCGAACACTGCTACGACGCGTGTGAGCACGCGGCGGACGTCGTGGAAAGCGTCGTGATGAAGAATAGCTGAGCGCATGAAACAATTTACGGATTTACGGAGAAAGCTTATTGAACATGGGTTTTCCCGTATGAATGATAGGCAAAAAGAAGCGGTGTTTTCGGTAAACGGACCGCTTCTTGTGCTTGCGGGCGCCGGGACAGGCAAGACGACGGTTCTTGTCAACCGGATTGCCAACTTAATAAAGTACGGAAGCGCCTATGTGTCGGACTACACCTATCGCCCGCCGACGGACAGAGATATGGCGGAGATTAAAGAGCTGCTTATTAAGGGCGGCGAGGCGTCTTTTGATCTTGAACCGCTGCTCCGGGTGGATGCGCCGAAGCCGTGGCAGATTCTTGCCATCACCTTTACAAACAAGGCGGCGAATGAGCTGAAGGCGCGCCTTGAATCCATGCTTGGAGAGAGCGGAACAGAAGTCTTTGCAAGTACGTTCCACTCTGCTTGTGTGCGCTTTCTGCGCCGGGACGGCGAACGTATCGGTTTTTCAAGACACTTTACCATTTATGACGCCGACGACTCTAAAAGGGTGATGCGGGAGTGTCAGCGCATCTTGGGAATTGACGATAAGCGCGTCCCCTTAAAATTTATATTATCCGAAATCAGCAGTGCCAAGGATTCGCTGTGTTCCTATAAGGACTATGCCGCGTCAGTCGGAACCGATCAAATAAAAGCGGCGGTGGCCGAGGCATACGCAAAGTATCAGGAAATGCTGAAAAGCGCCGACGCCATGGATTTTGACGATATCATCGTCAATGCCGTGCTCCTGTTCAATGAACATCCCGATGTTCTCACCTATTACCAAAACCGCTTTCGATACATCATGGTTGACGAGTATCAGGACACCAACCACGCCCAGTATGTCTTGACCTCTCTGCTCAGCGAACGCCATAAGAATCTGTGCGTTGTCGGCGACGACGATCAGAGCATCTATAAGTTCCGCGGAGCGACCATCGAGAATATATTGAGCTTTGAGCAGCGTTTTACCGACGCGCGGATCATCCGGCTCGAACAAAATTACCGCTCGACCGCGGTCATCCTCGATGCTGCCAATGCCGTCATTGGGCACAATACTGAGCGGAAAGGCAAAAGCCTTTGGACAAAGAAGTCGGGCGGTGAAAAAATTACGGTTCATCTTGCCTCCGATGAACTGGACGAGGGACGGTACATCTCGAATGAAATATTAAACCGCGTCGCCGCGGGCGCACGGTTTTCGGATTTTGCTGTCCTCTACCGGACAAACGCCCAGTCCAACAGCATCGAGCGTTCGTTTGTCTACAACGGGATCCCCTACAGGGTAATCGGCGGCCACCGTTTCTACGAGCGCAAGGAGGTCAGGGATATCCTTGCTTACCTTGCCGTCACCGCCAACCCGTCGGATGCCGTCAGGATGCGGCGCATCATCAACGAGCCGAAACGCGGTATCGGTGACAGTACGGTCAATACCGTGACGCAGATTGCCGATACATTGGGAATCAGTTTTTTTGAGGTGGTTTTGCATGCCTCGGAATATCCGCTTCTCGGCCGGTCGGCAGCAAAGCTTACGAGCTTCGCGGAAATGGTCAAGCGTCTAAGCAAGGCGAGCGAAACCATGGATGCCACGCAATTTTTTAAGTACTTATTAGAGGAAACCGGCTATATGGATTTCCTGTCTCTTGACAAGGAAACCGAACAGGAGCGCAAGGCCAATGTCCTTGAGATGATGAGCAACCTGATTCGTTTTTTCAACGACAACGATGAGGCGTCTCTGACGGCCTTCCTCGAGGAGATAGCGCTTCTGACCGATATCGACAACTACAATGCCGAAAGCGACACGGCGGTAATGATGACGCTCCATTCCGCCAAGGGGCTTGAGTTTCCCTGCGTATTCATCGCCGGTATGGAGGAAGGGCTTTTCCCGGGTACGCAGGTTATGTACTATCCCGAACAGTTGGAGGAGGAACGGCGGCTTGCCTATGTGGGCATCACCAGAGCCAAGGACAAGCTGTACATAACCAACGCCCAGTCGCGGATGGTTTACGGGTCAACGAGCTATACCAAGCCATCACGGTTCGTTGAGGAGATACCGCCCGAGTTTACCGAGAGCAATCTCGGCCATAGGATGAGCCCGAAACCGCTTCAGTTCGGCGCGTTCGGCGATGGTACCTACGGCTCACGGGAGTATGCTTCACCTTCCGCATCGCACCGGAGTGCGAAAAAAACCGAGCGGGACGCCTTCGCCGCCGCAGAGCGCGGCTTTTACAGCGCCGGGCCCAAATCCGTGCCGAAAACGTCCGTTAGTTATAAACCGGGCGACACCATCACCCACAAGGTGTTCGGGGAGGGTTTGGTGCTTACGGTTACGCCCATGGGCAACGACGCGATGCTTGAGGTCGCGTTTTCAAACGGAACGAAGAAGCTCATGGCGAACTACTTAAAATAAAAAACCGCTAAGGCGGTTTTTTAGAGAAAAGATAAAATATAAGAGAGAAGAGAACGGGCGGGGCTTCGCCCCGCACCAAATATAAACTAATTTTCAGAAAACGGCGTGCGTATATTGCGCAAATGGAAGTTGATAATATTTTGGTTGCGGTTGTACCGGTAAATGCTCAGGATAAGCCCGAGCCCGACATACAGGCAGAGCGTGCTTGAACCGCCCGCGCTGAAAAACGGCAGCGTAATACCGATGACCGGCATAATTTTTAGGCACATACCGATATTGACGGCAACCTGGAAAGTGAGCATCGCGGCGACGCCGTAGCACATGAGCTTTGCCGAAAAATCGCGCGCTTTCCTGCCGGTGACGGCAATTTTAATGATGACCGCGGCGAGCAGGAACAGCGCAAGCATACAGCCGAAAAAGCCGAGTTCCTCGCCGATAGCGGTAAAAATCATATCATTTTCGCTTTCGGGTACGATGCCGCCCTGCGTGTAGGCGCCGTGAAAGAGCCCCTGTCCGAACCAGCCGCCGGAACCGAGCGCGGTAATCCCTTTTTGCTGTTGATAGATTTCGTTCGGATATAAATCCGGTTTAAGTAGGGCGAGAAAGCGGTTTTTCTGGAAATCACTGAAGCCGTAGAGCCAGATAAGCGGTGCCATAGCCGCCGCCAAAAGACCTCCGGCAGCGAAATACCCCCAATGCAAACCTGCGAAAAACAGCATGGCGATAGCCGTCAGCATAAAAATGATAGCCGATCCGAGGTCGCCGCACAGAATGACAAGCGCTGCCGGCACAACGGCGTGGACGCCGAGTAAAATAAGGCTTTTTGGATTGTTCAGCGAATCCTTGACAAGTTCAAGGTGCATGGCGAAGGTGACAATAAATCCGATTTTGACGAGCTCCGAGGACTGGAAGTAAAAACTGCCTATGGTAATCCAGCTGACCGCGTCGGGACGTGCCTCGGGCGCGTCGCCGAACACGCGTGTAAACAGCATGAGCAATACGCAGAAAATGCCGATAAACGGCCATAGTTTTCCGATCCACTCGTAGTCGATAACCGAGATGAGCAGTGACAGGAACAAGCCGATTGCGAAAGCGAGGATCATGGCGACTGCGTCGCGGGAAACGACCTGATTGTCAGAGCGGCTGAACATCGTCGTACTGGTGACCATCAGCACGCCGAAGCTCGAGGCGGCAAACGCAAGAAACAGAAACAGCTTGTCTAGCCCTGCAAAAAAACTCTTTATTACAGAAACCATTTTACGCACCATATCGCCGCCTTTCTTATTGAGTATACATAATCTGACGTGTTTTTTCAAGTCCCGTAAAAAGTTTTTAGAAAGGAATCCGCTGATGAAACAGGTATTGTCCCATAATCAAAAAGAAACCGCCTTTTTTGCCGCTAAGCTCGGCAGAAAACTACGCGGCGGCGAGGTTATCGCGCTATTCGGCGGACTGGGCATGGGGAAAACCGTATTCGTGAGCGGGATTGCCGACGGAATGGGGCAAAACGCCGAAATCAGCAGCCCGACCTTCGCACTCGTTCATGAGCACCCGGGTAAAATTCCGTTGTTTCATTTTGATATGTATCGGGTGGAAACCTATTATGATTTATGCTCGACAGGGTTTTTCGAGTATCTTGACGCGGGCGGCGTACTCTGTGTCGAGTGGAGCGAGAACATCGAGTCGGCATTGCCGGAAAACGCGCTGTATGTCACCATTGAGCGCGGGGACGCCGATGACGAACGGATTATAACAATGAGCGGGGAGAAGCGGTATGAAGATTCTTGGGATTGACAGCAGCGCCAAAACGGCGAGCGCCGCCATCGCCGAGGACGGGTGTGTTCTGGCGCTCCAGTTTTCCCATGTCGGCTATACGCACAGCGTGACGCTGCTGCCGACGGTACAGAACACCCTGAACGTCGCCGGATTGACGCTTAAGGATATCGGCGCGTATGCCGTCAGCGCCGGTCCCGGTTCCTTTACGGGTGTGCGTATCGGCGTCGCCGCCGTTAAGGGTATGGCGCAACCCCTTGATACCCCCTGTATCGCGGTATCGACGCTTGAGGCGGCGGCATATCCTTTACGGGGTTTTCACTGTCTTGCCGTTAGCGTCATGGACGCGCGATGTGAACAGGTCTACACGGCGCGGTTTTCCTGTAAGGACGGGAACATGACGCGGGAGTCGCCGGACGAGGCGCTTCCCCTTTCGGTGCTATTTGAGCGAATAAAGGACGCCGAACAGCCGGTGGTTCTCATCGGCGACGGCGCGCTTTTGTGCTATCAGGCGTTTTCCGACAAGCTCCCCGGGCTCTGTATCGCTCCCGAAGAGCTTCGTTACCAGCGCGCCGACAGCGTCGCGCTGATTGCGGAAGAAAAGCTGAAAAACGGCATTGTCGTTTCGCCCCAGGATCTTTGTCCTTTTTACCTCAGAGATTCACAGGCACAACAGACCTTAAAGAAAAAGAAAATGTTGATATAACGGAAAGGACGGCTTAAAATGACTATTGCGATTGGATCGGATCACGCGGGTTACTCTCTTAAGGAGGAGATTAAGAAATATTTGGAACAGCAGGGTATGGAGGTTATCGACTGCGGTACCAACAACGATGCTTCATGTGATTACGCCGTCTATGCCAAAAAGACGTGTGATGCCGTGCTCTCAAAAAATGCGGAGAAGGGCATCCTGTGCTGCGGTACGGGCGTCGGCATCTCCATTGCCGCCAACAAGGTAAAGGGCATCCGCGCGGCGTGCTGCTCAGATTATTTCAGCGCAAAATACACGCGCCTGCACAATGACGCCAACGTCTTGTGTATGGGCGCGCGTGTGGTCGGCGGCGGTCTTGCCTGCGAGCTTGCCGAGGTATTCCTGAATACGCCGTTTGAAGGCGGCGAGCGCCATTTGCGGCGGATAGCGCAAATCGCGGATATTGAGAACGGAAAGCTTTAATATAATGCAGAATGATGAATGCTGAATGCAAAATGTTGGGCGGGGCAAGCCCCGCACCCTCAATTCAGCATTCAGCATTTTGCATTAAGCATTAATGTACCTAATTCAGCATTCAGCATTCTGCATTAAGCATTAACATGTCCTTTTAGCTGTTCTTTTCCGATACGTTCCAATTCTTCCTTGTCAGCGCTCTCGATAAGTCTTGCCATCCCGGTACGGCGCTCGTTAAGCTCCGTATACATTTGATTTCGGATGTGAGCGTTAATTGGGTAGAGGAATTTTGGGATAACGGAAAGTAGGCCGGTCGCCTGCGGTACGACGGTACACATGGCAAAGAGCCAGAATTTTGTGCGCTCTGTCTGTGCACCGATTTTTTGCTGCTGGGTATAGCCGATTTTTGCGTATATCATGTTGCGTATCGAGCCCATAAAAATATTTTGAAGCTTTAAGATCAAATTTTTTGCGGCATCCGTCGTTGCTTCGACGCGATAGCCGTTTTTCCATTCGCAGTAGTCCATGACCTCGTTGTTCATATCGGCGAGAATTACCTTGTCAAGCCCGAACGTGAGTTTGCCGAAAAACGCCTCTGTACCGAGCACGACAGACATAAACAGCAATTTCTTATAATTCTTATTTGGCAGACCGAGTAAAAACACAAGCATCCAGCGCGTGCGGCTGTACAGGTCGGAGAACACCCACATCGCCTTGGTGGAAAACGAGCGGCGCAGCCACGGGACAAACGCGTAGCTGATGGTGCCGACAAGACCCGACGGGAAATTGATAATCGTATCGAGCGCGGCGGACCCTAAAACGTCGATCATGTACATGCTTTTGTCGGTGCCGACGCTGAAGCTGCCGAGCATCGACGACAGCGTCATGAGCAGCACCGGGTAGTTGTTGACAATGGCGCGCAGCCCCTGCCGGATATTCGGGATGTCGAGCGATTGCATGACGCGCTCTCTCGATACAAGAAAGTACCATAGACTAAGGGCGGACGAAACGACGCCGGTACCGACGCCCATGAACAAATACAGTCTGTCGAACCGCCAGCGGAGCACGCCGTTGTTGATGAGGTCATAAAATACACCCATCAGGATACTCGGCAAATCTTCTCCGAGGTAGCCGGTAATCAGGTTGGCGAGCATCAGCAGGCGCGTGCGCTCGCCGGGGCTTGGGGTAACCGTGGACATATAGCCGGTCTTGGCGATGCCTGTGAAGGTGCCTGCCGTTTCACGGACGACACCAAGGGCAAAATAGTAAATGAGCTTCGGCAGATAGACCGTGCTCGTATTCGGAAACAGTAACGGAAGGAACCAGTACAGCGTGGCGAGCAGCGTCAGGGGAATTTGAAAGGCGACGATGTACGGACGGAATTTTCCCCAGCGTGTGCGTGTCCTGTCAACGATCACGGCGAACAGCCCGTCGTTGATAACGTCCCAGATACCCGTGAAAACGCCGATAAACGCCGAAACCCTAAAATCGATTCCGACGATATCCCATATAAAACGGTTGGCATAGCCCTCAATATTGAAAGCGTTGGAAAAGTCGTTGAACACATACGCCATCGTTTCATGCGTTCCGACGTACCGTCTGCCGGTAAACTGCTGTTGCGGCTTCGTGGATTCGGTGTCCAAAAGCGTCCCTCCCGAAAGTATACTAATATTCAGTATATCGGAAATTCGGGATGATTGCAATGGTTTTTTGCGTTACGGATATTCGGGGACATGATCCGAAAATATCCGCACGGTGGTGTATGGTTTCACCGCGTCAAAAACAAAAAAATGACGGGAAAGCAGAGTTCCCGCTTTTTCGTCATTTTCGGCTTTTCATAATTTCAGTTATTTCTGAAGATTTTGTACGCGACGGCGGCGATATATACAGCCGTCACGGCAATGGTGATTTTTTTGAGCGTCCCGAATACGCCGATGAGCTTCTGTGCGGAGTTTACGGTTTCAAGGGCGCTGCCTATATCATTGTCACGATTCATACATTACTCCTATTCTCTTGTTAGCAGCACGCCGTGGGCGATGCCCGGAACCGTTTCGCCCTGTAGCTGTGAGGTGGGCGAAAGCAGCGCGCCGGTGCCGACAAACAGCACTTTTTTCAGTTTGCGGGCGGCTATTTGATTGACAATATGCGAGCAGACGACCGTTGCGCTGCAGCCGCAGCCCGAGCCGCCGGCGTGAACGTCCTGCTTTTTAAGGTCAAAAATCATCAGTCCGCAGTCGTTGTGAACCGCCGAAATATCTATTTCATTTTCCGTTAGGAGCACTTGCTTTAGCAAATCGCTGCCGATACGCCCTAAATCACCGGTCAGAATGAGGTCGTAGTCGGCGGGCGTCGTTTGAGTATCGCCTAAAAAGCAGGCGATGGTCTGCGCGGCGGCAGGAGCCATGGCGGCGCCCATATTGCTCGGATCGGAAACCCCGAGGTCGCGGATTCTGCCGAGGATCCCCGCGTCTATGTGTACCGGCGCGCTCGGCGTATTACGCACCACCGCCGCGCCCGACCCGGTCACAGTCCACTGCGTGGTGGGGGAACGCTGCCCGCCGTATTCAAGGGGCAAGCGGTACTGACGCTCCGCCGAGCAGAAGTGCGACGACGTACAGGCAACGCAGGTGTTCATGAGTCCGCCGTCGGTCATCATTGCCGACAAGAGTAGCGACAGCGCCATCGTCGAGCAAGCCCCGTACAAACCGGCGAACGGCGTATCCGAATCACGGAATCCGAACGTTGAGCCGATGCACTGGTTGAGCAGGTCGCCGGCAAAGATGCAATCAACGGAATCATAAGTCAGTCCCGCTTTTTCGAGGGCGGTGGAAACGGCGACGTTTTGCAGCTTGCTCTCGGCTTTTTCAAAGGTTTTTTCACCGATAAACTCGTCGGGAAATATGCGGTCAAATTCCTTACTGAGCGGACCCTCGCCCTCTTTTTTTCCGACGACGGCTGCCGTACCGACGATGGTCGGACGCGAAGGGAACAGGACGGTGTATCTTCCTTGTCTTACCGGCATACGGTAGCCTCCTATAGCTTAAACAGATAAACAATCAGCCCGTAGAGCGAGGCTGCCCCGCAGCCGTAGACAATAACGGGACCCGCAATTGTGAACATTTTGGCGCCGGTGCCGAGAATATGCCCCTCGGCGGAAAACTCAATGGCCGGGGACACGATGGAATTGGCAAAGCCGGTAATCGGTACGATGGTACCCGCCCCGGCGTGCTTGGCGATGTTGTCAAACCAACCGAGTCCGGTCAAAACCGCCGTCAGAAAAATCAGTGAAACTGAAATAGCGGCCTTGACCTCATCCTCATTCATTTGGGTGTAGTTCTGAAAGACAAATTTCAAACCCTCTCCGAAAGAGCAAATAGCACCGCCAATAAGAAAGGCATTTAAGAAATTTTTGAAATGAGGTGAATTTTTCGAGGTTTTCTTAACGAGCACAGAATATTCGTTTTCCGTCATATCATCAGTTCCTTTGGATGGATAAAAATAGTGTTTACATGCCTTTGTTAAATATTCACCATTTGTTCATTGACTAAAAAACTTGATTTTGTTATACTGAATAAAATAGTGGGGGTGTTCCCGTGAGTCTGATTGAAGTAGAAAATATGTATAAAATATATAACCCGGGCGAAAACGAGGTGCGCGCGCTCGACGGTGTTTCGCTGACCGTTGAGCGCGGCGAGTTTCTTGCCATCATCGGACAGTCCGGTTCCGGAAAATCGACGTTCATGAATATGCTCGGTCTGCTCGATATCCCGACCAGCGGCAAGTATCTGCTCGACGGTATCGACGTTTCGACCATGGACGACGATCAGCTTTCGGATATCCGCAACAGAGAAATCGGCTTTATTTTTCAAGGGTTCAATCTGATTTCGAGCCTGACCGCAGAGGCAAACGTAGAACTGCCGCTCGTCTATCGGGGCATGAAGGAGGAGGAGCGCCACGCGCTCTCCGCAGAGGCGCTTGAACGCGTTAATCTTACCAACAGAAAAAAACATCTGCCATCGCAGATGTCCGGCGGCCAGCAGCAGCGCGTCGCCATCGCGCGTGCCGTCGCCGCGCGCCCGCCGATTATTTTAGCGGACGAGCCGACCGGCAACCTTGACTCGCGTTCGGGCGAGGAGGTCATGCGTATCCTTCATGAGTTGTCCGAGGAGGGGAGAACAATCATTCTGATCACGCACGATCAGGGCATTGCCGACCGCGCTAAACGCATCGTCCGTGTTCAGGACGGGCGAATTGTTGAGGATAAATTAAATATAAAATGAAATAACTGCTTCTCGTTGAATATAAAGATAGATGCCGCGCGGTCTAAAAGACCGCGCGGCTGATTGTCTGGCTTTTATTCTATTTCCGGCTCGATGATGCCGTAACCGCCGTCCTTACGGCGATAGGCGACGTTGATT
>CAZEXA010000021.1:0-9997 GCA_964516565.1 uncultured Eubacteriales bacterium | reverse complement strand
GTTTTCTTGGATTGTTTTTACTCTGATCATATGCTTACTCGTTTTTATTGTATATAGAAAAATGAAAATTAAAAAGTATATATCGCACTTTCAATAAAACTACAGTTGAAAAAATAAGGGGCTGCCTTTCGGCAGCCCTGTTCTTTTAATGTTTATTCTATATCCGGCTCGATGATGCCGTAACCGCCGTCCTTACGGCGATAGGCGACGTTGATTTTCGTTGTATCAGCGTTCAGAAAGACGTAAAACTGGTGGCCGAGCATGTTCATCTGGAGAATCGCTTCATCGGGTGTTTCGGGTTTGAGCACAAGCGTTTTGGTGCGCAAAATTTCAAAATCGATTTCCTCCGCATCAGCGTCAGCGGCGACGATGTCGTCAAGAGCGCCCGAGCGGATTTTCTTTTCAAGCTTGGTTTTATTCTTGCGAATCTGACGGATCAGCGAGTCAACGCACTTGTCGAGGGCATCGTTCATGTCGGCGGCGCGCTCTTCCGAACGATAAATCATTCCGCCCTTTGTCACGGTGATTTCCACCGACTGATAAATTTTTTCAATGGTTACCGTCACTTTCGCCGCGGCATCTTCGCCGAACAGGCGTTCAACCTTTGAAAGCTTTTTGGTTGCTCTTTCCTTAAAAGAATCTCTTATTGTGCATTTACGTCCAACGATGGTGATATCCACAACAATTTCATTCCTTTCCTTTTGATAGAAACCTTACGTTTCTGTATAAAGCATAGCATATTCCGGTTTCCGTGTCAAAGGGCTTTGGACAAAATATACAAATAATTAAGGAATTAGTCATAATTAGATCGTTACCGAGGCGTGCCGCGTCACATGGCAGCCGACGTTTACGGCAACGGGCAGTCCGGCAATATGCGTCGGCGCCTTCTCAATGTTTACCGCCAGCGCCGTACAATCGCCCCCGAAGCCCTGCGGACCGATGCCCAAAGAGTTAATTTCGCTTAAAAGGCGCTGCTCGAGCGCGGTGTAGTAAGAATCGGGATGGCGCACGGCGACAGGACGGCAGAGCGCTTTTTTGGCGAGAAGCGCCGCGCCCTCAAAATCGCTGCCGATGCCTACCCCGAGCACTACGGGAGGACAGGGGTTGGACCCGGCGGTTTTCACCGTGTCAATAATAAAGGCGACGATGTCATCCTCGGTTGCCGAAGGGTTGAACATTTTAATGCGGCTCATGTTTTCGCTGCCGAAGCCCTTGGGCGCGGCGGTTAAGGTCACGCGGTCGCCGTCGGTGATGGTTGTATAGACAACGGCAGGTGTGTTGTCGCCGGTGTTCTCTCGCCGTAAAGGGTCCCCGACCACCGAGCAGCGCATAGTCCCTTCGGTATAAGCGCGCCTGACTCCGTCATTGATTGCGTCGGTAAGGCTTCCGCCGGTAAAATGAACATCCTGACCGACCTCAAGAAACAAGACGGCGAGTCCTGTGTCCTGGCAAACAGGGAGGGACAGCTCTTTAGCGGCCTTTAAGTTTTCAAGCATATCGTCGAATACGCCTTTGGCGATAGGGCAGGTTTCCGCGTTGCCGCGGGAGCTGATGATTTCGCACAAATCCTCCGGCAGAGCGTAGTTGGCTTCAATAAACAGTGCGGCAATGGTATCGCGGATAACGGTAACATCAATTTCTCTCATTTAAATCATGTCCTTTCCGGGCTTTATGCCCGAAAAGGACATAAATCTTGTTAAAAAGGCGGTTTTGCTTTGTGAAATGCCGCCCGGCGTTAATGGGCGGCAAGCGTTTTTAAAGGGTTGAAAAATTTCATCCAACCTTACTTCTGAAAAAAAAGGTGACGTACCCGTCACCCGGAAAGATTGTATTTTACGGTCTGGAGCTGCCGCCGCGCTTGGGAGCGGAGGAACCGCGCTTGGCAACGTTGCTGCGCTTCAAATCGCTGATTTTCTCATCGCTGACGGTTTTGAAGCTTGCCAGCATATCCTCAAAGGACATATCCTGTTTGTCTCCCTTTTGCGCCTGCCCCGTCCAGACATTCGGCCGTCCGGAACGCGGCTTGCCCTTGGGTTTGTCATAAGGGCGGCGAGAAGGCGCCGCTTCGCTTTCGGGTAAGGCTTTTTTAATGGATAAACTGACCTTGCCCTTTTCGTTGATATCCAGAACCTTGACGGTGACCTCTTGATTTTCGGTAAGCTTTTCCCGGATGTCATTGATATAGGAGTTGGATACCTCCGAAATATGAACCATACCGGAGGTGCCGTCCGGGAACTCGACAAATGCTCCGAAAGTCGTTATGCCCGTGACCTTTCCCTTGAGAATCGCGCCGACCTCAACTGACATATGTGCTGTTATCCTTTCTGAAATTAGTATGACCCCGGGGTGATATCGTAATAGACGCGCTCGTCCGGATAGACATATCCGCGTTTCTCCCGGGCGACACGCTCCATGAGGGCGTTTTGATCTTCCTTGTCAAGGAGAGCGGAAAGCTCATCATTTGCGGCGGTCTGCTGCGCATACTGCGTTTTAAGCGCCGAAAGGCTTGCCCGCTTTTCCCCTATGTCAAGTTGAAGATTGATAAAGGAAACCAACAAGTAGAGAAAGACCGTGAGCGTTATCACAGTAATCAGGATTCCGCCGGGACGTCTGCGCTTTTTTGTTTTCGGTCCTTTTTTCTTTGAAGTACTCATGAATAGTAATCACTTTCCTGTTTTTTTAAACGATGAGAATATACCGTGCAAATTATACAATGAAAGTTTGTGAATATGCAATAGTTTTTTTAAGGTTTTTTTGTTATTTTGCGACTTTTTTCGTATTCTGACCTTTATTCTTCCGAAAATTCGGCGCAAAAACCCTAAAATAGCCGATAAAGGCTTTTTAACGGCACGTCCGACGGCGGTAAAGAACCGCCTGATCAGCTCTGCGAGTTTGTCGCACAGGCGCACGACAAACACACCGAAGGAGAGGTAATAACAAATAAATCCCATCAGCTCGGCGATGACGATATATGCCCGCACCGCCCCCATATTGACCGCCAGCATGAACAAATAAGACAGCACCGCGGCAAGCGCGATGAAGATGATATCAAAACAATAGACCGCCGCTTTGCCCCTTGACACGACAAGCCGGATGACCCTAAGCACATCGTACAGAACGCCGAGCAAAAAGCCCATCCCGAGGGAGAGCAGAAATATTTCAAGATGCTCGCTGATGGGAAAGGTATACATGGCGCTTACCGGAATACTTTTGAGAAAAAACCGGCCGTCTTCGGCTGGGTGTCTGTATAGGACAGCCCGACGATCTTGCCCTCGACAATCAGCTCGCCGACCTCGACGGAAAGACGGGTGATATGGAGGTCCTGCCCCCGGACGGTCAGCTCGCCGAGATCGGTGAAGACCGAGACGGTCTGCTCGTCGAAGCTGTCAACGTCTGTCACGCCCGATACCGACAGAATGCGCCTATCCTCTAAAATGCAGTTGTGCGGAACATTGAAGCTTTTTTTGTCATCAGCCATAAAAAACAACTCCCTTCTCTAAAAGTGTATGAGAGGGGAGTCATTTACAGAACAAGCTTATGCCATACTATTTAATTTTTTCAATTTTCGTGCCCTTGACGAGGTATGCGTTTTTTGACAGCTCAATGAGCGGCATATCAAACAAAGAGTCGGTATAGAAATTGTCGATTTCATGGCCGTCGTACTGCTCAAGAAAGGCTTTGACCTTCGCTTCCTTAAAGCAGAGGCGGATAATGTCTCCGGTGACGGGGTCTAAAAGGGTCCCTATATAGCGCTTGACGCCGAGCCTATTGCAGATTTCGTTCAAGAATACCTCCGGAGAGCCGGAAATGATTAAATCATCCTTCTGCTGAAGCTCCTTATACAAGGGTTTTATATTTTTTTCATGGGAATCCCAAAAGTCCTTGACCATGTTCGGGAGATCTTTTTCCATTTTCAGATAGTATTCGGTCACCTTGCCGCCATAGGTACGCAGCGCCTCGTCGATGGAAACGTGCCCTCTTTTATACTTGTAGAGCACGCGCATAACCGCGGGGGTATACTGAATCAGGGAAGGATCTCTTTTTAAGTAAAAGAAGAAAAAATCGATGGTGCTTTCCCCGTCGTAGATGGTGTTGTCAAAATCATAAACGTTCACAGGCGACCTCCTTTTCCATAGAGTCAGAAAAACGCTTCCATTTTTTACTTAGTGCTAAACAAATCAGAACAATCACAAAGACAACACCGAGCCAGACGAACACGGTGTCCCTCCAGCCGAGCTTGTCGGCGATGAGGCCGAAGCCGTATGTAGAGAGCGCGCATCCCGCATAAGCCGAGGCGTTGAGAATGCCGGTCACCGTGGCGGTCTTGCCGTAGGGGGCAAAGCGGACGGGGACAAGGGTAATCAGCATATAGTTGAAGGTATGCGTTATCATGGTGACCGTCGCCAGAAGGACGACGCTTAGTACCGGCGGCATTTTTGCCATCCATGTCAGCGCGATAAGAGGTACAACGGCGGCGCTCATGCAAAGCGCGGCAGTGGACATCTCGTTTTTCTTCATGACCCTTTTATAAATCGGCGAGATGATATAGGCACCGATAGCGTTGAATAGGGGCAGAAAGACGGTGATGAATACCGCATAGGCGGCTGAAGTGCCGTAGATTTCAGTAAGCATTGTCGGCACCCAGACCGTGATACCATCCTTGAGCAGGCCGTGCAGCATGGTCGGGAGTATGGCAAAAAGGAGCCCGGACACGAGAAATACCGACCATAGCCCGCCCGGCAGGGTTTTATTTTTGCCCGTAGCTTTCATTTCGGAAAGGGGCGTGTCGCTGTAGGAGAGATGCTCCCGGATTTTCAAAAGGACGAGAATAAAGAACAGGAGCGCCCCGAAAAGGATGACGGAGGCGGCGGTAAAGACAAAGCGCCACTGTGCGTATTTAATAACGACTGTGGCAATCAGGTAGGCGGCGACGGTGCCGACAGGCAGTGACAAGGAGATGTTCAGGCAGGCCTTGGCACGCTGCTCTTTACAGATGATATTCGAAAAAATACGTAGAATCGGTGACCACAGCATCGAATGCGCCACGCCGTTGAAACCCCAGACGACAGCCATGGTGATGTGGGAATCGCAGAAAGTAATCGTAAAATTGGCGACGGCGGCAAAAAACGTGCCGACCGCGATCATTTTGAAGGGGGAAAGCCGATCGCCTAAAAAGCCCCACAGCACCTGACAGCCGCCGTATGTGAAAAAGAACACCGATCCGATGATGCCGGCGGCTGCTTTGGTGAAGAGCCCCTCAGAGACGATGGCTGCCAAAGCTGCGGAGTAGTTAATCCGTCCCACATACGACGCTGCGTAAATGACAAAGCAAGCGATAAATAGGAGTTTACTGTACTGTGGACTTTCAAGACTCACATGCTTTTTAACCTTCAATTGACCGTTGTTCATTATCCACTGTCCGTTTTTCAGTTATTTCTAATCTTTTTAAGAACGCCCTTTTCGAGGCGTGAAACCTGTGCCTGTGAAATGCCGACCTCTTTGGCGGCTTCTGTCTGGGTCATGCCCTTTATGAAGCGCAGAGATAAAATGCGTTTTTCGCGGTCACTTAAATTATTGAGCGATTCCTTGAGCATAATTTCATCAATCCACATGGAATCGTCCTCGTTGCCGCTCAGCTGATCGTAAACGTAAATGGTATCCCCGCCGTCCGAATAGACCGGCTCATAAAACGAGACAGGCTCGACGACGGCTTCAAGCGCCAAAACGACTTCGGATTTGGGAAGATCCAGCTTTTCGGCGATTTCCTCGACGGTCGGCTCCCGGTGCGCTTCATTCGTCAGCTCGTCCCGAATTCTCATGGCGCGGTACGCGGTGTCCCTCGTTGAACGGCTGACGCGTACGGCGTTGTTGTCGCGTAAATACCGGCGTATCTCACCGATAATCATCGGAACGGCGTAAGTCGAAAACCGGACGTTCTGGGAAATGTCAAAGTTATCGATGGATTTTATCAACCCCACGCAGCCGACCTGAAACAGGTCGTCCGGATTTTCACCGCGTCCCGAAAAGCGCTGAATCACGCTGAGGACCAGCCTCAGATTGCCGCAGATGAGTTCCTCGCGCGCCTTTTTATCGCCCTCATGAGCCTTTTTTAAAAGAGCGGTTTTCTCGGCTTCCGACAGAACCTTTAGCTTTGAGGTATTTACCCCGCAAATTTCAACCTTGCCGAACTGCATTGACTCTCCTCCGTCCATAATCTTAAGTATTAAGATTATTGCCGACACAGAGGAAAATCATTCTTACGGGGAAAGAAATATATCAAGGTCCTAAACACGCCTCGCGTGTTTCAAATTATAGTATATCAAATCAATTACGGCATTTCAAGCCATTTTTCAACAAAAGCCGCGAAAACAAATCAGAAATCAGACGTCAGATTTCAGACGTCAGATGGAAAGCCGGACTTCACTTTGTGAAGTCCGGCATACGATTAACGTAGATTAATATGGTTTTGCGGATTTTATCGCGGTGTACGCGCCGTATACTTTTGTGTTGTTTACCGTTCTGTATGCCCTGATCTTATAATAATACGTCTTGTTCTTGGTTAGCCCCGTGTTTGTGAAAGACAGGGATGTCGTTGATTTTACATAGGTGAATGTGCCGGTGCTCGACGTCGCACGGTAAACGCAATAGCCGCTCGCGCCGGAAACCGCTTTCCAAGTGAGCTTGATGCTTGTACTGCTCGCTTTGGCGGCGGTAAAGGAACCGGGCGTTGCGGGGACAGGTTTAGCGGACACAATCGCCGAGTACGCGCTGTTATATTTCGTACCGCCGACAGTTTTATACGCCTTGACCTTATAGTAATACATCGTACCGGTTTTTAAGGAGGTATCGGTGACGCTCGCGGAAGTCGAGGATTTTAAATAGGTGTACGTTCCGTCCTTCGTCGCCGAACGGTACACGTAGTAGCCTGTTGCGTCAGCCACGGCTGTCCACGTAATTTTTATACTGTTATACGAAGCGCTGACAGCTTTTGCCGCACCCGGTATTGCCAGCTCCGGTTTGGCATATACGATGGCGGATTCTGTACTACAAATATTAACGTTGTTAACCGTTTGATAAGCCTTGACCTTGTAGTAATACGTCGTACCTGTTTTCAGAGAGGTATCCGTGACGCTCGTGGAAGTCGAGGATTTTAAGTAGGCGTACGTTCCGGTCTTCGTTGCCGAACGGTAAACGGCGTATTTGACGGTGCCGGGAACTGCTGTCCAGCTGATTTTAATACTGTTGTATGACGCACTGACGGCCTTTACGCCTGTCGGTGTTTTGGGAATGACGTTGACGGTAAACATGTCAGTAAAACTTCCGCAGGCGACGGTGACGGCTTGTGTACCGGCGGTGTAGAGGGTGGTCGGTGTGTAGGTGTAGCCGCTGGTAATGATATGCGTTGTTTCGTCGGCATAGGTTGTATTCAGCTTCAGTCCGGATACACTCAAAGTATCGCCCAGTCCGTAAGCTGTTTTTGTGGGAGCCGTGTTTATGGTCATATCGGTCATCGCGGTGCTCTTGTAGGTTAGACCGTTGTTTATGGCGTACCTTTCACCCGTACTGTACTGATAAGAGGCGATGCTAAACCCGCTGACGGGGGAATAGAGGGTATCGTCGCTGTCCTCTTCAGTATTCGAGGTAAACCCGAATGCATAGCTGCCGATGCTGCTGATTTCGGGGGAGAGTGCCACGGTTTTCAGCAGAGCGCAGTCAAGAAAGGCCTCTGTGCCGACCGTCTTAAGGGCTTTGGGGAACACGACGTTTGGCGTGGGGTCCCCGTTATCAACGGCTTCGGCAGGGGCGACGGAGGGGACAAGAACAGAGGTGAGTGCCTCACAGCCGTCAAACGCATAATTGCCAATTGACCCAAGGTTATCCGAAAGGATGATGGTTTGAAGCGCCGTACAGGAACTAAACGTCCCTATGCCGATGCTTGTCACACTGTCGGAAAGGGTGACGGTTTTCAGGATATTATTCTTAAAAAACGCGCTGATACCGATGCTTTTAACGCCGTCCGGGATTACGTAGGAAATGTCCTGTTTATTGTATGGATAGGTGATCAGCTGCGTGGCGGCTTTGTTGAACAGCACGCCGTTTATCGCCGTGTAGTTGGCGTTATTGGCGTCAACATTGACGGCGGTCAGGGAGGAGCAGTAGTTCAGCGCCTCATCTCCGATAACGGTGACGCTCTGAGGGATTGTAACACTTGTCAAGGTATCGCACAGGAAGAAGGCGCCGTCGGCAATGCAGGTTGTGCCGGAAGCAACCGTATAATTTCCGGTCAATTCAGTATCTGCGGTTATCAGGTTTTTGCCGATATATAAAACCTTGTTATTCCAACGGGAAGTGGTTTGGTAGTATGCCGTCAATAAAAAGGCACCGAATCCGATGTTTGTCAGCGTGTTGGGAAGCGAGATGGCCGCAAGATCGAAACAGCCGAGGAACGCATACTCCTCGATGCTTGTAACGCCGCTCGGCAGCGTTACGCTTGTCAGGAAGCTTCCGGAAAACGCACAGTAGCCGATGGTTTTCAGCGTGCTCGGAAAGGTGATTTTCTCAAGATACATATTGGAATAAAACGCCTCATAACCGATACTCGTTACGGTGCTCGGGATGGTGTACGATGAGGATGTTTTACCCATCGGATAACAGACCAGCGTTGTTTTTGCCTTGTTGAACAGGACGCCGGAGGCGGCGGTAAAGTATTTGTTGCTGCTGTTTACGCCGATGCTTTCCAAGTACATATTATAGGAGAATGCGCCAGCAGATATAGAGCTTACGCCGGCGGGCAGCGTATAGGAGGCATTCTCTTTTCCGGCGGGATAGCATATGAGTTTTGTTTTTGTTTTATTGTACAGTACGCCGTCGGCGGAGGAAAAGTATTTGTTGTCCGCGCTGACGTTGATTTTTGTCAGCGATTCGCAGCCCCAAAAGGCGTCGGTACCGATGCTCGTTACGCTGGCGGGAATGGTGATGCTTATCAGCCAGCAGCCGCAAAATGCCTCATTACCTATTCTCGTGACCGGCAAGCCCCCGATTGTCGCGGGAATGGACAGAGATTCACCGAGTTCCTCTCCGTAGTCGGTAATTGCAATGGCTGTGCCGTTGTTGATTTTCTCATAATACAGCAAACCCTTCCAGTCCGCCGCAAAAGCCGGAAGACTGAGAAGCGGAACCGCCGTAATCACGAGCGCGAGAACGAGAATGACTGAAAACGCTTTTTTGATGTACATTATATTTCCCCCAAATAAAATTTTTAATGTCTGAGACAGGCTTAACGCTGTTTATAGCTTACGCGCCGTAGACCTTTATATCGCTCACGAACAGGAGCGAAAGTGTCTTTTAAAACATAAATTACCCTCCAAATCAAGTGACGACATAATACTAAATATTACCAAATATTATAATACATTGTTTCCAGCCGATTGTCAAGGTTTGCATTTAAAGAAACCCCAGGTTTAACACTCTATTAAGTCGTGGCACTTTTTACGGCGGAAAATGTACCAAGGATGGTTGTGGCATCAAAGCCGCCAGCCATTATATAGGCACTGACCTTAAAGTAATACGTTTTATTTTTGGTCAGCCCCGTTACGGTGCATGACGTCGTAAATGACCCGTCCACGATCTTGTATGTTCCGGAGCTTGAGGTTGCCATCCAGACACTGTAACCGCTTGCATCATTGACGGCTTTCCATGTGAGTTTTACGCTCGTGCTGCTCGCTCTCGTCGCGGTAAGTAAAGTTGGGGCAGCGAGGATTGGTTTAGCGCTCACAACGGCAGATTCTTTGCCGTAAACATTTGTACCGGAAACGGTTTTATATGCTCTGACTTTATAGTAATAGGTCTGACCGGTCGTCAGAGACGTGTCGGTATATGAGAGGGAAGCGGTGGAGCCGATGCGCGTATATGTGCCGCCCTTGGAGGTTGAGATATAGACGGCGTAGCGGTCCGCGTCCGTGACAGCCTGCCAGGTGATTTTAACGCTGTTGTAGGA